>JBBKVR010000052.1:0-2910 GCA_037968575.1 Bdellovibrionales bacterium | reverse complement strand
CTTCGCATGAATAAAAAGGCCGTGAGCTTTGTGCGTGATTTCTTTAAGCAACACAAACCCGTATCAGCCATATGCCATGGCCCGTGGATGTTGGTCGAGGCGGATGTCCTGAACGGCAGGGAAGTCACTTCATGGCCAAGCCTGCAAACCGATATCCGCAATGCGGGTGGTTTATGGGTTGATAAGGAAGTGGTCGTCGATGAAGGTCTTGTAACCAGTCGCAATCCTGGCGATCTAGATGCTTTTTGCGCGAAATCTATTGAAGAGTTTTGTGAAGGCAAGCATGAAAATCAAGTTGCTGACGCCGCATAATACTTAAATATATAAGTTAGAGAAAAACCCGCCGAAAGGCGGGTTTTTCTTAGCTGAACGTCAGTACCAAATATTAGGCATTACCACGTTGTTGGCTTTGTTTGTCTTTATTTTGGTTCTGAGGTTGCTTTTTCTGCGGGTCTTTAGAAGCTGCGCGAGGATCGGGCATATTCTTTTCTTGTTTTTGATTTTGAGGTTGATTAGGCATTTTCTTCTCCTTTTTGAGAGGTTGGTTTACAAGTACCTAACCAACCTTCGGAAAAAGAAAAGCGTTCCGTTTAAAAGATACAGAACCCTAAGTTCGCAATTTAGTAACAAGTTTATGAGTGTTTATTTCAAGAATTTGGAAAATCTCTTTGAATATGAAAATTAAAAAGAGTATTCTTAAAAAACGTTAAGGGCGAAAATATGAAAAAAATATATATAGCAGGACCTATGGTATTTCTGGAAAACTCTGAAGATGTTTTTGCAGAAATGAAATCTATTCTGAGGAAATACGATCTTCTGGGAGTTGCCCCTATTGATAATCAAATTGGTTTGGAAGGCGTTCAACCAGGAGACCAATTAAATACCAAGATATATGAAGCTGATGTAGGCATTATGGAAGGTGTAGATGGTGCTATATTTAATATCTCTCCTTTTCGTCGCGGAGTGGAAATGGACGCAGGAACAGCTTTTGAAGTAGGCTATTGTCGGGCGTTAAAATTACCCATGACTGGATGGACAACAGATATAAGAACCTATCCCGATATTGTTGCTGATTTTTTCAGAAGTAACTTTTATGAATCTTTGCATGAGTCAAAACCAAATAGTTCTGGTGCAACTTCGGGAGGCCTTAGAGACCCAGATGGAAATTTGGTTCATTCAGCGGGGTTATCTCAAAATTTGATGATTCAAAAAGCAATAGAAACATCAGGTGGAAGAGTAATAGCAAATTCTGATTGGAGAGTAGCTTTTGAACAGTCAGTTGGAAGTCTTTCGAGTCTTTTAAAAGGATTAAAGCCTTCGGCTGGAGTTTTTGAAGAAGGTCCCCCAGTCAAATAGGCAACTGATGTTCTCTTTCAGGATGAATGAAGAAGTAATCTTTCCATGGGGCAATATCGAGATTAGATGAAGAGACAAGCTTGTCATTTTCAAGATGATAGATTTTATAGCCCAACGCTGTCATTTCTTCGTAAATCGCTTGCGGAGATGTATCGAATTTCTGGGTGAGCATATCGGGGTGAATTTCAATCAACATATGAGGTTTGTGCTTTTTGATGGAAGCCACTCCACCTTTAAGTGCCAGATGTTCGCTGCCCTCAATATCCATGCGGATGAAATCTACTCTGCCAGTGGTTTTGACAACCTCGTCAATGGTTATAGCCTCAACTTCAAAGCTCAACATATGGGGGTTTTTCTGACCATCTCGACCTGTCACATTGTCATTTACCTGTGAAGTAAATCCAAAAGCATTTCCCAAACGCCCTGATGATTTGAACGGCACGTTGAGTTGTAAGGTTTGGGGCTTGTTACTAAAGGCTTTACGGGCAATCGTCATTTTTTTTGAGAGCCCTTGCAGCTTCACAACTTTCTTAAGGACTGCAAAAGTAATAGGAGAGGGTTCAAACGCGTATATGTGACCAGAACCGCCCTCCAGTGCCTTTGCCATGACATAGCTATGCCGTCCATCTGTAGCACCAATATGGAGGCATATATCATTTCTACTAATGACCAGTGGAAGGAAAGGAGCCTCTTCCTCATGTTTGTGATTAAAGAGATTACGTTTGTAGGCTCTGAATACTGCCAGATATGTTCCAACAGTTTGTTTTAGGGAAGTGCTCATACGTTCAAAAACTCCAATAGGGTTTTGTTTAATTCCTTTGTATGGGTGAAGTTTAGCCCATGTGGCGCACCCTCAATAATTTTAAGCTCACTATTGGGCATCATTTTATGCGCCTTCTGCGCGCTGACCTCCATTGGCACGGTCTGGTCGTCATCGCCATGGATAATAAGGCACGGAATATCAACTTTCTTGAGGTCTTCGCGGAAGTCAGTTTTTCCAAATGAGTCGACACAATCGAGCACAGCCTTTTTAGAGGCTGAACAGGCAATCATTTGATTAAGATGCAACTGGTCTTTGCTAATGCGGTCTTTGTTATTCTCATAACTGGTGAAGGCCTCACCAAATGCTCCAAAGAAATCTGGAAGGTCAGCATTAATTCCAGCCTTCATTCCATCAAATACTTCGCCATCTACACCATCAGGGTTATCATCGGTTTTAAGCAAGAAAGGTGTGACCGCGCCAACAAGAACAATACCAGAGAGCCTATCTGTGCTGTGGTTCCCAATATACCGAGCGACTTCTCCACCGCCCATTGAAAAACCAACCAAGGTTGTGTCTTTTAAATCAAGTTGTTCCATCAAACGATTGAGGTCACTGGCTAGAGTATCGTAGTCGTAGCCATCCCAAGGTTTGTCAGATTGCCCGAACCCACGCCTGTCATAGGCAATGACGCGGTAACCACCTTCAACAAGGGCAGAGATTTGGTCATCCCACATACGGTGACTTAACGGCCAACCGTGAATAAGGACAACAGGCTTTCCTTGCCCATAATC
>JBBKVR010000051.1:0-11405 GCA_037968575.1 Bdellovibrionales bacterium | reverse complement strand
GCCATAGGAAGAATAATCTTTTTTACAGACAATTTAGAGCTTGCTAAAATCTAGTAGGCTCTTTTTTATGTCTGAATGACTTTTATCAAAACAAAAATACGGAACTCAGTACTTCATATTCATCTCAGCCGTCCAGAGGCGTTAAACGCACTTGATGGGTCAATGATTGATGACATTAGTAATGCGGTTGATGATTTTAAAAAAAATGATGGTTTGAAGACGCTTGTTTTTACGGGTGAGGGCAAAGCCTTCTGTGCTGGTGGGGATATCAAAGCGGCCTATGCTGCCGGCAAACAGGATCCACAAATTGCTGATGCGTATTTTAAGCGTGAATATGCCTTAAATAAAAAACTCTATGAACTATCCAAAATCTCCATTTCTATTATGGATGGAATAACAATGGGCGGAGGAGTTGGTCTTGCTAATCCATGTCAAATTCGTATTTGCACGGAAAATACACGCTGGGCTATGCCCGAAACCGCTATCGGCTTTTTCCCTGATGTAGGTGGGGCTTATTATTTGTCACGCATGGAAAGTGCGAACGGGTTTTATTTTGGACTGACTGGGCAATCAATCACAAAACCACATGATTTAATCTCTAACATTCTGGCAACACATTATATGCCGTCCTCATCGATTGAGGAGTTTTTGAAGGATTTGGAAAGCGGTGAAGATGTTGAAAATATATTGGGTAAATATTGTGAAGCTCCAGAGAGTGTTTCAGATATAGAGATGATATGTATCGAAATTGAAAAACATTTTGATTCCAATTCATTAGGAGAAATAGTGAAAAGTCTTTCTAACGGTTCTGAATGGGCGAAAGAAGTATATAATTTGCTCCTGACAAAATCCCCAACCAGCCTGCTTTTAAGTTTTTTGCATATTCAAAAGGCAAGGAATGAAAAATTTAACGATGTAATTGGGCGTGATTTAAAATTGGCTGAATATTCAATGCGTTCACATGATTTTTATGAAGGGGTGCGCGCCTTGCTGCTTGATAAGGACAAGAATCCGCAATGGAGTCCTGAAGCACTCGATAAACTTGCTTTTGAACAAATAAACTCTTTATTTACTTAAAGGGCTGTATAATTAGAGGATTAGCGTTTGTCTTTTTACGCGGCTCGCGTATCATATTATTCATGAATTCATAGCCATGTCATTGACATGATTATCAAAAATAGAGGTTAGCCCATGTCTACGCCATATTATAATACTATCCAGCTGATTGAACGTTTGCACCGTTATTTCTTGGACGTTGTTAAGATTGAGATTGATCGTAAAGGCATCCATGATATTAACAACGTGCAAACAATGATTTTGCACTCAATCGGACACGATGAAATGACAGTGGGTGAGTTAACCTTGCGTGGCTATTATCTTGGCTCAAACGTATCCTATAATGTCAAAAAAATGGCTGAAAATGGCTATATAGAGCAAGAACGCTCACGTCATGATAAGCGTTCAATACGCGTGAAGTTGACTGAAAAAGGTAAAGAGCTTCACGAGATCATCAATCAGATGTTCCAACGTCATGAAAAGAACTTGGAAAATACAAAACTTGATGATGATCGCCTCAAAGAAACTGCTGAAACACTCCGCATGATGGAGCGCTTCTGGAATTCGCAGACCAATTTAATGGATTAAATTTTAATATTTTTATAATTTATTAAGAGGCCTCTTTATGAGGTCTTTTTTATTAACATAAAATATTGACATAATTAGTGCTTTGCTATAAACAAGGCTTTTTTGAACTTACGGACTATAAAATAATGCGTTTAGAAGATAACCAAGTCGACTTCCTCTGTTCTACTCTAGTAGAGACTGATTTGCCGCCACGTGTTGTGAGTGCCCTAGTCAACATAGATTTAGAATATGTCTATGACCTACTATTTTTAGAAGAAGATAAATTTAAAAGAATTCCTAATCTTTCTACAAAGGGGCTAGAAGAAATTAGGATAGAGTTTGAATCTAAAAATTTAAACTTTGGAAGCATGCGCGCAAACATGCCTTACCTCGCAATGGGCGTTAATGTGGCCGACGTTGCTTATTATAGAGGTAAATTTGAACAGGCTGAATTTGAGGAAGAGGTCGGTGTTAAGGCTCAGTCAGGTGAGGAAATTTCACCTCTTTCTCAAAGAGAAAAAACTCATTTAAATCATATTCTTATTACAGTTATGGCTGAAAGTTCAGCTGAAGAATTTGCAAGAGCAGCAAAGGGTTTATCGGAAGATCCAAAAATTACAAAAGCTCTTAGAAATCTTGTACAAAAAATAAAAAGCGAAGCGGATTCAATAATTCGTAGGGAAATCGACTAATCATGGAAAATACACTTTCAATATCAGAAAATGCCAGAGACTTGTTGGCGTCAAAAAGCAATTTTATATTAAGTGGTGAAGACAATTTACATCGTCGTGTGAGGTCACAATTAACTCACATGAAAGTAAGATATGGTTGGCAACTTCTATTAAGGGAAACATTTGATGTTTTGCGGGGAAAAGATCTGGAGCCTGTAGAAGTGCGCTCTTTTGAGAGTGGCTTTAGGGAAGTGTTAAAAGGACTTTGTAAGGAAGGTGTTGGAGGTTCAGGACAATATTATGGCTCAGCGTATTTATTCCAGTCTGTCCAAGGTTTAGAAATAGACCCAAATCGCCTTTATGATTGGCTAACATCTAACATTGATTCAAATTTAAGTTGCATGGAATTTAACGAAGTTATGTCTGAAAAAGTAACTAATTTTCCCCATCAACCATCTCCAATGATGACTCTTTAGAATTTAACCGTCAACTAGGACCCGTATGAAATATCTTGAAAACCACCAATTAGAATTTTTATCTAATTATATTAGTAGCACCATGCTTGATAAACGTATTTCTACGGTGTTAACAAGCTATCGTCCGCCACGTGGAATTGCCTATGTGTGCGAGTTATTATGCAAAACTTATGAAGAGTTATTGAAAAATATTGAAGGTCTAGGAGAAAAAAGATTAAGTGAAATAAAAGACCTATTCTCATCTAAAGGGCTGAATTTAGATATTCTTCGTGAGGAAGCAGGTTTCTTAGGGCAAAAAATAGAACGTAAAAATTATGAAGAGGTTATAGATCGTCTTAAAAGTATAGAATTTTCTGATGACGTTTTTTCTTGTGATTATTGTGATAAAAAACA
This sequence comes from Bdellovibrionales bacterium, assembly GCA_037968575.1. Taxonomy (GTDB): domain Bacteria; phylum Pseudomonadota; class Alphaproteobacteria; order Micavibrionales; family Micavibrionaceae; genus UBA2137. Next base: position 8,242 of record JBBKVR010000051.1, on the reverse strand, counting down.
GCAAAAACTACTCGAGCTTCGTACATCCATGGCAAGACAAATGATAACGGCCTTTTACGGAGAGCATATTGAAAAGGGCCAACTCGAAGAGATGGTTCAGGCGGTTTTAAATCGGGTTCCAAAAAGCTTTTCAAGAATTGAAGCAGCGGTTGTAAGGGTCCCCAGTTCAATTGGTTTAACTTTGGACTTAGAGATTTCTTAAGATTAACTAAAAATATGAACTTCCATAGGTTTTCTTCGTTAGTAGGGGTGAATACTTACATTTCTATTAAGGAGAAAAATAATGAGAGTTTTAAAAAGAAGATTGCTATTGAGTTCGGTTGCTATTGCATGTGTGGCTTTTATCGCTGCGCCTGTATCAGCTGAAACAACAGTCACGACGACAACAACAAAAACACCTGTTGTAGGTGCGACTGTTAACACAACGGCTACAACGCCAGTTATAACAACGGCTACAACGCCAGTTATAACAACGACTACTACCAAAACACCTACAACCACAACTTATCGCTATGACATGGATGGCGATGGTTTTGTTGAGCCTAATGAATTTGCAACTTATGTAACTTATAGGTCGGATATGGATAACGATGGTTTCATTCAGCCTGCGGAATACGATAATTATACAACAACATGGTACAAGTATTATGATATGGAGCCGGTCACTTACTTAACGGTTGATGCTAACTCTGATAGTCGTTTGGAAAGTTCTGAAGTTGTAACGCTCATAAACAAAAGTAACTTCTACTCGACATGGGATACAAACGCCGATAGTCGCATCAGTAATGCTGAATTTGCGGCAGGGACTTTCATGGCCTATGACGATAACAAAGACGGCGTGATTGATAAAACTGAATGGATGGATGTTGCCATGTAGGCGGCAAAGTAAATTTTATTTATAAAAGCCCTGCTTTTGCAGGGTTTTTTTGTTGACGTATATTGATTAAAAGCTTAATGAAATGTTCGCTTTTTTATAGATATGAAAAGTGTAAAAATTTATTAACTTAAGACTTTGGGAAGTTTGTAAAATGAATGATAAATTTAGAAAATCAGCAGACGAAATTGTTTGGGAAAATATTGATGGACAATGGGTGGAGCGTCCAGGCAGCTATAAACAGCTTTTACAATTATGTAATGAGCAAGGGGAGAGTGACGAAGCCATTGCAAAAACTCTACATACATCTCCGCATTACATATCTGCTCAAAGGACTGGGTATGGAGAACCTGAGGATGATTTGTTTAAAAAAATATGCTGCAAATTGCTTTTTGATGTACTTGATCAAAGAGGTCGACGTACTTTCTGGGATATGAAAGTTGCAGAAGATGATATAGCGGTGGAAGAATTCAACATACCACTTCAAATACCACAACAAGTAGCCGCTTAAACCTAGCTGAACGCCTGAATTCCGGTTTGCGCACGACCTAGAATGAGAGCATGAATGTCATGTGTTCCCTCATAAGTATTCACAGCCTCTAAATTCATCATATGGCGGATGACATGATATTCGTCAGCAATACCATTCCCGCCGAGCATATCTCTGCAAACGCGAGCAATGTCCAAAGCTTTGCCACAGTTGTTACGTTTGAGAAGTGAGATAGCCTCAGGTGCGGCGCGTTTTTCATCCATGAGTTGCCCAAGACGAAAAGCGCTTTGTAGACCTAGCGTAATTTCGGTTTGCATATCAGCGAGTTTCTTTTGCACAAGCTGGTTAGCAGCCAATGGACGGTTAAAGACTTTTCTGTCCATTACGTAATCACGTGCGATGTGCCAACAAGCCTCTGCTGCTCCCATTGTTCCCCATGCTATACCGTAACGGGCTTTGTTAAGACAAGAGAAGGGGCCAGTTAGACCTTTAACCTCAGGAAACATGTTTTCTTCAGGGACGAAAACTTCATCCAGAGCAATGCCACCTGTAATGGAAGCCCGAAGAGAGAATTTTCCTTCAATTTTTGGAGCAGTAAGGCCATCCATGCCCTTATCAAGAATAAAGCCACGTATCTCTTTATTGTCATCCATTGCCCAAACAACAAACACATCGGCAATCGGGGAATTAGTAATCCATTGCTTTGCACCGCTGAGCTTGTAACCACCATCAACGGATTTGGCTCGTGTTTTCATCGAAGAGGGATCAGAGCCACCATCAGGCTCAGTTAGCCCAAAGCAACCAATCATCTCACCACTTGCAAGACCCGGAAGATATTTCTGTTTTTGTTCCTCTGTTCCAAACGCATAAATTGGGTACATGACAAGCGAAGATTGAACAGACAGACAAGAACGATATCCTGAATCTACACGCTCCATTTCACGAGCAATCAATCCGTAAGCTGTTTCGGACACACCCGGACACCCATAACCATCTATTGTTGAGCCGAGCAAACCAAGATCACCCATTTCGCGCATAATCTTTTGGTCAAACTTCTCGTGACGGTTGGCCTCTATGATTCCTGGAAGTAATTTATTTTGTGCATAATCGCGTGCGGTCTTTTGCACCATTTTGTCTTCGTCAGAGAGCTGTTCATCTAAAAGAAGAGGATCTTCCCAAATAAATTGCGGTCTTTTGCTCATGTTTTCTTTTATCCTGCGTTAAATTATGAGATGTATATTGACATGGTCAGCCAAGGAATAAAAGACAGAGAAGTGATTATTGAATTCCATTCAATGGGATCACTTGTGAAAGTCACGGCCATGGATACGAAATCACTCACCGAAATCTCTATTCAAGGGCCTGCAAGTGCAGGAGAGGCGATATTAAAAATGAACGCTATTCGACGCCTTGAATATGTTTTAAAGAAAAAAGGATTGATTGGGTAACACCCGCTCTCTATATCTATAATCATGAAAGTTCTTATTGCCTCTGACCACGCAGGTTTTGCTCTCAAATCAACACTTATTGAATCATTTGATTATGGATGGATAGATTTGGGTCCATCATCCACCGATTCTGTTGATTACCCTGATTATGCTTACAAAGTCGCTAATGCCCTTCAGGAAGGACAAGCTGATATGGGTGTCCTAATTTGTGGATCAGGTATCGGAATTTCGATTGCTGCAAATAGGCATGAAGGTGTTCGTGCTGCTCTTTGTTCAAACGGACTGATGGCAAAGCTTTCTCGTCAACATAACAATGCAAATGTTCTTGTGCTAGGTGAACGATTAATTGGTGTTGATGTGGCAAAAGATTGCGTAAATGAATTTTTTAAAACTGATTTTGAAGGTGGACGTCACGAAGCTCGCGTGGCTAAAATAGAAAAGAAGGGTTAATCAAATGGGACAAGTGATGAAGTTAGATGAACTGAGAAAAGAGGGATTTTTTACAGAAGAATTAAAAGATGCTGATCCTGAGATTTTTGCCTCAATAGAGGGGGAACTTCAACGTCAGCAAGATCAGATTGAATTGATTGCCTCTGAAAATATTGTCTCGCGTGCAGTGATGCAGGCACAAGGCTCTGTCATGACCAATAAATACGCAGAGGGCTACCCAGGCAAACGTTACTACCAAGGCTGTGCTCACGTTGATGTGTCCGAGAACTTGGCGATTGACCGTATTAAGAAATTATTTGGATGTGGTTTTGCCAACGTACAACCCAATTCAGGCTCGCAAGCCAATCAGGGTGTTTACACAGCACTGCTTCAACCAGGTGATACAATTTTGGGAATGTCGCTGGATGCTGGTGGTCACCTGACGCACGGTGCAGCACCTAACCAATCTGGAAAATGGTTTAATGCCATTCAATATGGCGTAAAGGAAGAAGACGGTCTGATTGACTATGATGAAGTCGAACGTTTAGCGCTTGAGCATAAACCGAAAATGGTTGTTGCTGGGGCTTCTGCCTATCCACGTGTCATTGACTGGAAACGTTTCCGTGAGATTGCCGATAAGGTTGATGCTTATCTGTTTGTAGATGCGGCTCACTATGCGGGATTGATTGTTGGAGGCGCATATCCATCACCATTTCCTTACGCAGACGTAGTAACATCAACAACGCATAAAACTCTACGTGGCCCACGCGGAGGAATTATACTCACCAATGATGAAAAGATTGCCAAGAAAATTAACTCTGCGATTTTCCCTGGTATTCAAGGTGGTCCTTTGGAACATGTGATTGCTGCAAAGGCTGTTGCTTTTGCTGAGGCTTTGCAACCATCCTTTAAAACATACGCGCAAGCTATTGTAGATAATGCGAGAATTCTGGCAAACACCTTAAAAGATGGTGGACTTGATATTGTCTCTGGTGGAACGGACTCACATATTGTTCTTGTGGATTTACGCCCTGCTGGTTTGACAGGGAAAGTAGTTGATTTGGCACTAGAGCATTCTGGTATTACCTGTAATAAAAATGCTGTGCCGTTTGACCCTGAAAGCCCGTTTGTGACCTCTGGTATTCGCCTTGGAACACCAGCAGGAACAACACGCGGTTTTGGTGCCGAGGAATGGAGGGAAATTGCAAATCTTATCCTTGAGGTTGTCGAAGGTCTCAAAGCTAACGGTGCTGAGAATAACGGCGATATAGAGACATCTGTTAAAGCTAAGGCAAAAGCCTTATGTGATCGTTTCCCAGTTTACACAGCATCAATAGGCTAATTAATTATGCGTTGCCCTTTTTGTGGAAATGAAGAAAGTCAGGTTAAGGACTCACGTCCGACCGAAGATTATGCGGCTATTCGTAGGCGTCGTGCATGTCCATCCTGTGGAGCGCGTTTCACAACATTTGAACGTATTCAGTTGCGTGACTTAATCGTTTTAAAGTCAGGTGAGAAAAAAGAAGTCTTTAACCGCGAAAAGGTTCTGCGCTCAATGACGATTGCTTTGGGTAAGCGCCCTGTGACCGAGGAACAGATTGAACGTGCAGCCAATGGTGTTGTGCGTCAGTTGGAGTCTCTAGGGGAGCCCGAAATCCCCGCACGGACAATTGGTGACTATGTGATGAAGGCGCTGGCGAATTTGGATGCGGTTGCCTATATACGCTATGCTTCCGTTTATAAAGACTTCAGAAAACCCGATGATTTTAATGAATTTTTGGAAGAATTGAACGCCCTTCAAGCACGCCCTACTAAAAAAGCCTCTTAAACTGTACGAATACCTTGATAAGTGGCGCGATATGCGCCATATATTTGCCCATGTTTACAGGGATTGTCAGAGATACAGGCACGATTAAAGCTCTTGAGCGCAAAGGTGATGATATTCGTCTGACCATTGAGACGTCGCTACCTAAAGAGTCACGCACATTGGGTGCATCTATTCTATGCTCAGGGATTTGTCTAACGGTCACGGAATTTGATAAGACCTCATTTGCTGTTGATGTGTCTGCTGAAACAGTTTCCAAAACCAATATTGAGAACTGGAAAGAGGGTATGCAAGTCAACCTTGAGCCGTCTTTAAGAATGGGTGATGAGCTAGGTGGTCATTTAGTGTTTGGTCATGTCGATGCACAAGCGACTTTGATTGAAAAACATGCAGATGGTGACAGTTGGCGTATGACATTTGAAGTGCCAAATGATTTATCAGCTTACTTTGCTTCAAAAGGCTCTGTATCGCTGGATGGAATTTCTTTAACTATCAATGAAGTTGAAGGCAATACGTTTGGTGTATGTATCATTCCTCATACGTGGGAACACACAACGCTATCTAATCGCGCGGTTGGTGATAAAATTAATCTCGAAATTGATATGTTGGCGCGTTATGTGTCTCGTATGCTAGAGGCGCGCGCTGCATGACACTGAAGCTTGCCACGGAAAACGAAAGTCTATTCTCATCTATAGAGGATGTTGTTGCCGACTTAAAAGCTGGTAAAGCCATTATTTTGGTTGACGATGAGGCACGTGAAAACGAGGGTGATATTGTTATTGCTGCCGAGCATGCGACGCCTGAGGCTATTACCTTTATGGTGAAGCGCGCCGGTGGTCTTGTCTGTCTTGCATTGGAACACAAAAAAGTAAAATCTTTGGAGTTAGAATTGCAGCCACAAAGACATTTGAATGATAATCAAGCACGTTTTACAATTTCTATTGAAGCACGCGAAGGTGTAACTACTGGTGTGAGTGCATCTGATAGAGCCCACACTATAAAGACAGCAATAAGCGAGCAAACAAAGGCTGATGATATTGCCACGCCGGGTCATGTGTTTCCTTTAATGGCACATGAAGATGGGTTGGGTTCGCGTCAAGGTCACACAGAGGCTTCAATCGAACTAGCAAGGCTGGCTGGCTGCGCGCCTGCTGCCGTGATTTGTGAAGTATTGCGTGATGATGGTGAAATGGCACGAGGAAGTGACCTTCAGGACTTTGCCAAAACACACGGTCTAAAAATTGCGCGAATTGATAGTCTTATTTCATATCTAGGGGGAAATTCATGAAGGACGAAAACGTTAAAGAAGACATTAACTACGATGTTTCAGGTTCAAAATTTCTGCTTGTAAAGTCTGCTTACCGTCAAGAGGTGATAGACCAATTACAAGAAGGTACGGTTGAGGCTCTTGATGAATATGGTGCAACTTATGAGACCGTTGAAGTTCATGGCTCACTTGAAATCCCCGCTGCAATTTCCTTAGCTGAGAAATCAGGTAAGAATTACGATGGTTATGTCGCATTAGGATGTATTCTTAAGGGCGAAACTATTCACGATGAAGTGATTGCTTATACCGTCTATGAAAAGATACAGGACATGGTTATAGATAAGGATATGGCGATTGGTTGCGGTATTTTAACGGTGAACACCTTAGAACAAGCCGTTGAACGCGCTGATCCAAAACAACAAAATCGTGGACGAGAAGCGGCTCTTGCAGCGCTTCAAATCGTTGCTTTGAAACAGTATTTGAAAGCATAATCCCTAAAATGTCACAAACTTCTCAAAAACCATCTGCCACAGCCAAAAAAATATCTGCCCGTCTTCATGCGGTTCAGGCTGTTTACCAAATGGCAATGAATGAACAGAAAGCCAAAGAGACCACTCTGGAATATCTTGCGCATAGGGCAGGGATGACAGTTGATGACGACACCTATGTGATACCTGATGGTGCTCTATTTGAGTCAATTGTTAAGGGTGTTGAAGATAAACAAGAAGAATTAGCAGCGACTTTATCGTCATTTTTGAAAAAAGATGATGAATCGGCCCGAAAGATGGAAATACTGCTTAAATCGACGATTCTATGCGGTCTTTACGAGTTGATGATGCATCAGGACATTGATGCGCCTATAATTATCAATGATTACATAGAGGTAGCGGCAAGTTTCTATGATGATAAAGCCAAAGCAATCGTTAACGCTATTTTAGACAATGCTGCAAAGCAGTATCGCTAGGTAAGTCAAGTAACCTGCGGGTTACACCATATACATACAATTTTATATAATGGTTACCTGATATTAACGTTTACCCCACATACTTAATAGTAGGTTGGGATAAATTTACATATAAAGAAAAATAATAATTATGAAAAAGTTTTTAATTTTACTGGCGGTTTTGCTTGTGTGTGGGGGAAGCATTGGCGCTTATTTTTACTTTGGAAATTCTGCAGTTGCATCAATACCAGAGGGACAAACAGGAGAGATGGCAGGAGTCCAGTCACATGAAAACCTGCATTATGTTGAGTTATCACCATTGCTTCTACCAATTGTAGATCATAATGGTGTTTCGCAAGTTGTATCTTTTGTGGTGTCATTGGAAGTGAATAGTGAAGAGTCCAAATTGATGGTTGAAAAGCTCTCTCCCCGTTTAACAGATGCTTATATCCATGATTTATACGGAGTGTTGAATTATAAAGCGGCGCTTGAAGGTGGAGTGGTTCAGGTCAGTGAAGTTAAACGTCGTTTAAACATAATAACAACCAAGGTTATAGGTGAAAATGTTATTAATGATGTTCTTCTACAGGTGGTTTCTCAAAGACGCGTGTAAATTAAACAAAGATAAATAAGAGTTGAACAGCCCTCTTCGCGAGGGCTTTTTTTTGTGCTTCCAAAAAACTTATCCTCACGAAACTCAACGGAGTTCCATTTGCTTATCTTGTCAGGTGCCTTTTTTTGTGTATGATTTTTGAGTTTACTTTTATCTATATGATTTAATTACAAATTTAACTACAAAAGAAGGTTTGAAGCTATGGAAATCATTGAAATTTACTTTTTGATTGCCTGCTGTGTCGGGATTGCTCTGGGTTATGGGCAGTTGGCTGGTCGTCGTGTTATGGCGATGAGTGCAGGTACCAAAAGGATGCAAGAGATTGCAGAAGCTATTCAAGAAGGTGCAAAAGC
>JBBKVR010000050.1:0-19770 GCA_037968575.1 Bdellovibrionales bacterium | reverse complement strand
TCACTGCGTCCTTTACCAAATTTCTTTAAACGTCTCGTTGCTGTGCCGTCTTCATCATCTTGTGGAACAGCAATCCAAGCTCCTTCACCATCTTTTGGAATCAAAACATCCAAATGGTCTGCACGGTATCTCTTTTTCGTTTCACGGCAATCGACCATCGGGTCAGAAAATCCACCAACGTGGCCAGAGGCTTCCCAAGTTTTAGGGTTTTGAATAATAGCTGAATCAATACCAACGATTTGCAGAGGCTCACCATCGGGACCGATAGGCGGAGTGATGACCATCGCCTTCCACCACAAATCACGAATGTTGTTTTTAAGTTCTGTTCCTAAAGGCCCATAATCCCAAAAACCGTTAATGCCACCGTAAATTTCGGATGCGGGGAAAATAAATCCGCGACGTTTACACAGGGAAACAATATCTTTCATATCGACAGGCATAGGGAGATTCTCTTTAGGTTTTTGTTTTTGTTCCTAAAAAGGATATACCGTGAAGAGGCTTAAAGGTCTATGGCTTACTCGAAGATTTTTCTTTTAAGATGAGGTGATTTTTCTTTCAAGATGAGGTGAATGAAGTATGCGTGCCATTTCTTGTATTACATCAGGCCCTAATTCATCAGGATTCTTGGTAATTATCTTGTTGGCTTCTGCCCTGAATGTGGGACGCGCATGATTAGATAGTTCAGAAATCGCAAAACCTTGAATATCGGTATTGCTAAGTGCTTCCATCCAAATCTTAGTTAAAATGGACGTGGCCTCAACTATAACTTGTTCTCTGGTTAATGGGCTTTTATCTTGAGACAACGCAGTTTTCCTTGTGATGATTAAGCAGCTTTAGGTTCAGCAATTTCCCAACTTGTAGAAAGCTGTATTGACCTAACCATGTCTCGTGTAATTTCGGCGTTACTTCCTTCTGCAGGAAGACCAACGGAACTGATGTTAAAGTATAATGTACCATCTAATAATCTTAAGGGTATCTGATTTAACTCTGCATAGGTAATTTAACCTCTTTGAGCCATTTTTAAGACCTCTGACATAGTGCTATAGCTACTACTTGCACGTACATCTATGTACTGGTCATGGCCACGTGCATAATCTGCTTCGTTTCTTCCTATACAAGAGTTCCTTGGAACAGCCACGCGTCCTACGAATTCAAGGCCTTGCTCAAGTTCAGCAGTGCTTAAATAGCGGAATAAATCAGATAATTTTTTATACTTAGCTTCATTCATAGTAACGGTATTCCTTTAAAAAGTTATTTAACGACTTTTATAGATTATGTCAAAATAAAAGCAGTTATCTTTGGGATGGTTTGTCTTTCTGTTTTGAGATTGTTGGAAAAAGTCGCTAAGGTAATGCCATCATGACTTTAGGATATCGAATAGCCAGCGCGGGAGTGACGAGAATGGTAGACAAATGGGTATATGGTTTTGGTGGGGACAAGACAGATGGCAATACCTCTATGAAGAATTTACTGGGAGGTAAGGGCGCTAACTTGGCTGAAATGTCATCTCTTGGACTTCCTGTCCCACCTGGATTTACCATCACTACTGAGGTTTGCACTGCTTATTACGAGAACAATCAGAATTATCCCGATGCGCTGAAAGATGAGGTTGCAACAGCACTCAAAGCTGTTGAAGACAATCTGGGAATGACCTTTGGTGATAAGTCCAACCCTTTGCTCGTCTCTGTTCGCTCAGGGGCTCGCGTGTCCATGCCAGGGATGATGGATACAGTTTTAAATTTGGGCCTTAACGACGAAACGGTGAAGGGCTTGGTTGCTAAATCAGGAGATGAACGCTTTGCTTGGGATTCTTACCGTCGCTTTGTGCAAATGTATGCCGATGTTGTGATGGGACTTTCTCACCATGATTTCGAAGAGATTTTAGAAGATTTTAAAGAACGTGAAGGCTTAAAGAACGATACGGATGTCACAGCAGAGCAGTGGAAAGAAATTGTTTCCGAGTACAAAGACCTTGTTAAACGCGAACTCAACCAAGACTTTCCAAATGACCCACATGAGCAACTTTGGGGCGCAATTGGAGCAGTGTTTAAATCATGGCAAACACCGCGCGCGGTCACCTATCGCCGTATTCACACTATTCCAGAACAGTGGGGAACGGCTGTAAATGTTCAAGCAATGGTGTTTGGAAATATGGGTGAAGATTGTGCAACAGGTGTTGCCTTTACGCGCGACCCATCGACGGGCGAGAATTATTTTTACGGGGAATATCTTGTCAATGCGCAAGGTGAAGACGTTGTTGCTGGCATTCGTACACCGCAATCATTGACGATTAAAGGACGAGAAAAAGAAGGTAGTGTTTTGCCTTCTATGGAAGAAACCATGCCAGAAGTCTTCTATCAATTATGTGATGTACGCGCAAACCTCGAAAAGCATTACAAAGACATGCAGGATATCGAGTTTACGGTTCAGCAGGGCAAACTTTACATGCTTCAAACCCGTGCAGGAAAAAGAACAGCAGCAGCAGCACTTAAAATTGCAGTTGATATGGTGAAGGAAAAATTGATTGACCAAAATGAAGCAGTTTTGCGCATTGAGGCTACTTCACTTGATCAGCTTCTTCACCCTACGCTCGACCCGATGGCAGACAGAGAAGTTTTAGGTAAAGGTCTGCCTGCATCTCCTGGTGCAGCTTCGGGTAAAATTGTCTTTAATGCCGATGATGCAGAGAAACGTGCGGGCACAGGTGAAGCTATTATCTTGGCACGTATTGAAACATCGCCTGAGGACATTCATGGCATGCATGCCGCCGAAGGTATTTTGACCACACGGGGCGGTATGACCTCACATGCGGCTGTTGTGGCGCGTGGAATGGGGCGTCCTTGTGTGGCTGGCGCAGGCTCATTGCAGATTGACTACAAGGACAAAACGTTGACCGCTGGTGGAGTAATAATCAAGGAAGGTGACACCATCACCATTGATGGGACAACTGGTGAAATTATGTTGGGTGCTGTGCCAACGCTTGAACCAGAGTTGTCAGAGGATTTTGCCACAGTGATGAAATGGGCGGATAATACGCGCCGTATGAGAGTGCGCACAAATGCTGAGACACCAGAAGATGCCAAGCAAGCCATCGCGTTTGGTGCAGAGGGGATTGGTCTATGTCGTACAGAGCATATGTTCTTTGACCCAGAACGTATTCAAAAAGTCCGTGAAATGATTTTTGCTGATAATACAGCTGAGCGCGAGAAGGCGTTAAGTGCGCTTCTTCCTGAACAACGTAAAGATTTCAAATCGCTGTTTTCCATTATGACGGGACTACCAGTGACGGTACGTTTACTTGACCCGCCACTCCACGAGTTCTTACCTCATTCCGAAAAAGACATTACCACATTTTCGGAAACAGCAGGCTTGCCAGAAGCCAAAGTCAGGCGGCGTTTGGCAGAACTTCATGAATCAAACCCAATGCTGGGTCACCGTGGTTGTCGCTTGGGTGTTACATACCCTGAAATTTATGCCATGCAAGCGCGTGCAATTTTAGAGGGTGCTTTGGAAGCAAGTGATGGTGGTAAAAGCGCCATCCCTGAAATCATGATACCGCTGGTCTGTGTTGAACCAGAACTTGAACGCCTAAAGGCAAAAATTGACCAGATTGCTAACCAAGTATTTGAGGAAAAGGGACAATCCATTGATTATATGGTTGGGACAATGATTGAGCTGCCACGTGCTGCATTAACAGCCGATAAATTGGCAACACATGCGGAATTCTTCTCTTTTGGTACGAACGACCTCACACAAACAACATTGGGTTTATCGCGTGATGATGCGGGCGCGTTCCTGCCATTTTATGTTGATAAAGGCTTTATGCCTTCTGACCCGTTTGTGACAATAGATGTAGAGGGTGTTGGACAACTTGTCGAGATCGCTTGTGAGAAGGGGCGTCAAACCCGTTCCAATATCAAGCTGGGTATTTGTGGCGAGCATGGTGGTGATCCGCAATCAATTGGTTTTTGTGAGAAGGTAGGGTTGGATTATGTGTCTTGCTCACCGTACCGTGTCCCGATTGCGAGACTGGCAGCGGCACAAGCAACATTGCGTCAGGCGAAAACAGAAGACCAGCCAACAAAAAAAGCAGCTTAACCTCTTTAAATTTAAGAGAATTATTCTACGTCTCTCTCCAGAGATAATTTGGAAGGGAACAAAAATGACGACAGTTGTTATTACAGGTGCTAACCGCGGAATTGGTTTGGAGTTCACAAAGCAATATGCAAGCGAGAGCGCAAAAGTGTATGCCCTTTGCAGAAAGCCATCAGAAGCAAAAGAATTAGAAGCCGTTGAAGGCGATGTGCATATTCGTCAGTTGGATGTCACAAGTGAAGAGTGTCGCAAACGTTTTGCCGATGAAATTGCAGATGAGACTGTTGATTTATTAATCAATAACGCTGGTGTTTATGGCGGTGACAACCAAAGCCTAGGTAATCTGGATTTCGAAAAATGGCATCACACGATGGAGGTCAATGTCTTTGGACCTGTTTACATGACAACGGCTCTTTATCCCAATCTCAAAAAATCAGATAATCCAAAAGTTGCAACGATTTCATCCAAAATGGGCTCTATAAGTGATAGCTCGGGTGGTATGGCAATCTATCGTACATCCAAGGCAGCCATTAACATGGCGATGAACGCACTTTCTGCAGATGCCTCAAACGATAATGTGATTATGATTAATTTGCACCCTGGATGGGTTGAAACCGACATGGGTGGGAGTAATGCAACGACATCAACTGAGGAGAGTGTCACGGGTCTTCGCAATGTTATTTTGGGTGCTTCGATGAAAGACACGGGGCTTTTCTATGATTTCAAAGGGCAGGAATTACCTTGGTAGTGATTTCCAAGAATTTGCTCTCGGTGAAGGCTGTATAATCAGCAAGAGTATGGACGGTTTGGTCTTCGCTTAAGCGACGGTGAATGGTTACCATGCCTGCGTGATTTCCCGATTTAACACCCAAAGGATCATCTTCAATCACAAGACAAGACGAGGGTTCTATTTTTTCACCTGTTGTTTCCTCCATTTTGGAAAGAGCGTGTAGGTACGGCGCTGGGTCAGGTTTCCGTCCTTCGTAATCTTCCTTGCAGAGAATGAATTCAAAATAGGGGCTTAGGTTTTTGCCATCAAGTGCACTCATTACAGAACGTCGACGTCCATTTGACACAACGGCTTGTTTATAGCTTTTGGCTTCAAAAAATTTGAGTGTTTCTAAAACACCAGATCGGATTTTGATTTCTTCGATATGGTCGAAATACCATTGGTCGATTTTATCGAGGTAGTTTTGCTTACCTTCACTTAAACCAAGATCGGTATTTAACCAGTCCCAGTTTTGTGAGCCGTTATTAGTATAAATACGCTCGCGGTAAGAGTCATCAAGTGTAATGCCGTAGCTAGGCAAGGTCTCAATATGCTTGCGCCAATGGTGTTCTTTGGTGTCGACAAGCGTGTTGTCGCTATCCCATAAGATGTATTTGATGGTCATCCAGAAGGTCCTTTGCCTCGTCTTTCAACAGGGCTAAACCTGTCTGGTTACAGTTTGAGCGCATAATACCAATGACTTTACCCTCACGTTTGATTTCCTCGTTAGGTGAGGGAAGGTCTTCACCCTCAACTGGGTAGAGATGCTTTTTTGCAAGTCCACGATGTTTCATGCGGGCGGTCAGTTCTTGGCCAACAAAACAGCCTTTCTCATAGGACACACCATTAAACCTATCGATGTTCAACTCTTCGAGCGTTGATTTTTCGAGCTGTGCATCGCGCGAGCCATCAGGAACACCAAGTTTAATGCGTAACCTGTCCCAAACCTCAAATGACTCTTCAGCAACATCTTCATCTTCAGGTTTTACGAATGATCGCCAGCCCAATCCTTCATGACGAGGATCCATATAACCGGGTCGCGGTGTTGTGCCAAAACATATGAATATAGGTGAGCGAGGTTCAACTGATACGCGTACATTGGCGCGCATCTTATATTTAGCTAGGCGTTCGTATAATTCTTCTGCTCTGTCTAAGCCTTCACAATCTAGCAACAGTACGTCTGGACCTTCCGAAATAAAGAAGTCGTGCAGAAACTTACCTGGGGGGGTTAGTAGGCATGCATAAATAGAGGACTGTTCTTTGAGTTTGTGAATATCATTGGTGATAAGGCGTTGAAGAAAATCAAAGCGGTCAGGGCCTTCAATTTCAATCAGACCGCGCATTGGAGCTTTTACAAAAAAAGAGTCGTTCATTATTCTACCGTTCAGTTATAAGTATGAGTAATGATTGGGATGAAAGGCCGTTTTGACAAGGGCAAAATGAAAATATTATTTATTACATCAACACGAATTGGCGATGCTGTGCTTTCAACAGGATTATTGAGCCATATTCTCCAAACATATAAGCGTTCAGAGATTACGCTTGTTTGTGGTCCATTACCATCCTCGTTGTTTAAGGGATTACCAAATCTGGATAAATTAATTGTTCTTAAAAAAGAGAAGAGACACGGGCATTGGTTCAAACTCTGGAAACAAGTCATCGGTACGAGGTGGGACATTGTTATCGATTTACGCGATAGCATTGTCTCTCGCGCCATTTTTGCAAAGAAACGTTATATCTTTGGTTCTCAAATAGATAAGAACAAACATAAGGTAGAACAATTTGCTGAACTTATGCAGTTGAGATCACTTCCAACACCTAAAATCTGGTACACAGGCAAACAGATAGATACAGCCAGAACGTTTATTTCAGAACATAGAAAGCCCGTCATTGCTGTTGGACCTACAGCCAATTGGATTGGGAAAACATGGCCAGTCGAAAATTTTATCCAAATTACGGAATGGTTGCGTTCTGATAAAGGCTTTTTTCCTGATGCACATGTTGTTGTACTTGCCGCCCCCGGGGAAGAAAAAAATGCGGTAGAGCTCTTAAAGACAATTCCGCAGAATAGACGCATTGATGTGGTTGCAAAAACTGACCCAGGAACTGCTGCAACAATTTTGTCTCTTTGCGATTTTTATATAGGTAATGATTCAGGGCTAATGCACTCGGCTGCTGCGGCAGGCATTCCTACAGTTGGTTTATTTGGAGCAAGTTGGCCACATCTCTATGCGCCGTGGGGCGAAAATGCGACTTATGTATCGACGCCGCAAACATTTGCAGAGTTAACTGACTTTGAAGGGTATGATCCAAAAACATTGGACCATTCACTTATGACGTCTTTGAGTGTTGAAAAAGTCAAAGAAGCAGTTACAGAATTTTTAAACAAGTAAATCTAGTTGTTATACTGAGAACGGTCTTCAGTACGATATGTTGATTGACTGCGCGCACTTGGAGGAGGTTTTGGACGACCACCATGTGTTGAGCGATATTTTGAATCATCAATCGCTTCGACATAATCATCGCGAGATTGACGAATAATGTCGTAATCAACAAATTTAGTACGTTCCCAACCTTTAGCCATCATACAGCCTTCAAAGTCGTAATAGTCACCGTTTTCGACTAGGAGGTAACCATCACGTTCGGGTGTATCCCATGTGGCAAGATTACCTTCTTGAGAAGACGGGTAAGCATAGGAAGGTTGTGAGCTTCTACCGCCCTGACTTGGGTCAGGTGGAAAACTACTTTTAATTGCACCAAGTCTTGTGAGTTCACGAATTTCCGAAGTGCAGCGTGCAATATCTCTTTGCAACATTTGTTGTGCTTTTGGTCCGCGCTGGTAAACAGCTTCGCTAGTCTTTTCACGTTGCCAGAAACGGCTGCCTTCCAAATCAACAGATTGGCAGGCGGTGGTTGTTAAAAGCATTGAACCAACAATAATTGCAAGGGGGCGATATGACACGAGGAGAATCCTTTAAAGCAGTTAAATCTTACATACCATAACAGTTTGTTTATACATGCTCAATTCTCTAATGAGCTATCCCACCATGTTTCTACAACAGGACCGTAAAGAGGGGTAATATCTGGATAACCAATCGTTTTCTTCACAGCGATTAAATCTTCGCCTAGATAAAAGAGAGGGATGGTCATGACATGATTGAGTAAAAGCCTATCCAGTCGCTGTGTCGCGCTCACTAAATCTTCACGACTTTCAGCAAAAGGAATTTGTTTTGCTGTTGTATCAATTTCTTCGTCGCAAATGCCTGCAAAATTCCAACGCCCATCGGATTCTGCTGCTTCACAACTCCAATAGAGATATTGTTCTGTCCCAGGTGACAGAGAGTTCTGCCAGTAATAGATAACCATATCAAATTCATAGCCGTTTAAACGATCACGAAAAGCCGATGCATCCATGGTTCGAATGGTGGCAGTAACCCCAAGTCGTTTAAGAGTACGTGCAAAGTTAAGTGCTATTTTTTCATTTTCAGGAGAACCACTTAAGATTTCGAAAGAAAAGAGTTTTCCGCTGGGTAGTAATCTTTTTCCATTTTTAACGGTTAAACCTGCACTAGTCAGAAGTTCATCTGCTTTTTTGAGGCGTTCGCGCAATGGTAGATTTGAAGAGGGTTGCCAAATTTTATTGTTCTTAGGTGAGGCTAATTCTGAGTTTTGGTAATAACTCTTAATACGCTCAAGTTTCCCGAAATAGAGGTTTCTGTTTACCCAATCTTCGTCAAAGGCATAGTTGAGAGCCTTACGAACGCGGATGTCATTGAAAGGTTTACGACGCGTATTAAAGATAAGTGAGTCTATCCGAACAGGACGCCCATGTTTGAAAGCCTGTTTGGAATAAATATTTGAATTTTTATAAGATGTTTCCCATTTAGGAATATCGTATTCATGCCTTAAATCCAGATCGCCTTTTTGAAAGGCTTCGAGTGCAACCGTGTCATCACGGAAGTAATCGTAAACCAGTTTATCAAAGTTATAGTGTCCACTTGTAATGGCTTTATCATTTGCCCAATAGTTTGGGTCGCGTATGTAAGTGATTTTGCGCCCCGGCTCAATACTCTCAATTTTGTATGGTCCGCTGGTAACAGGAATTTTAAGAGTCGAACTATCAAACGTTTTGTCCTGCCAGTATTTTTTGGAAAGTACGGGCATCATGGCAAATATCATCGCCGTTTCTTGATCATAACCTTCACTAAAAGTAAATTTGACTTTATTAGCATCGATTTTTTCAGCTTTTTTAGCCAGTTGATAAACACGACGCATGTTTGGACGACCATTTGACTTTAGAGTTTCATACGAAAAGAGTACATCATCAGCTGTAATGGATTCTCCGTTATTAAATTTTGCATCGAGGTTTAGCCTAAATGTAATAGATGACCTGTCATCGGCAACAATAGCCTCAAGGGCAATGAGTGGGTAAAGAGTGAAAGGTTCATCCCAGACGCGCTGCATCAAACGATCATAGGTGAGATGAAGGCCTTGAGCAGCTTTACCTTTTAGTGCGAAAGGATTGAGGGAATCAAAAGTGCCAATAATAGCTTGCTTTAATATGCCTCCTTTTGGTGCTGCGAGGTTCACGTAATCAAGATGAGAGGCATCGCCAGCGTATTTTGGAGTACCATGCATGGCCAAACCGTCTCCAAGTCCGTCAATTTCCGCAAAAGCTGAAACAGGAAAAATAAGCGTGAAAAGAAAGAAAATTATTAGCGTAAATTTCATAACTTTAGATATAGACTAAAACCAATGAGAAAAAACCTACCAAAAATTAAATTAACCCAAGGGCAGTTGCTTAATGTCACCGATGTTGATGCGTGGGTTACATTTCTATCACCTGAAATGGAGTGGGGTGGTGCACTCAACCAATCAATAATGGCAACAGTAGGTAAAGAGTTGGACGAATATGTTTTGGACAACATTCACCAACCAAAAGAAGGGCAGGCGTTTGTGACACCAGCTTTTGGAGCACCTGTAGATAAATTGGTTATTATTATTCTACCAAAATGGGAAGGTGGGTTTAATGCAGAAGACCAGCTTTTGGCGCGTGGTTATAAAAATGCAACAAAACTCGCTGTTCAGGAGGGGATAAGCTCACTAGCTTTTCCCTCGCTAGGAGCGGGACGGAAAGGGTTTCCACAATTAAGAGCTGCACGAATTGCTTTGTGTGCAATTGCCGAGAACATGCAACCGCCATTGGGTGATGTGCGTATTGTCTGCAAAGAAGTAGAGACTTACAGAGCTTATGAAGAGAAAATGCTCTCGCTTATGCAGCGTGACTTAAGTTCTTAACCCGTGCCACAAAGCTTTCTTGTGGACGAGGACCAATGGCGGCAATGATTTCAGAGGCAGCAGCAGAACCTAAATTCCCACACGTTTCCAAGTCTAAACCTTGTGTGTAGCCATAAAGAAAACCTGCGGCGTAAGCATCGCCAGCTCCAGTGCTATCAATAAGGCACGCTGGGGTAACAGCATCAATTTCAATGCGTTCGTTGCCCGCAAGAATAATAGAGCCTTTTTCGCTTCGCGTGACTGCTACAATATCACATTTATCTTTCACAGCTTTCATAGCCTCTTCCAACCCACATTCATACAGTGAACAAATTTCTTCTTCATTGGCAAAAAGAATATCAATGCTGTTTTCGATTAAGTTTTGAAAATCCTGTCTGTGTCGCTGAACACAGAATGGATCAGAAAGGGTTAGGGCAAGTTTTTTATTGGCTTCCTTAGTAATCTTTGCAGCCTTATAGAAAGCCTCTTTAGCATAAGGAGGATCAAAGAGATAACCTTCAAGGTAAGTTACCTTTGAATTTTTAATAAGCTCTTCGTTAATGTCTTCAGGACCAAGCGTAATACAAGCACCTAGATATGTATTCATTGTACGCTCTGCATCTGGTGTAATAAGAACTATACATTGGGCAGTCGCTGGGCCTTCTGTCAGGTCTGGCGTAGTGTAGTGGATGTTACTTTCTTCCATACCTTTGCGGAAAGCGTTGCCTAAGCTATCATCAGCAACTTTTCCTATATAGGCAGTTTTGCCACCTAACACACTACAGCAAACAGCAGTATTAGCCCCTGAACCACCGGAAACCGTTGTTGTTTTTGTGAGCTGGCTATATATATGTTCTGCTCTTTCAGCGTCAATCAGCGAAACTCTGCCTTTTTCTACACCGTGTTTGGCCTGAGCTAATACGAAGTCATCTGTTGTTTGTGCAAGCACATCAACGATAGCGTTGCCAATCACGAGAAGGTCATATTGAGCTTGGTCGGAAGTCATAATTTATCCTTTAAAATTCATGTGTTCTGTCATAGGTTCTTCTGTCATAAACAAATTGAGAGTGAAGTCCAAGGGAAATGGCTTGAAATGGCTAAAAAAGTTACAAAAATATTAGATAAAAAACTACCCACGCGTAGAGAGTATGTCGATGCTTCTCTAGCCTTAGCGGCTGATATGCCTTGGGAAATGATAAATTTAGAAGATATTGCTGACAAAGCTGAGGGTTCGCTGTCTCACATGCGGGAATATTTTGACGAGAAGTCCGATATTCTTGGAGCGTATGGGGCAATTATCGATCAGGAAATGCTCAAAGAAGCTGAGAGCCAAGATAAAAACCTATCTGTGAGAGACAAATTGTTTGAGCTGATTATGGCACGATTTGATGTCATTGAAGATAATAGGGATGGTGTGCTCTCTATTTTGAATTCCATGAAGCTTGATCCTAAAACAATTCTCTATTCTTTACCCCATTTGTGCCGTTCAATGGCATGGGTTTTGGAAGGTGTTGGCGAGAACACTTCAGGTCTTAAGGGAACAGCAAAAATAATTGGACTTACAGGTGTTTATTTAAAAACTCTAAGAACTTGGATTAATGAAGAGAGTGCTGATATGTCCAAGACAATGGCAGCATTGGATAAGGGTTTGGCACAAGCTGAAAGTTGGGGCGAACGTTTAGGGTTTTAGCTCAGGCTGTTTGTGCCAATTGAATATGATTTTCAGCGTATAGATCTGCCAGAATGTTCACAAAATTATCAATATCATCATGTGTATGTGTTGCCGTCGCAGTAAGACGCATACGCTCTGTCCCACGTGGAACAGTCGGGTAATTTATGGGCTGGGCATAGATAGAGTATTTGTTGAGCAATTCGTCTGTCAAAAGTTTGCAGCACGTTGGTTCTCCGACAATTAAAGGTACGATGTGACTTGAGCCTTGCAGATAAGGTAACCCTGCTTTTTCTAGCCCTTTTTTAAATCGCATAACATTGCTTTGCATACGGATAAGTTCAATCGATGAAATTTTGAGGTATTCGACACTTGCGAGTGCTCCAGCTAAAACTGCGGGAGGCAGGGATGTTGTAAAAATAAACGATGAAGCATAGGAACGAATTGTATCGATAATTATATTACTTCCCGTGACAAATCCGCCCATCACGCCGTAAGCTTTACCAAATGTACCTTCGATAACATCAATATGGTGAAGTAAGTTTTCTTGTTCGGCGATTCCACCACCTATTGCCCCATAAAGCCCAACAGCATGAACCTCATCTAAATAAGTAAGGGCATTATATCTTTCTGCTAAATCACAAAATTCTTTGAGAGGGGCTATATCGCCGTCCATTGAGTAAACAGATTCAAAGGCAATGATTTTGGCTTGTGAAGCTGGATATTGCTTCAAAAGATTTTCAAGGTGATTGGCATCATTGTGTTTAAAGATTTCGATTTTGGCACGACTGTCTTTCATGCCATGTATCATTGAGGCATGGTTTTTCTCGTCCGAGAAGATAATACATTCAGGGAGTAGAGACGCTAAAACACCTAATGCCCCTTGATTGGCAGTATATCCAGATGAAAAAATAAGGCCTGCCTGTTTTTGGTGAAGGTCAGCAACACTTGCCTCCAACTGTTCATGTAAAGGGGATGTACCACTGATATTGCGCGTTCCGCCTGCACCAGATCCATAATTATCTATGGCATCATGCATAGCATTAATGACAACAGGATTTTGTCCCATCCCTAAATAGTCATTACTGCACCAGAGTGTAACTTCTTTCTTTTGACCATTGGGGGAATGATAAAGTGCTCGTGGAAAGTTGCCTTTTTGGCGTGCTATGGGAGTAAAGACACGATATCGCCCTTCGTTATGGAGGGCATCAATTTTATCAGCAAAAAAGCTCTCATAGTCCATGGGTTCGTACCCTAACCCATTGTGAAACCCATGAAAAGGGTATAGTCTTTAGGCTCAAACTTTCTCTTAAAGGGAAGCCTATTTATTATGATTATCGTATTTGGTTCTTTATTTATGGAGCTATTGGTAGACGTCAGTGAGCTACCAAAGCCTGGTCAAAATATTAAATCTTCGCGCTTGCGTTATTTTCCTGGTGGAAAAGCTGGTAACCAAGCGTTTGCGGCAGGTCGCATGGGAGAAAAGGTGGCTGTTGTTGGGTCAACAGGAGATGATGATTTTGCCATTGAGATTACAGATAATTTGAAAAAGAACGGTGTGATGACATCGGGCGTTGCGCGGACAAGTCTGCCGACAGGTACAGCGATGACAATGAAAGATAAAAGCGGAGCGCGTCAGTTTATTACCTATCTAGGTGCCAATGAAATGATTTCACATGAGCAAGTGCCCGATGAAATTTTGATGAACGGCAATTATGTGCTTGTGCAGATGTCCGAGAGTTCAGAAAACACTTTAAAATTATTGGAACGCGCCAAGAATAAGGGGTGTAAAACAGTACTGAATATGTCTCCAGTCGTGGGGTTATCCAGTGAACTTCTCAAAAATATTGATTTGCTCATTTTAAATAGTCGTGAAGCGGAACAAATAGCAACCAGTCTAAAAATTTCAGGTGAAGATAAAGATTTGAAATTGGCACGTTCACTTTCTAAAGGTGGAAAAATGAGTGTTGTTGTAACGTCTGGTGAAAATGGTTCTGTTGGGGTCAATGAAGCAGGAAAAATCTGGAAAGTTCCAGCCTACTGCATGCCAGACAATGAAATTGTCGAGAGTATTAGCGCAGGAGATTGCTATTGCGGAACATTGGTTGCTTGCTTACACCGAGGGAACCCGTTAGCCGAAGCAATGCGCTATGCGAGTGTCGCAGCAAGCCTGTCTATCCGCGCTGAAGGTGCTCAAAGCTCTTTCCCGTTTATTGAGGACGTGAATGAACATCTCTCCGAAATTGGCGAAGCAAAAGCTGTTAGTTCTTAAGGCCCTCTACCTTGCTATTTTTCATAGTTTCCTTAAAAATATAGAAAAAACAGGGATAAAACTATGGAGCCATCTGGCAACCTTAAGCGTATTGAAGAACGTGACGGGGAACTGTATTTACGGACGTTCAATCCTGACTATTCAACCAGACCTGTGTATATACCTCTGAGCCGTATTTTTTCCTTTGCAGATGGTGAGATTGATAAATCTCACTTTTCTGAAGGCCCACATCCAACCCGTTCGGATATTTTACTCTGTCGTGCTTATGCAGCAACACATCTCCCAGATAGGCTAGAATATTATCAGAATGTGAAGCCTAATATACGTCTTAGAATTCTTTTGGACGAAAACTTGCCCAATCAACTCATTTACCCTTTAAGCCAAGCCTTTAATAATTTGACTCATGTCTATCATGAAGAATGTGCAAGTCATGCGGATTCAGAACTATTTGAAAAAGAGACACTATTCTTTGAAATGCGAAGTAAAAGAAAATCCAATAAAAACCCAACCAAAAGAATTATCTTCAGTCGAGACAGTGATATGACCGATTTGGCTAAAGAAGAATGGACGACAAGGATTGTTGAGTTTTTAGCTGATAATGGGCGACTGCCGATGAGGGGTGAGATTGATTTTGAAGACGTGCCAGTCGCATTTCAGTGTAAAGCTGAAGCATTAGGTAAGGTTGATGCAAGTGGTGTTTATATAGAGTACGCAGACGATGTAAAAAAGGCAGCTTACAGTGGGGAGTGTGCCGCATATTACATGACTGTTAGTGGTGTTCGCCCTGCTCACAAGGCTTCTTTCGAAGATTTATGTATTGAAGTGGAACGCCAAAGAGCAATAGGTCTTTTAAATCAAGGCGTACATAATGCAGAAGCTATAAAGTTGCTGGATGCTTGCAAACCAAAAACGTTAAAAGTAACCCGTAAAAGTATGTGGGAATACGATAAGCAACAACGGTGCCAACCTTTGCCGATTGCTGCCTAGGCAACTTTATCCATAAACTTTGCTAGCTTAATGTCATTCTCTGTTATTCCGCTTGCATCATGGGTGGTGAGATTGACTGAAACCTTGTTATATCCATTTGACCAGTCAGGGTGATGGTCTAGTTTTTCAGCCTTAATAGCAACTTTGCTCATAAAGCCCCAGGCATCTATAAAGTCTTTAAATTCAAACTCTTTCGAAATGGTTTTGTCACTATCGTTGTAACTCCAACCGTCTAATTTAGTGAGAGCGTCTTGTCTGTCGTCGTTGCTTAATAGGCTAACCATTGCAAAAAAATCCTTATTTTCGTAAACTGTATACATCTATTTATGATTCTAACGGTTAAGAGCAAGGGGCAGACAACGTCATGGGTATGTCATTGGCTGAGCGTCGAAACATTATAATGAATTTTGGTTCTGCACCGAGCCTTGATGACGTACAAACGATTGCTGAAGCCCTCATCGAAACTCTTCCTGAAGAACTTTTAGAACTTGCTGAAGATATTGTTATTGAGGTTGTAGATATGCCTGAAGACCATTTACTTCAGGATTTAGACTGTGAAAATGCTTATGATCTCACAGCGTGTTACAAGTCTGGCGGTGAAATCTCTCCTGGTGTGAGGAAGACAGGCGCAAATGATGATGACGTGCTTATGTTGTTTCGTCGCCCTATTCTGGATTACTGGTGCGAGGAGGGCACGCAATTCAACGATATCTTGCGCGAGGTCATGATTGAAGAGATTGGTTCAAACTTTGATTACTCCGACGAAGAAATTGAAGAAATGGCATCGCGTCACTATCAGGGAATGTTTTAAGGATATAGCCTTGTTTTCTTCCAACGTTTTCCATCACGTGTGTATTGTACGCGGTCATGAAGGCGATCAGGCATTTGTTTCCAGAACTCAATAAGATGGGGTACAACTCTAAAGCCTGACCAGTGAGGAGGGCGGGGAACATCTCCACCTTCAAATTCCTTAATATATTTTTTGACACGTGCATCAAAATCAGCGCGCTGCTCTAAAGGGCGTGATTGTTTAGAAGCCCAAGCCCCTATCTGACTTCCGCGATCACGTGTGGCAAAATAATTATCCCCCTCGGTTGGTGTAACGGCAATAACTTGTCCCTCGATACGGATTTGTTTGTGAAGAGACTTCCAATGGAAACACAACGCTGCTTGGCCAGTTTCTATGATTTGCTGTCCTTTACGCCCTTCATAATTTGTGTAGAAGGTAAAGCCACGCGCATCGTAGGCTTTTAAAAGAACCATGCGTGCAGAAGGCAAGCCTTTTGCATTGACTGTAGCAAGGCACATAGCATTGGGGTCGCTAGGCTCACTCTTTTTGGCTTGTGTGTACCACGTCTCAAATAAGGAGAGCGGGTCACATATATTTGGGATTAATTTTTTATCCATAAAGTTTTTTGTCGACAACGAAGGGTTTTAGTTTATCTCATGTATCAATAATTAAGTTCGCAGTAAAAAGCGAAGATAACACTTACTATGAGGTAACAGATATGAAAACATTTTTTACATTAACTCTTGCTGTCTTGTCTTTGACATTGGCAGGTTGCGCACAAAACGGTACAGGCTGGGGTGCAGGTACTAAGCAAACAGTTGGTGCCGGTGCCGGTGCTATTGGTGGTGGCCTTTTAGGTTCACAAGTTGGTAAAGGTAGTGGACAGCTATGGGCAACTGGTGCTGGAGTACTTCTTGGAGCATTGGTAGGTAGTGAGGTTGGTAAATCACTAGACCGTGCAGACCAAACCTATGCTAATCAAGCTATTCAGCGGTCTTATGCGGCTCCAATGGGCGAAACGGTGTCTTGGGTGAACCCTGAAAGTGGAAACTCAGGAACTTATACGCCTGTTAATGAAGGCTACACAAAAACATCAAACCGTTACTGCCGTGAGTACAAGCAGACAGTTGTGATTGATGGTCGCTCTGAAACAGCCTATGGCTCAGCTTGCCAAAATGCCGATGGAACATGGCAAATTCAAAGCTAAGACTTAAATAAATTTTTGAAAGATAGAAAGCCGGTCTCTTATGAACCGGCTTTTTGTTTGTCTTCCTCATCTTCTTCAGCTTCAATTTCTTGAGGAGGTTGAGTAGGTGAAGTCATTGGCCCACCACCTGTCATCCCACCTGGTAGTGCAGATGGAGCAGCGTGTGGAGCGACTGTTGGTCCAACAGTGGGCGCAACCGTTGGTTGTTCTGGAGCAGCCACTGGAATAGGTTTGGGTGTTTGGGCATTTTCCAAAGTCTTTTGGTATGACGGATCATTCAATGTTTTTTCAACTGCGCGTCCTATATTTTCTCCACCTTTATTCTCGGAGGCAACTTCGCGCACATCATCTAATGTTAAAGCCTCACCAGCTTGTCTACGTTTAATGACTTCCTGACTAATTTTATAAAGAGCGTCGTAACCGGTATTCTTTTGTGTGCCTTCAAACTCAAGCTTTGCGTATTGACTTGGATCTCCTCCGCCTTTCAAGGCTTTCTCAAAGGCCTGTCCTGCTGCCTGCAAGGCAGAAGCACACCAGCCAAAAACACGACCCTCAGGAAGCCGAATATTCTGTACATTAGCTGCCTCCATAAAGGGACGTGCACTTTCACGCATAAGGCCTTCAGCAAGAACCATCTCAAAGGTTTCTTCAATTTTATTGAAATGAGCATCTTTTCTGTCCTCATCTTTAAGGAAGGCGTTAAAGCGTCCCTCTAATTCTGTGGGAGAAGGAGGGATAATATCTAAACAATCTTGTAGTAAATAGGCAGTTGCCTTCACCATAGGGTTTTCACTCGTATTCAGTGAGGCGCATAAAATATGTTCTGGCAATTCGCCATTCCATGCCATTTCTTGTGAAGGCTTGCAAAATGTCCACCATTGGGTAAATGACTCTTGCTCAAAACTGTCGCGGATAGTGCGTGCCAATTCCAAGGGAGTTTTGATGGGGTCAAAATTTGCCTTTTCTTTACTTGAGAAATTACCCCAAAGAGATTGTGTTGTTTCATAGGCTAGCGTGTAAGGGTAGAGCCATGGGCGACTGTTAGATTTTGCCAACAAAGTATCTAAGCCTCGTTCTGCTGCTAATGATCTGATGGTAGTGTCGTGCCCTTGGTTGGCAATAATAAGAACAGCAAAAATATCAGCAGCCATATTAACCTTTGCCATACTCAACGGACTGCGTTTAGGAACAAGAGGACCACTTTTAACTTTGCTTTGTGGTGACGTTGCCATCTCGAACGCTTCAATGGCATGGAAACCGTAATGGTAAATGTCAGCTAAAGCTGATTCATTCGTGCCATAATCATCAATGTTAATCGTCATAGCCGCAATGGCTTCATGTTTTTTACGAAAACCAAAAAACGAGCTTGTGGTTTCAATAGCTAATCCGTGAAAAGCTGATTTTTGCGTACTTTTTGATTTTTTAAGGATGTGGCGCGCTGTCATTCCTGCAGGGTGCATGTCAAAGGAAGAGCGCTCCAGTTCAACAGCATCATTTCTTTGCCCGCGATGGTGCAGGACGTATTTCAAAGTTAATCCCGGGTAACATTTTTCAACGTAATCGGAAAAGCCTTGGGTGTATTCTTGGATATAATCGAGTGTGGCGTTCATTTCAGCAGTAAGCTTAGCACAGGAATGTTAACAGTCTACTACCTTTTACCCTTGTAATGAGACATGTAATAAAATGTAACAAAAAGCGTATGAGAACGGGCTAGATATTCATAAAAAGAGTCTGTAGGATGCCTGACATATCAAAAAAAACAGTCAAAAATAAAGAGTTACAAGATGTCTCAATTAATGTCAGGAAAACGCGGTCTTATCATGGGAGTTGCCAATGAGCGCTCTATAGCATGGGGAATGGCACAAGCCCTAGCTGAACATGGTGCTGAGTTAGCCTTTACATTCCAAGGAGAAGCTTTGGAAAAACGCGTCAGACCTTTGGCAGATAAAATTGGCTCTAAAATTGTTCTTCCATGTGACGTCACAGATGAAGCAAGTCTTGATAAAACATTTGAAACGTTGAAAGAGAAGTGGGGCAGTTTTGATTTCCTCGTCCACGCAATAGCCTTTTCTGACAAGAATGAACTGGATGGCGCCTACCTTGATACAACGCGCGATAACTTTCTAAAAACTATGGATATTTCCGTTTATTCATTCACGTCTGTTGCGCAACGCGCAGCACCGTTGATGAATGAAGGCGGCTCGCTTGTCACACTCACTTATTATGGTGCAGAGCGTGTGATGCCTCATTACAATGTGATGGGTGTTGCAAAAGCGGCACTGGAAGCGTCTGTTCGTTATCTTGCAACTGATTTGGGTGGTAGAGGTATTCGCGTTAACGCTATTTCCGCTGGCCCAATAAAAACATTGGCTGCGAGTGGTATTGGTGATTTCAAATATATATTGAAATGGAATGAATATAACTCGCCACTAAAACGCAACGTCACATTAGAAGATGTGGGGCGTTCAGGGCTTTATCTGCTTTCTGATTTAGGATCAGGCGTCACAGGTGAAGTTCTCCATGTGGATGCTGGTTATCATACGGTGGGTATGGTCTCTATTGATGCTGCAGGACAGACAGCTGAGTTGCTTTCAAGTATAGCGCCTACAATCAAAGATAAAGATGCCGCATGAGCAAGAGCATTTGGTTCAAACCATATACACTTGATATGCTGAGTGGTCATCGTAATGCCAATATGGGAACG
>JBBKVR010000049.1:0-7343 GCA_037968575.1 Bdellovibrionales bacterium | reverse complement strand
TCTGCATCACGAACCTTTTGTAAGATAACTTGCTTGGCAGTTTGTGCCGCAATACGTCCGTAATCCATAGGTGGAAGGTCATCAACCAATGTATCACCGATTTCGGCATCAGGCTTTTCACGTTTAGCTTGCTCAATAGTGATTTGAGCACACTCGTTTTCAATCTCTTCAACATCAGTAACAGTACGAACGCGCTTCAAAGCCAATTGTCCGTTTTTACGATCAATGTTGGCACGAATATCATGGTCAAAACCATATTTTGAGCGACCAGCTTTTTGAATAGCTTCTTCGATTGCTTCAATCACAATCTCTCGATCGATATTTTTTTCACGTGCTACGCTATCTGCGACTTGTAAGAGTTCCATTTTTTGCTTCCTTTAATTAGCTCAGTTCCGTGTTTTAAACCTTATTGTTTTGAACTTCAACAATTCCAATCATTTTTAAGCGGACTTTTGGGTCTTTTTAATCAATTCATCCGTTAAAATTAATTTTGCTTTGGCAATATTGCCAATTTCAAATTCATAATCCGTATTATCTGCCTTAAATAAAACGGTATTGTTTTTTGTACCTATAACAGTCCCTCTAAATTTCTTTTGACCAGTATCAACGGGTGTATCCAGTTCTAACTTTGTTTCGAAACCTTGATATTTTTCAAAATCCTCAACTGTGAAAAGTGGGCGATCAATTCCGGGTGAACTGACTTCCAAACGATAAGCACTTGATATTGGATCTTCTACATCAAGAAGGGCAGAAGCCTCACGGCTAATATCTGCACAAGCATCAAGTGAAATTAAACCTGTTTCAGGATCTTCTGCCATAATTTGCAAAAGGGGCATATTGCCTTCCTGACCCATCTCAACCGCAACCACGCGGTAACCCATCTCCTCAATAGCAGGAGAGATAATTTCTTTCACTTTTAATTCCAACTGGCTACGTGCCATGCCTTGTCCTTCTATAGCTGCCTTTTTAGCAACAAAAAAGGCGGGTCCTTTTCAGGCCCACCCTCGTTCAATACCAAGAGTTTTTATTTACTTGATTACCTTATATTGGATTCATACACCTTAAATCAAGCCCTTTTTTGAAAAAGGAGGTAGGATTGCTTTCGTCCTGCCGTCTCACCTTTCTTCTCATAGCGAGTGCGCGTCCAGCCTTTGGGCGGAGTCCGCCAGTCGTTGACAGTTTTTGCAGTCCATTTAAAAGAGAGGTGATTGACTGTTTGTGTCGCCATCCACACAGCCAACTCATCAACATCAGTGGTCATAATGAGTTGTCCTTCAGGCTTTAATATACGCGCAAATTGATCCAGATTCTCCGACGAGACAATGCGGCGTTTATGATGGCGTGTTTTTGGCCATGGGTCAGGATTGAGAATATAAATAATATCTAGTGAATTGGAGGTCAGAGATTTGGCAATGTCCATTGCATCATCCATCCAAACTTTAATAGGATATTCTTTGTTTTCATTAAATTTAGAAAGAAGCGCAGACATGCCATTAATAAAAGGCTCTGCTGCAATAAATCCATAATCGGAATGTTTTTCCATTTCCTCAAAAAGAAAATCGCCATTTCCAAACCCTATTTCAAAACAAAACTGTTTTGCGTTCGGAAAAAGAGAAGAGGGAGCCAGCGTTTCATCATGATTCAGCTCATCCTCTGAGAAGGCATATTTAGGATAGAAATTATCCAATGCCTTTTGACGTAATGCATTGAGAGGTCTGCCTATACGACGACCGTGAACTTTACGAACAGGATGAGACATTTAACCTACAATAGATTTTAACTTATCTACTAAATCCGTTTTTTCCCATGAGAAGTGACCTTCATCGGTAGGTGTGCGTCCAAAGTGCCCGTAGGAGGATGTTGGTGTGTAGATAGGCTTATTAAGCTCTAAATGCTTACGAATGCCGCGCGGACTTAAATCTATAATTTCGGAAATAGCGTTGTAAAGTTTTTCTTTATCGACGCGGCCAGTTCCGTGTGTGCTCACGTAGATAGATATGGGCTGTGAAACGCCAATTGCGTAAGATAGCTGAATTGTACATTTATCCGCATAATCAGCAGCTACAATATTTTTAGCAAGATAACGCGAGGCATATGCAGCAGAGCGATCAACTTTGGTTGGGTCTTTACCTGAGAATGCCCCTCCACCATGAAGCGCTGATCCACCATAAGTGTCGACAATAATTTTACGGCCTGTAAGTCCTGCATCACCAACAGGGCCGCCAATAACAAAGCGCCCGGTAGGATTGACAAAGAACCGGTCTTCGTCACACATCCAGCCATCGGGAAGCACATCTGCTATATAAGGGCGGACAAGTTCTTTTATATCGTTTTGTGATAGTCCGTCCTTATGCTGAGTGGAAAGAACTATGGAACCGGCTTTGACAGGTTTTCCATCAACATATTTGAGTGTGACTTGAGATTTAGCATCAGGTTCAAGCTCAGGAAGTTTTCCTGCATGACGCGCATCAGCTAAAACTTTCAATATCTTGTGCGCATAATAGATAGGGGCAGGCATAAGAACGTCAGTTTCTTTGCAGGCATAACCAAACATAATTCCCTGGTCGCCAGCACCTTCATCTTTATCATTGTCTTTATTGCCGTCTACGCCTTGTGCAATATCAGATGATTGCGAATGCACACGAATATCAAATTTAGCTGTTTTCCAGCTAAATCCTTTTTGATTGTAGCCTATATCTTTGATGGCATCCCGTGCAGCTTGTTCCATTTCTACGTTGGTAATCTCATCAGGACCGCGAGTTTCACCCATAATACAAACAAAATCCGTGGTAACAGCTGTTTCAATAGCTGTGCGTGAGTGTTTATCTTTTGAAAGATATAGGTCGAGGATACTGTCGGAAATACGGTCGCAAATCTTGTCTGGATGACCTTCGGATACAGATTCACTGGTGAAATAATAACTGCTCATAAGTGGTAGGCTTTCATTAGAATTGTTAAAAACTGGTGAGAAAATTGTCTACTAAAGAGAGACTAATGAAAGTAAATGAAAATTCAAGCCTTTATCGTTGCCCTTTGTGAAGGCTTTTTATGAGAGAGTTTACGAGTTTACGATTTTCTTCGTTTAGGAAAGAGTATAATTTTGCAAATTTACCTTCTTCTTTAATGCGTTTTTCTCTCTCTTTATCAGTTTCGTATTCAAAATTTTCTTGTGAGTTGTCAGATAGCCCATCAGCCATTTTTTGAATTTCACTAGTCTCAAACCCATCAAAAAAATAGCTAATATCAACGCCAAGAATTCTGCTGAACTGGTAAAGGCGTGAAGAGCTCACACGGTTTTTCGCCATTTCATATTTTTGAATTTGTTGAAATGTCACACCTGTGCATTCCGCAATCTTTTCCTGACTAATTCCTGCACGAATTCTTTGTTCACGCAATCTTTGTCCGACATAGACATCTACAGGATCAGGTCCGTCGCTATCATTGGAATAAGTAGGATAATCAGTTTGTTTTTTTGTTTTAGCCATTTTTTATATTAGTAATTGGTAAAGTTAGCTTGCATACTTATGCATGAATTAAATCTAATTTCAACTATCCATAAGAATAGGGTGTTAATTCTTGTTTGTAAGTGTACGAAGAAATGGAAATAGTAAGAATAAAAACGAGAGAAGAAAGTAAGGCAGATTACCCGTTTTTGAATATAGGGTTCTCTCTGAACTTATTTGGGGAATATAGCTATCAATAACGCCTTCTTTAAAAAGAGATAAGCTTACTACTTTTCTACCGTAAGCATCATAAATGACGCTCATGCCTGTGTTAGCTGCACGAGCAACGGGGATACCTTCTTCAATTGCACGGTATTGCGCTTGCAAGACATGTTGGTAAGGGCCAGGACTGTTTCCGTACCACGCATCGTTAGTAATATTAACCATGATTTCAGGACGATCATCTTTTACGACGACTTCTGCGGGGAATAAAATTTCATAACAGATGAGAGGTGAAAAAGCCGGCAGGTTTCCGTACTTCAATGTTTTTAAACCATCGCCAAATTCAAAACCTGAAAATTTTACCACAGGCTCAATCGGGATAATATTGGAGTAGGGCATGTATTCACCAAATGGAACAAGGTGAAATTTATCGTAGATATCGATAACCTCGCCGCTCTCATTAAAAAGTAATGAACTATTGTAATTGCGCTTTTCAATTACACCTTCTGTTTCAACAATTTCTGAACGGAGTATGCCTGTATAGAAATAAAACTCTTGAGGTAAAGATTGAAGACGTAAGAATGCTGTATCTATTGTCTCAAAGGCATGAACTGATGACAGCATAGTTTCGTTCAAAGCGGTTTCTGGCGCAATGGCAAATACAGTCTTGGTGCTCTGAAATTTTTCTTCTAGGGGTTGGGTGAGCAGTTTAGTTATTGTGTCTATTTGTTGGTCATAGGTATCTCTATTCCATTTTTGAGCCTGCGGAATATTGGGCTGGAGCAATCGAACAATAGTGTTGCTATCTTTATACTCAGTTGGGTTGTTTTGAAGCCTCAAACTCCCCCAAACACTCAAACTAACCAACAAGATACATAAGCCAGATAAAATAAGGACAGTTTGTCTTCTCTTATGAGCAAACAGGCAAGTAGCAACCAAAGAAGACAGGGCAATAGTTAGTAATGAAAGCGCAAACGGTCCTATCAGCGATAATGATTGTAAAAGAGGTAAAAAATCACTCCAGATATAAGCAGGAATATTCCAGGGGAAACCTGTAAAGAAATACCCGCGTCCATATTCACTAAAACCAATCCACAGGGCAAAAATGAGTGCTGCGTTTAGTGGTTTGTTTAGCCATAGTTTTCTGGAAAAGAAAAACAAAAGTGCTGCAAAAGCAGGAAAGAAACCAAGAAGGGATGGAAAGCCAACAACAGCAAGAGGTAATGCCCAAAGAAACGGGTTTTCATCAATAAGTAATGCCGTTCCTGTCCACCACAAGTTGGAGACAAAATAAGCTGTTCCCCAAAGCCAACCACTTAAGAAAATTTTTGATGGTAGCAAGTCAGAACGCAAATAGAGGAACAGAAAAAATGTTCCGTATGAGAGAAGGGTAAACGGGAAAATATAATAAGGTGGAAATCCAAACCCACCAACTGCACCGGACATTAAAAGAAAGAGCGGAAGTGTATATCCGCTCATAAACCTGTGAAGAGATTTAGTCATCAGAAGTATCTATATTTATTTCTGAGCGATGGAGTTTAATTTTTTTCACACGGCGGGGGTCGGCCTCTAAGACTTCAAAAATAAGGCCACTTGATTCATCCTTTAGGACTTCACCGCGAACAGGTAAGCGGTCTGCGACAGATGTTATATAACCGCCAATTGTATCAACATCCTCAAGTTCCTCTTCATCAAACTTACAATTGAGGGCTTCTTCAATATCCTCAAGGTCTGTTCGTGCATCGACTACAAATTCATCTTCTGAAACTTGGACTATGCTTGCTGTACCGATGAGGTCATATTCGTCTTGGATTTCACCAAGGACGGCCTCAATAATATCCCCAATAGTTACAAGTCCATCAATTCCACCATATTCATCGACAACCAAAATCATGTGACGACGTTTATTTTTCATCATATGCATGAGGTCAAGCACGGGCATGGCCGGTGATGCCATGGGCACAGTTCGTAGAATTTCTTTGATATCAACATCTTCTTTGCGAGCAAGAGTGGCAAGAATATCTTTGATGTGAATTGTACCCAAAACGTTATCCAAATTATCTTGAAACACAGGGAAACGACTATACTGGTAGTCTGATAGCAAGCTCATTAATGATGGCTGATCTGTGTTGATATCAACGGCGATAATATCGGCGCGAGGTATCATGATGTCAGTCACATCCATATCTTTAAGAGATACAACGTTGGTGATTAGAAGTTTTTCTTGTTCAGAAATAATTTCAGATTCATTGTCTAATGCGTCTTCGAGATAGGCATCAACGGCCTCTTTCAAGGTCACGTTTTCAGGCTTACTTTTAGAAAAAAGCTTTAAACGGCTTAAGAAACTTTGTTTATAGGGCTTGGATAAAGAATTATCGTCGGTCATCATATGTGAAATTTTCTGTTCAGGTAAAAATATGGCATTTTATGTGGCTCCAGCATAGGGATTTTTTATACCCATTGCCCCTAAAACTTTGATTTCCAAAGCTTCCATTGTTTCTGCTTCTTCGTCTTCAATGTGGTCATGGCCAAGCAAGTGCAAGAGACCATGAAGCAGAAGGTGGGTTGTATGATCTTGAAAACTCTTGTCTTCATTTTTGGCTTCTTCTTTAACAACTTCATAAGCCAAAACTAAATCACCCAATGGCCCATCTGTATTTCCATTATCATTAATAGGAAAAGACAAAATATTTGTTGGCTTATCTTTTTCACGATACTGCAAATTGAGTTGATGCACATTTTGAGAAGTACTCAATACAACCGAAACTTCTGAATTTTCAAAAGAATAATCGCTTAAATATGAGGATGCGGTTTCAAGGAGTGTAATAATCTCACTATCCTGAATTTCCGACCATTGCTCGCTTGAAGTTTCTCTTGTTATATCAATATCCATGGCGGGACTGGTCATAGGCCTTCAGTATTTTGGAAACTAAGTGATGTCGTACGACATCGTCATAATCAAATTCAATGAAGGTGACTTCCTCAATTTCACGCAAAATGGCAGAAGCTTCTTTTAATCCAGATACTTGATTATCCAACAAATCAATTTGGTGAGGGTCTCCTGTAATAATCAATTTTGCGCCTTCACCCATACGACTTAAAAACATTTTCATTTGGGCAGATGTTGTATTTTGCGCCTCATCGAGAACAACGCACGCCCTTGATAAAGTTCGTCCACGCATGAAGGCGAGGGGCGCAATTTCAATTGCATTTTTTTCAAGGAGAGCATCCGTTTTTGCAACTCCAAGAAAATCATAAAGAGCGTCATAGATAGGCATTAAGTAGGGATCAATTTTTTCTTTTAGATCTCCTGGTAAAAACCCAAGTTTTTCACCTGCCTCAACAGCAGGGCGACAGAAAATCATTCGCTCAACTTCACCTTTTTCGTAAAGGGAAACAGCCATTGCAACAGCCAGATAAGTCTTACCGGTACCTGCAGGCCCAATACCAAAAATCATGTCTGCCTTATGTAATGCTTCGATGTAAACTTCTTGGTTGGGGCTGCGCGCGCCAATATCGCGCTTAGAAAGTTTAATTACATTTGCAGATGAGCCCATAGGTTTACCTTTCTCATTTTTAGAACTTGGTTTTATAAGATGTTTTTTTGCAAAACGTAGTGCTGAATTAATGTCTTGCTTATCGATGTCATCCTTACCTTCTTCCACTACTGAATAGAGA
>JBBKVR010000048.1:0-6909 GCA_037968575.1 Bdellovibrionales bacterium | reverse complement strand
GGATAGGTATTATAAGCGACAACGATGTTGGCGCGTTCACACATCTCTTCGCTGACATTCGCGTGTAAATCCAGAGTTATTGCAATGGGTATGTCCCAACCTGCTTTTTCGCGAATAAGTCGCAGCAGTTCCCCTTCACCGTCATCAAAGGTCTCGGTGATCGTCGCACCATGTAAGTTGAGCATAATTCCGTCATACGGACGACCTGCCTCAATTTTATCTAAAATTAGTTTACAAAAATAATCAAAAGCCTCGTTGGTAACTCTTCCGCTAGGCATGGCCTGTGCGCTAAAAACATGATCGAGATCCCAGCCTTTTTGGCGAGCTACCTTAAGTACACCGGCGAGCTCGGTGTTAGCACTGCCACGTGCTTGAATGGCTTCGGAGCCGAAAAGGATATTAAACTTTTCCAAGCCAGTGAGGTGAGAAATGAGTGTGTTCGTTTCGTGAGCTAGTTCGACACTCAAGACTTTGAACCGCTTTTTCTTTTCGTGGGCGTCCATTAATTTACTGTATTTCTAAATTGTGTAAAAAGTGCCCTAATATTGTACTCTGATAATATAAAATTATCTCAATATATCGTTGTGAAACCATATATTAAAAAATGAAATTATATTAATACTCTAAAGAAAGTTAGCGACAGACTGCAAGCACTTCTACTTTACGACATTTACAAGCAAGGTATGCACTTATGATGTATATTGCTGCATGGAACCGTTTACGTTGCTTTATTCGTTTATTCTGACGTGCCTTATTATCGAACTTACACCTGGTCCCAATATGGCTTATCTCGCAATTTTAAGTTTACGCGAAGGCCGTATTTCTGGATTTATGGCTACAATCGGTATTGCCTTTGGACTTCTATTTGTAGGTATTTTGTCTGCTATAGGCGTAGGTACATTAATTTCTAGCTCGCCTTTTCTTTATCAGTCCCTAAGAATACTCGGCGTGTGTTATTTATTTTGGCTTGCATGGGATGGGTGGCAGCTAGAAAAGGAAACGTCACCGGGAAAAACAAATCGCAAAGAATCAAATACAAAGTTCTTTAGGCGCGGATTTATAGTTAATGTTTTAAACCCGAAGGCGGCTGTTTTCTTTATTGCAATATTACCGCAATTTATTACCACGACTTCCAATACCATATCTCAGGCACTCGTTCTCACAGCTATCTATGTTACAGTAGCAACCACTATTCATATTGCTATTGTTTCGGTGGCAGGAACAATTAGACCTTTCTTGGAGAGTGATGAAAAACAACTTATTGTGCGCAGAGGTTTATCTCTTCTGCTTGCTTTGGTGGCGTTATGGTTTGGCTTAAAGACAGCTTATTAAATAAAAATTAGAAGATAAGCCTAAATTGAATGATTTTTCTACGACGATGAAAGACTAATATGAATAAAAATCCCTATGATATTCTGGGTGTCGATAAAACTGCATCTGGTGACGAAATTAAGTCAGCGTATCGCAAGCTTGCCAAAAAACATCATCCCGATTTAAATCCGGATAATAAAAGCAATGATGAAAAATTCAAAGAAATATCGGGCGCTTATACTTTTCTGAAAGACATAGAAAAGCGTAGCGCCTTTGACCGTGGTGAAATAGACGCGCAAGGACAGCCACAATGGTCGGGCGGTGCGCATGGCTCAGGCAGTGGCGATAGAAAATACTACAGGGACTTTGCAGATACGTCACAAGGAAACCGCTATTCTTCGGATGCGGACATCAATCCAGAAGACCTAGAAGGTATCTTTGGATCAATGTTTGGTGGTCGCAGGTCAGGCGGTGGTTTTGAAGATATGTTCAGACAGCAACAAAGTGCAGATGTTCACTATAGTCTCGATGTTGACTTCATGGATGCTGCTCTTGGCGCAAAAAAGAACATTACAATGCCGGATGGAAAAAGCCTTAAGATTACCATCCCTGAAGGCGTAAAAGATAAGCAAAAGCTTCGTCTTAAAGGTAAAGGTCAAAAATTGTCTGATGGGCGGCAAGGTGATGCCTTTGTTGAAATTCATGTAAAGCCCCATAAATTTTTTACCCGTAAGGGAGATGATATTTATACAGAAGTTCCCATTGGCATTCATGAGGCCATATTGGGAAGCTCAATAGAAGTCGAAACCGTTCACGGTCCCGTAAAAGTAAAAATTCCCAAAGGTATAAATTCTGGTAAAAAACTCAGATTAAAAGATAAAGGAATTAAGGGAGGAAACCATTATGTAGATGTCCAAATCTTAATGCCAGACGAAATTGACGAAGATCTAGAAAAAGCCATGACAGATTGGGCAAAAACACACGATTATAATCCCCGCAAAGAAAGGGAAGGTGTATCATGAAACGGATTGAAGATGTTCTCGAAAATGTAGAGTCTTTTATAGATCAACACGCGCTGGAAGATTTCATTGCTCGTGGTTGGATTAAACCTATTCGAGATGAAACAGATTATATTTTTGATGAAATGGATGTCGCACGCATCCGACTGGTGTGCGAACTGCATATCGAAATGAAGTTTGAATTTGATGCTGTTGATATCATCCTGTCCCTTATAGACCAGCTTTATGAAAGCAGGGCACGGTTTGATAAAATTGTTGAAGCTTTAAAAAATCAGCCAGAGAACGTACAGAGTGCTGTATTGGAGTGCCTTACAAAAAGGTGAAGTCATGTCGGCGGATGTAATTACAGAACTTACAATAGAAACACTTATTAACCGTTTTTATCAAAAAATTCGTGTTGATGCCGAACTTGGTCCTGTTTTTACTGCGGCGATTGGCAAGGAGGATAAACAATGGAAGCCCCAC
The DNA here is from genome assembly GCA_037968575.1 of Bdellovibrionales bacterium. Classification (GTDB taxonomy): domain Bacteria; phylum Pseudomonadota; class Alphaproteobacteria; order Micavibrionales; family Micavibrionaceae; genus UBA2137. Next base: position 4,114 of record JBBKVR010000048.1, on the reverse strand, counting down.
TTGGAACGTATGTATGCTTTCTGGTCTTCGGTTATGCTCACGTCCGGACGCTATCAGGGCAACCCCATGCAAAAACATAAAGCCCTTCCTTCATTTGATGAAAATTTATTTGAGAGGTGGTTGGCATTGTTTGCTGAAACAGCCCATGAGGTGCATACTAACGCCATCGCCGAAAAGTATATAGACAGAAGCCAACGGATCGCTGAAAGCTTAAAGTTGGGCTTATATTATAAACCGGAAAGAACAAAAAAATGAAACCTCTTCCACCTCACGTAAAAGCATACAAATCCACACCTGTATTTACAAACGAAACTGTACCTAAAGGGCTTTTAAAAAACCATAATACCAAAAACGGCGTTTGGGGTTTAATACATGTAAAGAAAGGTGAGCTTGAGTACACGATTGAAGATCTGGAAACGCACATTCTCACACCTGAAAAACAAGGGATTGTTGAACCTGAAATTTTGCATCATATCAAGCCTATCGGGGTGGTAAATTTTTATGTGGAGTTTTATAAATAAGTTTTAGAGAATAGTTAGAGACAGACTACAAGCACTGCCGTTTTCTTTAAATATGCAATTAGAAACTTTGTGAGAAGTTGAAGTAGAAACGCGGGTCTTTATCATTTTGCGTTTGCGGAATCTGGTTCATTGGAAAGGCAACCATTGCGCCCGCCGCAGTTCCTGTTGACCAATCGCTTCGTATCCCAAAACCTGCAGACGTTAAGGTTTCTTTTTCTAAGGCCGCGATAGTTGCATCATCGTCATAAACACGACCAGCATCAAAGAAACTGTAAAGTTGATAATCGACACTTTCGTTTAGATAAACAGGATTGTTCCATTGCAGTTCGATTGTTCCACCAAAACCCTCATCACCAATAACCTCAGATGAATCATAACCGCGTCCGAAATTAACACCGCCAAGCCCGAACTCTTCGGAACTGAATAAAGGCCCATCAGAAACTTGCCCTGTAAAGCCGAGTAGTAGATTAAAGCTACCTGTTAAGCGCTGTAGGCGCTGTGCTGTGAGGTTTAATTTATTGAAATCAGCCTCTGCGCCGGGGCGGGAGACATCTGTATCGTTTTCGTCTGTCGCATTCATAATATCGAGACCACGAGAATATTGCAGGTCGAATGAATTGAAGGCAACGCCAAACAATGTGTCAAGAAAATCTACATTTGCGCCTGTTCGGAAAGTCCTAATACGGTCATCCAATGTCGGCACACCAATCAGATTATTGGTTGTTGTTACATTATTATAATCAAGGAGCGCGCGTCCTGTTACATTAAACTCGCGGGAGCGAATAAACGGGTGAGCAAGCTGTGCATAGGCGCGACGCGCATAACCTTTGACATCAAACTGCTCTAATCGGAACCCTGGTTCTGTGTTTGTATAGCTACCAAACAGGCTAAATATTGTTCCATTATCTAAAATGGGCTGATCATACAATGCTGAGACGTAGGCTAATTCTTTGAGTTCATCTTTGGTATCAATACCCCACACTGCTTGAGTTGTAATACGCTCATTCAAGCCTAGTAGTGAGTTTGCGGCGACAGAGCCGCTTAACTGAACAGGTCCTAAAAACCGCGTGCCATAGTTGTCAATACCGACTTCGCCTATAAAATTGTTGCGATCCACAATGACATCCAGATTAGCTGCGCCTGTTTGTGTAGGAGAAGGGCTCAAGACAGCGCGGGCGTTCACACCAGGTAAATCATTAATAAGAAGAAGAGAGCGCTCCAAATCATCTGAATTCAAAGCCGAACCCGTGCGTGCACGCTCAGCGTAGGTCCGAACCAGAGTAAGCTCCCCATCGCCTTCTGCGTCACCTCTAACATTAATATTGTCTATAAATCCTTCAACGACTTGAAGCTGAATTGAGCCATCATCAATAGTTTGTGGCGGGACAATAACTTGTGTCAGGATATATCCGTCATTACGGTAGCGACGCGTTAGGTCTGCCGCCATTCCATACACATCCGCCAAAGAAATCTCTGTATTAATGCGACTTGCATAAATATCACGGACATCGGTTGAGTTGTATACGCTCATGCCACTAATACTGACATCGGTTAAAACAAAAGTAACAGATTCTGCACCTTCAGGCGCTTTTGCAATTTGAGTCTCGCGAATTTCAATTTGTGGAGAAATACGAGTTGTAAATTCAGGGGGGCGAATTTGACCTTCGACACGTCCAGGACTTGCAATACCTGTTTGTGCGTCAGGAACAGCTTGTGCCAAGGCAGGAGCTGTTAAACACAAAACCGCCAGCAAACTACCGGTACCCATTAGGTGTTTTAATGTAACGTGCTTCATTTCTTAAGACTCCCCTCGAGCCTAGTTTCAAAAAAATTATTTAGGATGTGTATAGCATTTTGGACCAAAATAAAACTTTAAACAGCATAGCGTATTTCCAATCGAAAATATAGCCTTAGACAGAGTGTTCTGTAAGTCCCTTAAAATGCTGTATACGCAATTTTACTAATGAATACAGTTATTTCCTTGCCTATATAATTGTTGCAATTTCCATACTATCGGGCGTATAAGATGGCATTCGTTAACAAAAGGTTAATAAAGAGTGTGGTGCGTTAAGCACTTCACTCTGCAATTTTTGAGGGAAATAACATGACTGTCTTATCTCGTGCATCTGTGAAAACAACTTCTGGGTTAAACAGTCATCGAGCGACTTTGAAATCTTTGGCAACCACGACAGCTTTAACTGTCTTAGGAGTTGCCCTCATTGGTATCTCTCCCGCAAATGCGGTTGATGATTTTGAAACACCAGCAGGTGAAAGAATTGTTGGCGGTCAAGCAACATTTGAACGTCCAGAACTTGGTAAACTTGATGTAAGACAGTCATCTGATCGTCTTGTTGTGGATTGGGACAGCTTTAACATCGGTAAAAAAGCTAAAACAGAATTCTATCAGCCAAACTCAAACTCACTCGCTGTTAACCGCGTCTTAAGTAAAGGAACAGACCCAACCAAAATTTTAGGAACTTTGAAGGCTAATGGGCAAGTCATGGTACTTGATCGTAATGGCGTATTTGTGAGCAATGATGCGGTAGTAAACGCATCCGCTGTTACTTTTTCTACAGGTAATGTTGATACAGCTTCTGTTATGCGTGGCGACACAATCCTCGAACTTAATAATTTCGGTGAAGGTTCAATTATTAACGAGGGAACAATTAGTGTTGCTGATGCAGGACTTGTGGCTCTTGTCGGTAAACATGTTTCGAACCGTGGAACAATCAATGCCAATATGGGTCGTGTAGCACTTGCTTCTGGTGGCGAGAAGGTGACTGTTGATTTATATGGCGATAATTTGGTTGAAATCGCCCTAGCAGACGACAAAGGGCGCGCCCTTGTTGAGAACTCAGGAACAATTAATGCGCAAGATGGAATAGTTGAATTAACAGCGCAAGCCGCCAAAGATGTCGTTGACGAAGTCATTAATATGGACGGCGTTATTCAAGCCTCATCTTTCACGCAAAAAGGCGGAAAAATTGTTCTCTCAGGTGGAAACAGTGGAACAGTAAAAGTTTCAGGCACAGCTAAGGCTTCCGGTAAAACAGGTGGCGGAACAGTAAAAGTCACAGGTCAAAAAGTTGAAATTACAGAAACTGCTGATGTGAGCGCAGATGCCACAGTCGATGGTGACGGTGGTAATGTTTACTTTATTGGTCGTGAAATGGCTATTTTGCGCGGGAAATCATCTGCTAAGGGTGGAGAAAATAGCGGTAACGGTGGTTTCGTAGAGTTATCCTCTGATGATGAATTCTCATTTACAGGCTTTGTTGATACAACGGCTGCAAATGGTGAAACAGGTACTTTCCTGATCGACCCGCGTGACATTATTATACGCTTGGGCACACGTACTGGTGCAGATAGCTTTATTTATGAAGGCGATATAGAAACAATGAGTCTGACCAATAATATACGTCTTGAGGCCAGACGTAATATTACTGTTGATTCCTCTATATACGGTACTGGTTCTGACGGGATTGTAAGATTGGCACCTAACAGTGATCTTCTTCTCAAAACATCAAATTCACCTTTCGGAGCAGAGGCAAATAATAGCGGTGTTATCGATTTAACAGGAAACACTACATATG
>JBBKVR010000047.1:0-11005 GCA_037968575.1 Bdellovibrionales bacterium | reverse complement strand
TTTCTTTTCAAGGCAGATTGTACAAAGTCACCTATTTGCGCTAATGCGCCAAATAGAATTCCAAATAGAACCGCACCAAAAATATGTGATGGATAAAAATAGAGGAATATAAGCGTTGGCCCAATGAGTGCACCCAATAAACCAGCCCATGTTTTATTTGGGCTAACCGATGGCATCAATTTTGGTCCACCGATAAGACGCCCAAAAACATAGGCCAAAGTATCAGTTGCCCAGATCGCTGAAAACATAATCAATCCCTGTTGAAAACCACCCTTACCATAACAAAGAAAGGCAATGGACATTAAACCCGTGATTGTAATGAGTAACATAACAAAACTAAGAGGCGTTGAATCGCGCCAGAGTTTTATGAGTTCATAAAAGCTAAAAGCTGCTAAAAACATTAACCCGATAAGCAAAGGCATGCCGTTTATTTTGAGTAGCACAACAACAAACGGAATAAGAATAACAGCTGTAAAAATGCGTTTTCCCAATTCCGAGCGTGGCACAACGTTTAGCATTATTTTTTACTGCTTTTTTGTGATTGCCCTATACCACCAAAACGGCGATCACGGTTTTCGTAATTTATAAGAACTTGCTCAAAATGTTCTTTACTGAAGTCAGGCCAAAGTACGTCTAGAAATTCAAATTCTGTATAAGCACATTGCCAAAGAAGGAAGTTACTAATACGTAACTCACCACTTGTACGGACAAGAATATCAGGGTCAGGCAATTTTGATGTCATTAGGTGTGCAGGGAATTCCTCCCGAATAGTATCAAAATCGGGAGTACATCCCTCTTTTACACATTTGGCAGTATAGCTTTCGACTGCTTTAATAATTTCTTGGCGACCACCATAGTTCAGCGCAATCGTCAGAAAGAGTTTTTCATTGTCTTTAGTGAGTTCTTCTGCGCTTTCAATCATCTCAACAATATCTTTATCAAGATGTTCCCGTAGACCAATAACATTTAAACGAATACCGTTTTTATGAAGTTCTGCTGTTTCTGATTTTAGATAAAAGCGAAGCAATCCCATAAGGTCTTTGACTTCATCTTCTGGTCGACTCCAATTTTCAGCAGAAAACCCAAAAAGAGTCAGGTGAGAAACATTCAACTCATCTGCAGCTTGAACAGCACGTTTTGCAGCTTCAATACCTTGTCGATGTCCAGCTGTGCGGGGCAAACCTCTTGATTGTGCCCAACGCCCGTTACCGTCCATAATGATTGCCACATGAAATGGCTTTTGCGAGATTCTTGCGGTCATATTATACCGTCATTATATCTTTTTCTTTTTCAGTCAACTTGCTGTCGACCTTTTCAATGGCATCATCTGTTAGTTTCTGAACTTCCCCTTCAAGGCGTTTTTGTTCGTCCTCAGAAATATCACCATCGTTCTTCATTTTTTTAATATCATCCATTCCATCCCGACGTACATTACGAATAGCAATTCTACCTTGCTCAGCATATCCACGCGCTACTTTCACAAGCTCCGCGCGCCTTTCTTCATTAAGTTCGGGGATAGGAAGACGAATAATAGAACCTTCGGCTTGTGGGTTCAAACCCAGACCACTATCACGAATAGCTTTCTCAACAGCTTTTGTTTGGCTTACGTCCCAAACTTGTACAGTTAGAAGTCTTGGCTCAGGCGCTGAAACAGTCCCTAATTGATTAAGAGGCATCTTACTGCCATAAACATCAACCGTAATTGGATCCATCATTGACGTACTTGCACGACCGGTTCTTAAACCCATAACTTCTTTGATAAAGTTATCAAAGCTACTATCCATACGCTTGCTAATATTTTCCTTATTATAAGCCATCGCTTAACTCCTTCTAGGCCTTATTCTGCACAAGAGTATATGTACCCTTGCCTGTCATTACATTTTTAAAATTACCGTCTTCGCGAATTGAGAAAACCATAATTGGTATATTATTTTCACGAGCCAGTGAAATCGCAGTTGCATCCATAACGCGTAAATCTTTTGTAAGAACATCCAAGTAACTTACTGTGTCATATTTTTCAGCATCAGGGTTAGTCATTGGATCAGCACTGTAAACACCATCAACCTTTGTACCTTTAGCAATCAAATTACAATTCATTTCTGAAGCGCGTAAAGCTGCCGCTGTGTCCGATGTAAAATACGGATTGCCTGTTCCTGCTGCAAAAATCACAACACGGCCCTTATCCATGTGACGAATGGCACGGCGACGAATGTATGGTTCACAAATCTCATCCATACGAATACCTGATTGCACCCTTGTATCAACACCCAAATTTTCCAAAGCATTCTGAAGGCACAAGGCATTAATGACAATTCCAAGCATTCCCATATGGTCTGCTGTTGTTCTGTCCATTCCTGACGATGCACCAGATACACCTCTGAAAATATTACCAGCTCCAACAACAACACAAACCTGGATACCTAAATCTACAACATCCTTAATATCGCGCGCCACTCTCTCAACGGTCTCAGGATCAATTCCAAATTCCTTTTTACCCATCAGAACTTCGCCTGATATTTTCAAAAGAACACGTTTATAGACTGCAGTGGATGGAGATGACATGGGCTTATCCTTAAGCTGTGTGGGAGCGTTTGCCATTGTTACGACCTCGGTTTCTCGTTAAAGAATAAAAACTTTCGCTCTAATGTACAAACAGCCACGCTAAAGTGCAACGTGGCTGTTTAAAATTATACAATCATGAAGACTTAAAATTACGCGCTTTTTGCAGTTTTTGCGACTTCAGCAGCAAAATCCTCTTCTTCTTTTTCAATTCCTTCGCCAAGTGTGAAGCGAATATAGTCTTTCAAAGTAATTTCTGAGCCTGCATCTTTCGCTGCATTCGCAACAACTTGAGAAACTTTTGTTTCGCCGTCCATTACAAAAATCTGCTCAGTTAAGCAAACTTCTTCGTAATATTTACGAATACGGCCCTCAACCATTTTCTCAGCAATTTCTTGAGACTTTCCGCTTTCTTTTGCTTGCTCAATAAGAACGCTTTTTTCACGCTCTAAAGAACCTTCATCAACTTTAGAAGGGTCTAGAGCTTCTGGCTTAGCAGCAGCAACATGCATAGCAATTTGTCTACCCAGAGCTTGCAGTTGAGCTTGGTCAGCACTTGATTCAAGCGCAACTAAAACACCAATCTTACCAAGATTGTCGCCAACAGCGTTGTGGATATAGCTTGCAATAGCACCCTTACCGACTGAAAGTTGTTGGCAACGACGCAATGTCATGTTTTCACCAATTTTAGCAATCAAGTCTGTCAAAGTTTCTTTCACAGTCTTTCCGTCCAAATCAGCAGCCTCAAGAGCTTCCAATGTTCCATCAGTATTAAGAGAGGCTTTCGCAACTTTAGCTACAAATGATTGAAACTGCTCGTTTCTGGCGACAAAATCTGTTTCAGAGTTAATCTCAACAATGGACGCCTTTGTGCCATCATCAGAAATAGCAACTGTGACCAAGCCTTCAGCAGCAGTACGCCCTGATTTCTTAGCAGCTTTTGCCAAACCTTTTGAACGTAACCAGTCAATCGCAGCATTCATATCACCGCCATTTTCTGTAAGTGCATTTTTGGCATCCATCATGCCCGCACCAGATCGTTGGCGAAGTTCCTTAACCATTGAGGCGGTAATTTGCGTCATAATCTTTCCTCTTAATTTTTCAAATTAGTTGACTAAGCAGATGCTGCTTTTTTAGCGGGATTTTCCGAAGCTTCTTCTTCCTTAGCTGGCTCCTCAGGACTTTCAGCTTTGGCATCAGTTTTTTCTTCAGCTTTACTATCGTCAGCTTTTGGCTCTTCTTTCGCTTTAGGCGCAGGCTTTTCGTCCTTGCTTTCCACTTTTTGAGGCTCTGCTTTAGCTTCCTTCTTAGTATCAGCTTTTTTAGCGTCAGGTAATGCAACTTCAACTTTTTCAGCAGCACCAAGATCTTTGCCACTAGATGTCAATTGTTGTTGAACGCCGTCAAGAATAGCCTTTACAGCCAAGTCACAGTAAAGCGTGATTGCGCGGATAGCATCATCGTTACCTGGAATTGGATAATCAATCCCAGCAGGATCACTGTTACTATCAAGAATACCAACAATAGGAATTTTCAAAGTATTAGCTTCCTTAACAGCAATGTCTTCTTTGTTTGTATCAAGAATAACAATCGCATCAGGCTTTCCACCCATATCGCGAATACCGCCGATAACTTTAACCAAACGATCGCGCTCTCTTTCAAGCATTAGAAGTTCTTTTTTCGTACGAACATCTGTGTCTGCTTCAAGAATAACTTCGAGCTCTTTTAAACGCTTGATAGATTTTGAAATTGTCTGCCAGTTTGTCAGCATTCCACCTAACCATCTGTGGTTAACGTAGAATTGTCCTGAACGACGAGCAGCTTCTGCAACTTGTTCTTGCGCCTGACGCTTAGTACCAACGAAGAGTACACGTCCGCCACGAGCAGCAGTTTCACGAAGAAATTTCAAACCTTCAGTCAAGGCAGGAACAGTTTGTTGTAAATCAAGAATATGGATTCCGTTACGGACACCAAAGATGTAGTCGCGCATTTTAGGATTCCAACGACGGGCATGATGTCCGAAGTGAACGCCAGCTTCTAAAAGCTCGCGCATAGTAAATTGAGGTGCAGCCATGGGTTAATCTCCTTTTCCGGTTGTTTCCTCTACAGGACGTGCATCATTTCATGTGAAACGACACCGGACGGCGAAATCATACTATGTGGTACGTCTAGCCATATCCTGTATGTGTAGTTGGGGCAGGATATAGCAGGGATTAGCCACGCTTGGCAAGCAAAACTTTACCTATTTTTTGAAAAATATTTTGACGCTCACCCTTAGATTCTTCAGATGAGTGAAGTGTTATGTCATAAGGTTTACCTTCAATCTCTAAAACGGAAGATAATGGACGACGTGCCATAAGAGCTGGTTTGCCACCATAGCCTATGCGTAACAATACATGTGCTCTGCCCTGCTGGTTAATTTCATCATGAAGACGTAAGCGCAATTCAGGTACTTCACAGACCTGATTAAGCATTGAGACTGACAAATCATTACAGGCTGCTGTTAAACATAAACGCATCAAAGCTTGCCCTGTAACAATGCGCTCTGATGCTCCACCAGTAACTGAGCCTAGAATCGCTAACAAAGGTACGCCAACCAACATCTCTTCGTCATTCACAGTGTCACCATCTTTATTCTCAAAACGTCTTGCTGTGGTCGTTTTAAAATTATTCATGGAATCAGAAAAGCTTTGTGCATATTGCGGATAGCCATCACCGGAATTTGCACGACGTCTATCCGTCCACATTGAATATTCACGGCGGAAGTTTTTATTGGCAAATTGTACGTGATCTGCCTCTGCAGTCATGCGCAGGATATTTTTCTTATCCATATCACTACAAATATAGAGCCAAGCACTTTCACTTATTGCTGTATCTTTAAGAGCTTCTATTTTCTCATCATCAATATGCTTGTCAGTAAAGTATGATTGGTTGAATTCAAAAATGGTGATTTCTTCAAAGCGTTTTTTGTCGTTATCAGTAATCGCATTGTCACCCTTATGCGAACCCAAGGTAACGCGCGCAATAAGGCTTTCTCTATCTGGGTCTGGTAAATAATCTGTCTTTTCTTCATAACCAAAGTAGCGAATAGCCAAACGCAAATTATAAAGAGCACAGGAAACGGCAATCACAAGACCGCGATCATCTGGGTCTCTGACAGGCAAGGCATAACGTCTATCCGCATAAACGGATAATGTTTTACCTTTAATGCTGAAAAACCACGGTTGGGAATTGTAAGGTGATGGAGCAAGAATGGCATAACGCACACAAAAAGCTAATTTCTCTGCATCACTTCCGTTAGTTGGAAAATCATGTTTTGAAACTGACCATGCATCCATGTGTTGATTTTTAACCATCAGAACTCCTTATTCAGATTATGGTTGTAGCATGAAACGCTTGGAAATCAACGGTGCTTTTACTTGAAAAACCTATAATTCTTGGATGTCAGACACACCCTCTGCATGGTATAGCGCAGAGCGTGTTTCGGCAGAAAATGGATATTTACCTGGAAGCTTCATAGTAATGTCTTGGCCATCACTCAAAGTGAAGTTCAGCAAATATTGTGCTTCGCCGTTATTATCATTTTCGCTTTTGAAAACAGACTGCAAATTATCAATCGCCTCTTTGTTATCAATATAAAGACTGATTTGTGAGAGTTTATCTCCTAAATTTTCTTCTAATTTCTCAATCGATTGAATGGTAAAACGTGGCTCATCTTCACGTTGCTCTATATCAACGGTGAGGAGAAGTTGTTGTCCAACCTCAAGAATGTTATTTGCGTTGGCGAGAGTTTCAGAAAAGCACATTCCCTCATAAACGCCCGAGGAATCCGACATTTGAAGGAAGGCATATTTGTTTCCTGTTTTCGGTGAAACGCGAACTTGCTTCTTGAGAAGTACTCCTGCCATTTTTTCGCGCGTTGAAGAGCGACTTCGAAGGATATCCAGAATTTCTGCCAGATTACGAATACGCAAACGTTTGAATTGTTGCGCTTTAGTATCTAATGGATGTGCGGATAAGTAAAATCCAACCGCATCAAATTCATATTTCAATTTTTCCAGTGGATCCCATTCAGGAACTTGGACTAGTTCCGGAAGGCCAAGAGCACTATCAGCACCCTCACCAAACAGACTGTTTTGTCCACTCTCTCTTTCCTCTGCAAGAGAGTTTGCGTAGGCCAGTAAAATATCGGAAGAAGCGTGCATTATTGCCCGTGAAGGATTGAAAGTCTCAAAGGCACCCGCTGATGCTAATCTTTCAAAGGATCTGCGATTGAGTGATTTAACATCCAAACGCGAAATGAAATCTTCCAGATTTTTAAAATTGCCGTCTTTCTCGCGCTCATCAATAAGGTGACGCATTGCCCCTTCACCCACGCCTTTGAGTGCGGCCAAAGCATAGCGAATAGACTCACCCTCAACAGAAAAATTCACGCGAGAGCTTGTGACATCAGGCAAAAGCAATTCAACTTCCATCCTATCTAACTCTTGTTTGAACACAGCCAACTTCTCAGTATTTCCTTTATCTAAAGTCATAGATGCTGCCATAAACTCAACAGGGTAATTTGCTTTCAGCCATGCCGTTTGATAGGAAATCAATGCATAAGCTGCTGCGTGCGATTTGTTGAATCCATAGCCAGCAAATTTTTCAATTTGGAAGAAAATATCTTGAGCCTGTCCTTCAGGAACTTGATTTTTTTCGCTTGCACCCTTCACAAATATTTCTTTTTGAGCGTCCATCTCTGCTTGAATTTTCTTACCCATCGCACGACGGAGCAAATCCGCATTTCCAAGCGTGTAACCCGCAAGTATTTGGGCGGCCTGCATCACCTGCTCTTGGTAAACCATAATCCCGTAGGTTTCCTCCAACATAGGCTGGAGCAATGGGTGCATATAATCTGGCTCTTCCTTACCTGCTTTAGTCGAAATAAATTTTGGAATATTGTCCATCGGACCTGGGCGATAAAGCGCCACAAGCGCGATAATGTCCTCAAAACGGTTAGGCTTCATTTTACGAAGCACGTCACGCATTCCAGAACTCTCCAATTGGAACACGCCAATTGCATGACCTGTTGATAGCAAATCAAATGTGTTCTCATCCTCAAGAGGGATTTGGAGCATATCAATTCGCGCCTTACCCTCTTTTTCCTCAATCAATTCAACGGTGCGCTTAATAACGGTAAGTGTTTTTAGCCCCAAGAAATCAAATTTCACCAAACCTGAAGACTCAACATATTTCATGTTGAATTGAGTTACAGGCATCGTTGAGCGTGGATCTCGGTAAAGCGGAAGTAATTCGTGTAACGGTCTATCAGCAATAACGAGACCGGCCGCATGCGTTGAAGCATGTCGATACAAACCCTCAAGCTTTAGAGCAATGGTAATTAACTTATCAGTTGTATCATCCTTATAACGCTCATTTCGTAAGTCTTGATCTTGTTCCAGAGCCTCTTCCAAAGTCATAGGGTGAGCGGGATTGTTAGGTATCATCTTGGCAATACGATCAACCACAGGGTATGGGATTTGAAGTACGCGTCCAACGTCACGCACAACCGCACGAGCCTGCAACTTACCGAAGGTGATAATTTGCGCCACGCGGTCAAACCCGTATTTTTCCTGCACATAACGAATAACTTCATCACGTCTGTCCTGACAAAAGTCGACATCAAAATCGGGCATGGACACACGCTCAGGATTTAAAAAACGCTCAAAAAGCAAATTAAAGCGCAACGGATCAAGGTCAGTAATCTTAAGCGCCCACGCAATAACTGAACCCGCACCAGAACCACGACCAGGCCCCACTGGAATATCGTTGTCTTTTGCCCAGTTGATAAAATCGGCAACAATCAGGAAATATCCAGGAAAACCCATTTGCTTGATAACGTTAAGCTCAAATTCCAAGCGTTCTTGATAAGGCTTGGCAACTTCCACACGTTTTGTCTCGTCCATTGTCTCGGTAAAGACAAAATTCTGAAGTCGCCATTGTAATCCTTCCTTGGATTGCGCCTCTAATTCCTCTTCTTCATCACGCCCCTTCTCGGTTGTGAATTTTGGCAAAATAGGATCAATAGGCTTCAGTAAGTAAGAACAACGTTTTGATATTAGCACTGTATTATCAATGGCTTCTGGAATATCTTTAAAGCATTCTATCATCTCATCTTGAGATTTAAAATAATGTTCTTGCGTCTCCGTACGCCTATCACTCTCGGTGATATAACGCCCCCCAGCAATACAGAGAAGCGCATCGTGCGCCTCATGCATCTGACGATCTTCGAAGAAACAGTTATTTGTGGCAACTAAGGGAATTTCGTGTTTATAAGCCCATTCAAGCATTTGTGGCTCGACTGCTTCTTGCTCGAGCAACCCATGACGTTGTAACTCAATGTAAAGACGATCACCAAACAGGCTTTTGAGTTTGAGAAGAAAGTGTTCCGCCTCTTCCATTTGGTTATGAAGAACACGTTGCTCAACTGGTCCTGTATGTGCTCCTGACAAACAAATCAAACCTTCGTTATATTGTTCAAGAGCCTGTAAGGTAACAGCGGGGTCATCTGCGCCGTCAGTCTCCATGAAAGCGTCACTGACCATACGACAGAGATTACGATAACCTTGCTCATTTATAGCAAGAAGGACGATTTGTGTTTCAGCACTATCTATATTGATTTGCGTACCAATGATGGGTTGAACACCATTCTTGGTAGCTTCAACTGCAAATTCCATAGCACCGAATAAATTATTGGTATCAGTTACTGCAACAGCAGGCATTTTCTGTTGCTTACAGAGCTTCACCAGTTTTTTGACTTTAAGGGCACCCTCTGCCAAAGAAAAAGCAGAATGCACACGCAAATGAATAAATGGTGATTGAGACATAGCTCTTAGAATAAGAAATCGGAGAAGGCTTATGCAATCAATTATATATAGTTATTAAGAATAAAAATTATGATACAGGCTAGCGCGTAGGCAACGAAAATCCAAAACCATCATCGGATACTTTAATTAGGATACCACCAAGCATAGATGAAACTCTACTGTTCCCCTCTTGAGATGGCATGAACATTAGATTCATTTGATCTGCAAGCTGACCTCTTGCCCACCCTGATACTTCAATAGTACTTCTATCTGGCTTGCCATCAAAACTAACAGCATAACTTGCATGCCCTGACCCTACCACAGACCTTATCTCTGAAAGAGCTGTATCAGCATGTTCGTAAGTTCCTCTGAAGTCGAAATCAGTCATAATCTTTCTCACAAAGTATTTAAATATGAAAAAGTAAATTACAACAAGTTAAATATTATGTCAATAATTTTTTAATTTGCCTTTTTCAATCACAAGAATGCGATCCATACGTTTGGCCAGCTCCATATTGTGTGTGGCTATGAGTGCACCTGCTCCTGCTTCTCTTGTACGCTTAAGAAGCATATCAAAGACAATATCAGCGGTTTCAGGGTCAAGGTTTCCTGTAGGCTCATCGGCAATTAGAAGTTTTGGATCATTTGCAAGCGCACGCGCAATGGCAACACGTTGCTGTTCACCACCTGATAGGCGTGCAGGACGATGATCTAGCCTATGACCAAGTCCAAAGCTCTTAAGGATTTTTTCTGCCTTTTGAGCTGCCTCACTCCGTTTTGTCCCCAGTATCATTTGAGGCAAAATTACATTTTCAAGAGCAGAAAATTCGGCTTGTAAATAATGAAACTGATAAACAAACCCCATCGCATGGCGACGCAGGCTTGTACGCTGATTATCACTTAATTCTTTTGTGTCGCGCTTAGCAACAGTCACCTGCCCCGAGGTTGGTGTATCAAGAAGCCCCATAATATGGAGAAGAGTTGATTTTCCTGAACCACTTGGACCTACAAGCGCAATCATTTCACCTTGTCTAATATCGAGGGATGCTTTGTCGAGAACAGTTAAACCCTCCCCACCCTGATAGTAGGTTTTTGTAACATCCTCTGCCTTGAGTAAAATTTTCTTCTCAACCATAACGCAAAGCCTCTACAGGATTAAGCCGCGCCGCGCGCCACGCTGGGTATAGAGTTGCAAGAATTGATAAGACAACAGCCATTCCAATAACAACAGCCACATCTTCCCATCTAATAATCGCAGGAAGTTGCGTGAGGAAATAAACCTCATCTGGAAAAAGTTCTGTATCAAGGGCATTTTGCAACCACTGACGAATAGTCTCGATATTCACTGCAAATAATATACCTATAGCTGCCCCGACAACCGTTCCTGCAATACCAATACTGGCACCTGTCAGGATAAAAATCTTGAGCATTGAATTGCGCGTTGCTCCCATCGTTCGCATGATTGCAATGTCACTGGATTTGTCTTTTACGAGCATAATCATTGAGGAAATAATATTGAATGCCGCCACCACAATAATCAGCGTTAAAATCAGGAACATCACATTACGCTCAATCTCCAAAGCATTTACAAAAGAGCT
>JBBKVR010000046.1:0-5243 GCA_037968575.1 Bdellovibrionales bacterium | reverse complement strand
ATCTCACCATTGGCCGCTGCTTTTGCCACGGCCTCTGCCACATCAATACAAACAAGTTTAAAACAGTTCATATCAATATCATCAATACTGCCTCTTAAAAGAGAAAGTACTTTACCGCTATCTTTGGAGACATCATTTGAAGGGCTGTTTTTATCAATATCCTGAACGGAGCTTTGGGTGCTCTCAATGATTTCTTTAATAAGCGCACGATTTGCATACTTTTTTTGTGTCCTTTGGACAATATTATCCAGAGCCTCCATCTCGGCTCTGGTTGCAGATTCGCCTCCTCCAGTGTCTTGTTCGGACATCCATAAGCCAACACGGTAAGGATATTGGGCTAAAAACTGCCAATCTTTATCAGAAAATTGTTCTTTTAGAGTCATTTATCACCTTTTTTCATGAATACTTTGCAGAAAAAATGCTTGAATATCAACCATCTTCTTAATAAATATGTAAACTACTGGTTAATAAGGCAATTTTTTCCTATTTGGTAGGATTCCGTTAACCACTTGGCGTCATAATAGGAAGTGTAGGGGTCTCCATGAGGGATGGGGACGAAAATTTAGAAATAACGGGGCACGATATGAGTGGGCCATCAGACAGAGACTTTTTAATCGATTTCACACCAGCCGAAGGGTGCAGATTTGCATATACTTTAAACGGTAAGCAACCTGTTCGCTCTACACTGATTGGCGAAGAACCATTATTCTTCCTTGATAATACAGAGACATTTGAAGATGAGGGTCTATTTGACCTATCTCTTTTAGAAGACATCACCAAAGAATTGGGTGACTTACAAAAGAAAGTGGCTTCATACGAAGCAATTTCCGAAGAATTTAGACGTCCAGAAGATCACGTTAAAGGTCTTTTCGCTTCTGAGGCAGAAGAGCTATGTGTTGCCAAAGGCGAAGCACCAAATATGAAAAAATTCATCTCTGTTCTTGAGGAAAGTCGTGTTTTAAAGACTTTCATTCAATTTGCAGATGAAAACGGAATTTCACTAAAATGGTCAACACAGGCAGAAACAGCTGATTATGACCGCAATTCAAATACAATTTTAATTAACCCTGATTTAGAAGAGTCATACAGAATTTTGCTTGCCGCTTCACAGCTAAGACAGGCATGGCAGCATAAAAAAGGTGTCGCCGTTGACCCAATGGCGTTCTACCCAGATCACGGCATCTTGATTAACAGACTTCAAGCTGCTGACTTGTCATTATTTATGATTAGAACAGCTTGGGAATTACAACTCGCAGGTCACAAGCAAGCTTGGGAATTGGTTGAAAACTCAGCCCTTTCAGACCTTGGTCGTGCCTTTGCCCGCGAAGTTTGTAATGATTTCCGTACATTAAACAATGGACGCGCAGGATTGGCTTTGATTGAAGCTTGGTTCCTATCAGAGCGTTGCCGTAAACATGACAGAAACTTTATCCAGCGCATGCTTGCTGGTCCTGTTAAGGGAAGCTTTGACCGCTCTGAAGAATTATCACGTCAAGCTTGTTTGGCTCTGATTTCTTCTTTGGGCGAAACACCATACGGTCAAAATTATCTTTCTGGCTACATCACAACAGTTATGGATGACCCAATCTTTTACGAGGTTCGCGACCGTTCAAACGCTAACTTCCTATGGTTCATCAAGTTCGAAAATTCATTTTCGGATGTCGAAGAAAACATTGCGCTGAGAAACACTTTGGGCTCCGAATCAAAAAATATAGAGACAAATGTGGATAACTTAGGGTATAACAGCTCTCCCGATGCCCGCGTAGTGGCTTTCCCTAAGGCTCACAGAGATATATCTCAAGTTGCCCACAAGAAAGTGTCTAACGGCAAAGGGCCAGAGGGAACAATTCTACCCTTTGGTGAGTTATAATAACGTCACACTTACTCCTTTCGTGAACCTCTTCTCGAAAGGACGTATCAAATATCGGAGCCTTCATGAAAGAAGTGCAAACATACAAACATTTTGATTTAACGCTTCCGTCTTACGATGCGGAAGACGTTTCTGTATGTGCAAAAACAGGACTGAAAGGTTCATACTTTAAGTTTTCTGCACTTCTGGATCATGTTGATACGTCTGAGGCAACAAGTGACGAGCATTTAGAACATATCAACAACGCTGGTTCTGCCTTGGCGTGGTGTCTATCAATGGCACTGGAGTCACAAAGTGCTGCCGCATTACTCTTCTCACTTCCATTGGAAAAATGGACGCTTTCACTCTCAACAGAAGATACAGGCTATCATTTTGATGCCGAAACACATCACTTAACTGTAGGCCTTGATGAAGGAACTGCTGAAATATTGCAAGATTCTCCATTTTTAAGGCACACACTGTTTTTTGATTTTCTTTACGCGCTTCGTGACATTTGGTTTGAAACCTACACAGGCGCATTAAGTGCAGAACTCCGTCCCGAGGATTACTTAAAATGGGAACGTTTTCGCCAAGCTGACATCGCCTCTTTCAGTATTCTCACTTCATGGGAAATCTTAAACTCAGGTAACGACAACCTTTGGCGTCATATCACAGCCTTCGAAAATGGCGATATGGCTTTATCATTTGTACGGAAATTAACAAATCCGTCGATGGATAACGAAAAAGGTTTGGAAGACGCCCACTGGCAAGCCTTTAAAACATGGTACCATGATCATGAGCGTGTGACATTTTGTGATCGCGACACATTGGCCTATATGGATGACCGCATTATCGAAGAAGGTAATACATTCGGAGACCAGCGCTTCAATGCAAAATTTATGAAACATATTTCTAATCTTCCTGGATTTCAGAATTATTTTGAGGGTAATGAAACAGACCTGACGCGTGCGCCAGAGTTTTCTTTACTACCTGATGAAATTTGCCAAACGCATTTGCTTCACATCATAAATGACCTCGAGTCTGTTGAAATTGAGGGTATTCGCTTCCGCGATAAAGCCCTTGCCTCAAAGATTTTTCCTGAGCATCAATAATCATCTCTTCATTTGAATGATAACAATGTCTATGATGTGCACATCATGACTTCAGAAGGCGCTGCCACAAATTTTCATTTTCACCTTGTATCCGATGCAACGGGCTCAACCTTGCAGGGTTTGGCGCGGGCTGCCTTTGCACAATTTTCCAATGTTGCACCAATTGAGCATTACTGGCCCTTGATAAGAACCGAAAAACAACTGGCGCGCGTTCTAGATGCAATCAAAAAAGACCCAGGGCCTGTATTTTTTACATTCGTTGATAACGGTATGCGTAAAAAACTTCGCGCGCACTGCCATGATGCAGGACTTCCCTGCATTGCAGTAATGGATCCTATATTAAAGGCACTTTCATCCTATATCGGACAACCTGTTCAAGGAATACCTGGTGCTCAACACACCATGAATGAGGATTATTTTAAGCGCGTCGACGCAATCGACTTTGCGCTTGGCTTCGATGATGGACAGAGTTTTCAAGGTATTGAGGAGGCTGATGTTATTTTGGCTGGCGTTTCAAGAACATCAAAAACACCAACCTGCGTTTATCTAGCGCGCCGCGGTGTAAAGGCTGCCAATATTCCACTTGTTCCAGGGTTTGTATTTCCTGATGACATTCTAAAACTCAAAAAACCTCTTTTTGTCGGATTAACGGAATCGCCTGACCGCCTTATCCAGTTGCGTTCTAGTCGTATGAAGGTTGAGGCTTCTCAGCTTTCTCTATTGAGTAACAGCTATCTTGATCCTGAGGCCGTTGAAGATGAAGTGGCAAAGGCACGTAGGTTTTTCAGAGAACAGGGTTGGCCTATCATTGATGTAACGCGACGTTCCGTTGAGGAGACAGCCGCCGAAATTTTTGTTCTCTTACAAAAACGTGGGTACCAGATTACACAATGATACGCATTGCTTTGACAGGCTCAATTGCCATGGGAAAATCAACAGTTGCAAATATTTTTGCTGCAAATAGCATTCCTGTTTATGACTCCGATGAGTGGACACATAAAGCACTGACCATGGGCAGCTCTATCTTCAAATCCATCGTTGATGTCTTTCCTGAAAGTTGGGATAAAAAATCTCAAAAAATTGATAGAGTAAAACTTGGACAAATTATTTTTTCTGATAGTGAAAAACGTAATTTGCTTGAAAGCCTTGTTCATCCCTATATTTGGGATACGCAAGACGAATTCACTAAGAAACACACACGTTTGGGGCGCAATATTATCCTCTTTGATATCCCCCTTCTCTTTGAAACGGGAAGTGACACTAAATTCGATAAAATCGTTGTGGTATCTGCCCCTGCTTTCTTACAGAAAAAACGTGCGCTGGCGCGTGATGGAATGACAGAAGAAAAATTCAATGCTATTCGTGAGAGGCAATGGCCTGATGACTTGAAAAAGGCACGCGCTGATTATGTTGTGAATACTGGGCTTGGTCGTGCTTTTTCTACGTTTAAGGTTAAGTCTATACTGACCGATATAAGGAAAGATAAAAATTATGCGTGAAATTATTCTCGATACGGAAACAACTGGCTTTAACCCTGAAGAGGGTGACCGCATTATCGAGATTGGTTGTTTGGAGACAATCAATTTTGTTCCAACTGGTAAAACCTATTGGCAATACGTTAATCCCGAACGCGATGTACCCGCAGAAGCCGTTGCTGTTCACGGCATTACAGAAGAGTTCTTAAAAGACAAGCCAACCTTTGGTGAAATCGTTGGTGATTTTCTAGAGTTTGTTGGCGACAGTCGTTTGGTCATTCACAATGCAGAATTTGATATTAAGTTTCTCAACGCAGAATTAAAAACTTTTGGATTTCCTTCGTTTCAGCTCAAAGATGCGATTGATACACTAGCTATCGCACGCAAGAAATTCCCAGGCTCCCCCGCCAACCTCGATGCGCTGTGCCGCCGCTTCAATATTGATAACTCAGACCGTGACTTCCACGGCGCACTTCTCGATTCGCAGCTCTTGGCAGAGGTTTATCTTGAGCTTATGGGCGGACGCCAACACGGGCTTGGGCTCGCGACAGACAAAGGCACAACCACCAGCAATAATTCAAACCAGTCTGCATCCTCTGCTGAAAAACCATTCAGAGAACCCCGTACTTTCCAAATCAGCGAAGAAGAGAAAAAAGCACACGATGCTCTGGTTGAAGAACTTGAAGACCCACTTTGGCAAAGTTACAAAGACTAAGACGCTTTTTTGTCTTTACCGTTTGATTTCTTATCTACTTCTTCTTGCATTCTCTGCATATAAAGCGCTGTAAAATCGACTGGGTTGAGAAG
>JBBKVR010000045.1:0-5843 GCA_037968575.1 Bdellovibrionales bacterium | reverse complement strand
TCTGCAGAATAAAGACGGTATATAACCACAACAATAAAACCCTGGACCTAAAATCCGGGGTTTTTTTGTGTCAGGTTCATGTCATATTTGTAATGTACAATCACAGTTGGTAGCGGAGGTCCGCTACCAACACAATCTCACTTTTGAAGACGACCCTTCATTTATCAAACAATTACAATATCTTATCCATCAAATGCACAATGTTGAAATCGTCATTCAGCAACAAAGTAGGGCAAAAACCCCTCAAAACTCACTTTCGAACGACAAAGTAGATGGACCTACACCATGAGTATGTTCTCGCCAGATATGCTGATTGGTCGTTCTGTAATGTTTGAGAATGCACATACAGGAAATATCTCCAAGGTGTTTAATATATCTGAGGGACTAAAAGGATTATCAGCTCGCTGGATTATTGAGATTACCATTGTACTCAAGGAACGTGAATGTCATTTTGATCCTGTGATTGGAGTTTCACTAACAGGAAAGCGTCTATTTCCCACGTCAGAGATAGGGATATCTATTTTAGTTTTATAAAAAAAACCAATTTTGATACTAGAATTGCCAAGACATTTTGATGATGTAATCGCTTGTTTTCGTAAGTTTTCTTGATAATATCCGCTTATGGATATAATTGGATTATTATCAGACCCGGCTGCTTGGCTGGCACTTCTAACATTGATTGCCCTAGAAGTTATTTTGGGTGTGGACAATCTGATTTTCATTGCCATTCTTTCAAACAAATTACCCAAACATCAACAGTCAAAGGCAAGGCGGATTGGTCTTTTGATGGCACTTTCCATGAGAATAGGGCTTTTAATGCTCATTGGCTGGATTGTGACATTACAAACTCCGCTGTTTGATTTGGGTCTTCAGGGCGACCTCAACGAATATGGCAAGACTAGCTTTGAAACAGCTTTTTCTGGGCGCGACCTTATTCTTCTTGCGGGAGGCTTTTTTCTTTTGTGGAAAGCTACCAAAGAGATACATCATTCCATGGAGCCTGAAGATAACTCGGGCCATCTTCTCGATAAAACACCCAATGTTGCAAAGGCTGTGACGGCGAGCTTTGGAATGGTCATTGCTCAAATTATCGTCATTGACCTTGTCTTCTCAATTGACTCAATTTTAACTGCTGTTGGTATGACCAACGAGATACCCATTATGATAGCGGCCGTAGTTATTACCGTTGGTGTAATGATGATTGCAGCAGACCCACTTGCTAAATTCATAGAGGGTAATCCAACGCTCGTTATGTTGGCGTTAGCATTTCTTGTAATGATTGGCCTCGTGTTGATAGCGGATGGTTTGGGTTTCCATGTACCAAAGGGTTACATCTATGTGGCTATGGGCTTCTCGATTTCGGTAGAAATCTTGAATATTATTCAACGTAATCGCCGTATCAGAAAACAAATGGCCGCATAGACATTAGAGCTTGTTGTCAAAACCGCTACCAAAACACTATCTAAGTCATTGATTTTAAAGGAGAATGGTAGCGGAGGTCCGCTACCAACACGATCTCACTTTGGATGATGAACCTAATTCTACCCAAGAATTACAACAACTTATCCATCAAATGCATAATGCTGAAATCACTGTTCAGCAACAAAGTAGAGCAAAAACGCCTAACTCTACGGTCTCAAGAGATAAATCAAACGAGCCTGCACCATGAGCAAGGCCTTACCCGATTTACTACTTGGTCGATCTGTCTTGCTAAAAAACGGTCATACAGGAAATATTTCTAAGGTATTTGATTTAGCAGATGGGTTGGATGAATTCTCTTTTCACTGGATCGTTGAAATCACTCTCAACCTTAAAAAACGAGAGTGCCATTTTGATCCAAAAATAGGGGTTTCACTCACAGGTAAACGTCTGCTTCCTGCGTCAATGATTGGAAGATTGGTGTTCGTAATCTAACGGATATTTGGATCGGTTATAAGACGACGATAGGTCAGAGGCGTTGGCCATTTATATTGGTTGAGGAATTGCTCGAAAACCTCGTATATGCCGTTGATGAAATCATTTGAGGCATTGTGCTTAAGAGCCCCTGATATTGCGTAGAAATCTGTGATTTCAAATGGAAAAGTCCAACCAAATATTTCGTATAAATAATCATAGGGATGACCATCCGCGTATTCACATGCTTGACCCCAAGCTGCTTGAATGATGTCGTAATCTATCCCCGGTCCGTCATAACAGAGCTTATCGAGCATTGCCCAATATTGGTTGTGTAAGGACATCTCCATTTCTGCGCCATCAGGTAATACAATGCTACGTTGTGAATATCGATCCTTGTATTTTAATACAGGCTCAAGGTTTGTTGGAACGCTATATGTTAATTCTGTCATTCTTAAAGGCTATCATGCGAAAAGCTTGGCCCGCACGAAGTTTGAATAAGTTATTGTAAATTCTTTATTTTTTTGAACCGAGGCAAGCTACGATATTATGTCTATCGCTTTTTATTTTCGATCAAGTAGCTTGTCGTACTTGCAGAAATGAGACGTATCACCGAATTTTCTAACTCTTTTTGAGAGAGCCTGAGCTGCCTTATCCCTACTTGAATATGTTCTTTTGGACAGAGTGCAATCGTTGTTGATAATATGCCAGTGAGTATCGTTGTAACGATACATTACTCGTCCAATTTCTTTGTCACCCGAGTAAACAAACCAGTCACCCTTCAATGGTGCAGCTTTGAAACGTAATTCCATACTTAAATAATTATAAGATTCGGTGGGGCTGTACAACCCAGCCAATAGAAAATGAGATAGTGTTGGTAGCGCAATGGGATTTGAACCCCCTAGCTAAGTCATTGATTTATGGTGAGCTGATTTGAGCGCCAAATTTAGCACCTAAATAACATATTGATTTTATTGAGTAATACCTGACCTAATGGTAGCGGAGGAGGGACTTGAACCCCCGACACATGGATTATGATTTATTCTGTAAACTCTTGTAATCCGTTAGGATGTGTTTGAGCCTGTTATCTCTATCGCTTGGTGGTATTGGACTTTATGCTCTGGACTTATTGTAATCTATTCAAACCTCAACGAATTAATTCACCGCCGTTGATACCCCTGTGTTACCCCAGTTCCCAGCTATTACCAATAAAGAATTAAGTATTTTGATGATTCATAGTGCCGCGTATTTCTAACGATGTATTTTTGAAAACATAACAATCACACGGGTTCCGATTTCTGCCTGACCCACAATCACTTCCGCTTTGTGCAGTTCGGCGATTTTTTTGACTATAGAAAGGCCGACACCAATACCGTCCGGTTTTGTGCCGGGAACTCTGTAGAAACGCTCAAAAATTTTTGTGCGCAGATGCTCCGGAATTCCAGTACCCTCGTCGTCTAAAATGAATTCCACATGCTCTTTTAGATCATGGAAATGTATGCGGATATTTGAATGTTCAGGACTGTATCTCACCGCATTATTGAGAAGGTTCTTAATCAAAATTTCGAGTGTGGGTCTGTCGCCTTGCATTGCTATATCTTTGTCAGGCAAGTGAAGTTTTATATTTTTTTCCTTTATGATGGACTTCATGTCGTTTGCTGCTGATTTGGTCAGTTTCAGCAGACTTATCTCTGACATGACAAGCCTTTTTTCGCTCTCCGGCTCCAATCTGGCCAAAGACAAAAGCTGTGATACTAAATGGGTGGCGCGGTTTACGCCTTGAACGATATTTTGCAGCTGCTTCTTCTGTTTCACTGGGTCTTTTTCACGGATAGCGACCTGAGCCTGCATTTTAAGTGCAGCCAGTGGTGTGCGTAGCTCATGCGCGGCATGATTTGTAAATTGCTTTTCCGACTCAAACGACTCTTTCAGTCTGTCGAGAAGCATGTTGACGGAAGAAACAATCGGCTTTAATTCTTCGGGCACCATGTGTTCTTCAATGGGGCTAAGATCATTATAATTACGCTGGCCTATTGCTCCTGCCACAACTTTAAGCGGTCTTAATCCACGGTTGACCGCAAACCAAATAATAAGAGCAATCAGAATCATTTGTGCGGCCATATGCAGTAAAATAACTTCCGAGAAGGGGTGGAGGAAAAAATCCTCTATGTCGTGCCGCGCCATAACGACCACATCTGTCTTTTTTTTACCCGGAACAGAAATATACAAAACCCGCCAGCGATTGTTGTGCATTTCAATATCGTTGAAGCCTTCCTGAAGATCGAGCCTATAATCCGGAGCAGTTAAAGACTGGAGGAGGAGTTTGTCGCCCTTCCAGATTTGGTAGCGTATATCCAGATTGTTTCTGTCCTCCTGCAGAAAACGATAAATATCCTCCGGGATCTTGGCTTCGTATTCGTGAATTTTATCAAGATTGATTTCAAGAAGGGAATAGGCGACTTGCGCCACTTGCGTATCCAGAAGTTTTCTCATTTCGGCACGAATAGTAAAATAGGCGGAAACCGTAACCATTCCCCAGGCAACGGCAATTAAGCCAAGAAGAAGCAGAAGCAAGTGTTTTTTAAGAGAGGGGTTTTGAAAAAACTGCATGATTATATCTGCTTTTCTTCAATCATGTATCCTACGCCACGGATGGTTTTTATGAGGTCTTTTCCTAATTTTTTACGTATTCTGTGCATATGGACTTCAATGGCATTGCTCTCTATTTCATGATCCCAGCTGTAGAGTATTTCTTGCAGTTTTTCCTTTTGTACGATCTTCCCTGCTTTTTCAATGAGATGCTGTAAAATTCTAAACTCTTTCGGGCCGAGATCAATCAGAACATTTTTTTGCCATGCTTTCAAAGAAGCCGGATCAAGCCGTAATTCTCCACATATGATATCTGGTGCAACCGATGTTCGATCTTTTCGACGGCTGATGGCGCGGATGCGGGCGTAAAGTTCGTCCAGATCAAAAGGTTTAACCAAATAATCATCAGCCCCCGTATCAAGCCCTGTAACTTTATCATGGAGCGCATCACGGGCCGTCATGATCAGCACAGGTACGCCGTTCCGGTGCGTACGCAACTCCTTCAATACAGCAGTGCCTTCACCATCAGGCAGCCCTAGATCCAAAAGAATAATATCATAATCATACGAAACAAGCGCAGATCTCGCAGTTTCTACTTCAGTAACCCAATCCACTGCATAGGCTTCCTGCTCCAACCCTGCTTTGGTGGCTTCCCCAAACATCTCGTCATCTTCAACCAAGAGAATTCTCATTTTATCGTTCCAGACTTTAATTATGGCCCCATAAGAAAGGTTACGGCATTTATCTTACAAGAAAATGACCATCAGAGATATTGATGTAAGGTTCATGTCATATTTTCAGCTTAATATAAGTATCTGTAGGAAGCTTTTTCGCTTGGCAGTGTTTGTTCTGCCGGAAGGAAGCGTACGACCGCCCTGCCATAAGGGGGGCGTTTAACAACTTTTTCAGGAGAAAAACATGAAAAAAACACTATTAATGTCTGCGGCTCTGGCTGCTTTGGTGCTGGGTACACCCTTAACATCTCACGCTGAAGATGCAGTCGTTACTGAAAGTGCAGTAACAGAAAGCGTTCAAGCCTCTGAAGAGGTAATGGTCAAGGAACTGACACTTAAAGACGGCACAAAAGTGCTTGTGAAAGGTGATGATGTTTTTGTTTTAGGTACTTTCGGTAAGGAAACACCTGCACCGGACGGCATACATGTACTTGAAGACGATACATCCGTGACAACAAAAGACGGTAAAATCGTTCATCCAGAAGAGTCAGCCACTGAAGAGACGCATTCTGCAGAATAAAGACGGTATATAACCACAACAATAAAACCCTGGACCTAAAATCCGGGGTTTTTTTGTGTCAGGTTCATGTCATATTTGTAATGTACAATCACAGTTGGTAGCGGAGG
>JBBKVR010000044.1:0-2909 GCA_037968575.1 Bdellovibrionales bacterium | reverse complement strand
CGGAGTGCCGTCTTTCATCAATGTATTGAATGTCCAAACGACATCCTCGGCTGTGATGGATTTGCCATCATGCCATTTGGCTTCTGGTCTTAGATTAAAGGCAACCCATGAGCGGTCTTTAGGTAGCTCAATTGTTTCTGCTAAGAGCCCATACATTGTAAAAGGCTCGTCATAACTTTGCTCCATGAGGCTTTCAAAAACCAAATTGTTACCAAGGAATGTGAGGCCAGACGCAGGTGTTCCTTTAATAATATAAGGATTGAGCGAGTCAAAACTGCCCACAGCCGCCATCTTTAGTGTGCCCCCTTTGGGTGCTTCGGGGTTCACATAGTCAAAGTGTGCGAAGTCAGTTGAATATTTAACCTCACCATGCATGGATGCAGCATGTTGTGCTGGTGCCGTCTGTGCGTGAGCCAGCGACACAAAGCAGCTTACAAGGAACGACAGAAGTAGAGTTTTTATAAATTTCATAAAGTAACTATAACGCAAAAAACCCGACGGGGAAGGTCGGGTTTTCTGAACAGGAAGAGAATTTTAAGTTAACTTGCTTTTTTTGCGTCTTCTTTAGGCTCCACCTTGGGCTGTTCTTCTTTTTCAGAAGCGGTCTCTTCAATCTCTTTGATTTTTTCAGGTGTTGGGTTTTCGGGAACGCCCAACATTGTTTCTGCAATAAAGCCAGCATTCTCACGAATTTGATTTTCCAGCTTTTTGGCAATTTCAGGATTTTCTCTCAAGAATGTTTTAGAATTCTCTCTGCCCTGTCCAATACGTTGATCATCATAAGAAAACCATGAACCAGCTTTTTCAACAAAGCCATTTTGGACACCTATGTCGAGAAGTTCACCAAGTTTAGAGATTCCTTCACCATACATAATATCAAACTCAACAATACGGAAAGGAGGCGCCATCTTATTCTTGACGACTTTTACGCGTGTCTGGTTACCAACGACTTCATCACGGTCTTTGATGGCACCAATACGTCGAATATCCAGACGAACAGATGAGTAGAATTTAAGTGCATTACCCCCCGTTGTCGTTTCAGGTGAGCCAAACATCACACCGATTTTCATTCTGATTTGGTTAATAAAGATAACAACTGTTTTTGATTTGGAAATTGAACCGGTGAGTTTTCTTAAAGCCTGAGACATTAAGCGTGCTTGAAGTCCAACGTGATGGTCACCCATATCGCCTTCAAGCTCAGCGCGAGGTACAAGAGCAGCAACAGAGTCCACGACCAGAACATCTAGCGCACCAGAGCGAACAAGTGTGTCTGTAATCTCAAGAGCTTGTTCCCCAGCATCAGGCTGTGAAATCAGAAGGTTATCGATATCAACACCTAGTTTTCTTGCATAACCTGGATCAAGAGCATGCTCCGCATCAACAATGGCACATGTTCCACCATTTTTTTGTGCTTCTGCAATAACATGAAGGGCAAGAGTTGTCTTACCTGAACTCTCAGGCCCATAAATCTCGGTAATACGTCCACATGGTAGTCCACCAATTCCCAAACCAACATCTAACCCGATGGAGCCTGTCGAAACAGAAGGGACGTTTTTAGGGATGTCGTTACCAGCCAATCTCATAATTGAGCCTTTACCGAATGCGCGCTCAATCTGACTTAGGGCTGCTTCTAACGCTTTTTCTTTTTCACTATTTGATTTGGTCATATTTTCGCCTTTAAAGGGTGTGACTGTCATTGTTCTTTCCTTCCTTGTTGTGGCACAGAAACAGGGGGTATGCAAAAAAATTACGGCTGTATTGCTGTGTTGTTCTTGAGATAAGGAAAACATGTTTTGTTCTCATTGTAAAGAACAAAAATAGAACAAATTATACTAAAGATGAATTTAATCGTTCAAAACATCTTTCACTTTTGCTGCTAACTGCGTGAGCGTAAAGGGTTTAGGAAGGAACCATGTTCTCTCGTCATTTAGCTCATCCTTGAGTTTTTCTTCTGTATATCCGGAGATAAAGATGATTTTTAGATCAGGGAATTTCTTGCGAATCTGTTTTGCGAGAACAGGCCCATCAATATCAGGCATGATGACATCGGTTATCAGTAAGTCTATGGGGTCGGTCTTCTCATCATCAATAACCTTCATGGCTTGTTCACCACCATTAGCATCAGTCACAACATAGCCCTTATTGGTGAGTGCTCGTTTAGAGAAAGTTCGAACGGCATCCTCATCCTCAACCAAAAGAATATGTGCGGTACCAGTTAAATCAGAGGTCTCTTTTTCTTTAGTCTCAGCAGCTTTTGTTTGTGCTTCTTCGATATCTTCTTCTTGTGCTTCGGGAAGATAAACAGAGAAGGTCGTGCCTTTTCCGACTTTACTGTCAACGTTCATATAACCATTGGATTGGCGGACGACACCGTAAACTGTTGCAAGCCCTAACCCTGTTCCTTGCCCCACATCTTTGGTTGTAAAGAAGGGTTCAAAAATACGCTCTAAAACCTCGTCAGTTATTCCTGTACCAGTATCGGTGACATCGATTTGTACCCAACGACCTACAGGCATGGTATCCTCGCCGCATTGCTTAGCTTTTTTGGTTTCTGTCATACAAGTTTTGATTGCCAGAGAACCTCCATCCTCCATAGCATCTCGCGCATTTACTGCTAAATTCACAAACACTTGTTCCATTTGGTTGGCATCGACTTTGACGAAACTTAAATCATCGCCGTGGACAACATCGAGTTCAATGTTTGCACCAATTAAGCGGCGAATAAGATGAGAAATTTCGGTTAAAATATCCGTGACGTCTTGGACTTGCGCACTCATGGTTTGCTGGCGCGAGAAGGCTAGAAGTTGGCGCACAAGATTGGCGGCACGGTTAGAGTTTTGCTGTATCTGCATGATGTCTTGGAAGGACGGATCACCGGGTTTATGACGGAGGAGTAAAAGGTCACAAAA
>JBBKVR010000043.1:0-6388 GCA_037968575.1 Bdellovibrionales bacterium | reverse complement strand
ATGATAACGGCATAATCACCCTTACAAATAAAGCAGCATGCGAGCTTTTACAGATAGATGTTGAAAATTTGAATGATACAAAATTACGAGATGTTATGCCCGAGCTTGCACGCTCTATTAAAGATAAAGATTTGTGGAATAAAAAGACTCTGGACGTTGATATTCCTTACACTGGACAAAAAGGGCGTAAATTAGATTTAATTGTCAAAGTGGTGGCTGAGACTGAATATGCAAAATCTGGAGCTATGATTGTTACATTTGATGATATTTCTGCACTTAAATCAGCACAAAAGAAAGCAGCTTGGTCAGATGTAGCAAGACGCATCGCCCATGAAATTAAAAACCCTCTAACGCCTATCCAACTTTCTGCGGAACGTATTAAAAGACGGTTTTCGGAATATATTCCAGAAGAAGACAGGGATATTTTTGAAAAGTGTATTCAAACTATAGGTAAGCACGTTGAGGATATTGGTCACATGGTTGCTGAGTTTTCAGCATTTGCAAGAATGCCTCAACCCACACTTAAGAAAAATGATATTAAGGCTTTGGTTAATGAAATTGGCATCATGCAAAATGAAACCTATCCGAAAGTTTCCATCGAAAGATTTGGATTACTAAAAGGCAAAGATTCTATCAAATTGATGTTTGATACCCAGCAAGTTCGCCAAGCCATTATCAATCTTATTCAAAATGCAGTTGATTCATTGGAGGAAAGTAAAGTTAAAAACCCATTTATTTCAATGCTTTTAACTGAAAATGGTGAGAATGATTTGGTGTTAATTATAAGCGATAACGGTTTAGGCTTCCCTGAGGACACTTCAATCGAAAGTCTTACTGATCCCTATGTAACGCGCAAAGAGAAGGGAACCGGTTTAGGTTTGGCTATTGTGAAGAAGATCATGGAAGATCATGGGGGTGAGTTAGTTTTGGGTCAAAAATCATGGATGAATAATGTTCCTGAATTGAAAAAAATAAAAGGTAAGGGGGCAGTGGTTGCACTTCACTTCCCTTTCAAAGATGATATCTTAAGTAATGACAATGATTCCGAGGCTGCATGACATCCCACATTCTTATAGTTGATGATGAAGACGATATTCGTTTCCTTCTTCAGGGAATATTGGATGATGAAGGTTATCAAACGAGTATTGCTGCTTCTTCAAAAGAAGCCCTTAAGCTTTTTTCAGAGAACACCTTTGATGCAATTATCCTGGATGTATGGCTCCAAGAAGGCTCTAGTGATGGCCTAAATACACTTGGTAAGGTGATGGAAGAAAAACCTGAAACGCCTGTGATTATGATTAGCGGGCACAGTACAATCGAGATTGCGGTTTCTGCCATTAAAAATGGTGCTTACGATTTCATAGAAAAACCATTTAAGACAGATCGTCTTCTTGTCATGCTCAAACGTGCAATTGAGTTTGGTAAATTGCAATCTGAAAATAAAATACTTAAACGAAAGACATCCAGTGTTAGTAAGATAACAGGGAAAGCAAATCTTGTTGTGTCTTTGCGCCAAGCTGCGGAAAAAGCAGCACATAGTAATAGCCGCATTCTTATTTCTGGCGAAGATGGAACGGGCAAGAAAACTCTTGCGCGTTTTATTCATGCAAATTCAACTCTTAAAGATGAACCCACTAATGTTCTTATTTGCCAAGGACATGATGAAGAGGCAATGGTTGCACAAATAGAAAGAGCAATTAAAGACTCTGATGGAGCAACTTTGATATTAGACCATGTAGAAAAACTACCCTTGAGCGCTCAAGAAAAACTTCTATATTTTCTACAATCAGGGAAACTGAATAATACTTCTTATGCAGTCAGAATTATTAGCCTAACATCGTCAAATTTAGAAAATGCTGTAAAATCTAAGAGTTTTAAGTCTGATCTTTTCTATCGTTTGAGCGTCGTGCCTTTAAGAATTCCTATGCTGAGAGAGAGACTGGAAGATATTGAAAGCATTATTGATGATCTTTACAAACAAGTGACCAAATCGGAAAAAAGCCTTGTTGAAAGGCTGTCTCCTTCAGCACTTGTTCAAATAAAAGCCTATTCTTGGCCAGGCAATATCCGCCAATTGAAAAACTTTATTGAATGGTTGGAAATTTCGGTTTTACCGAAAACAGAAAAGGTTTCCGCTAATGATCTTCCCCAATATTTAACAGAAGAGGAAGGTGAGGGGTATACTGACAGTGATGATTTTATGCAAACAGCACTAGACTTACCCTTAAGAGATGCTCGTGAAGTTTTTGAAACGCTATATATCAAATCACAAATTACTCGTTTCGATGGCAATATCTCTAAAACATCAGATTTTATTGGGATGGAAAGATCTGCACTTCACAGAAAAATTCGCTCATTAAACATTAATAGCTCTAAAGACGATGATACTGAAGACTTGCCGGATAACGTGAAAAGGCTGCGCACATGAGAGTAGTTATTTGTGGCGCTGGCAAGGTGGGCTACACTATTGCCGAATATCTTTCACGCGAAAATAATGACATTACGATTATTGATAGTGATGAAAATTCAATAAATAGAATCACTAGTGATTTGGATGTAAACGGTATTGTTGGTCATGCGTCCAGCCCCGATGTTTTGTCCAAGGCAGGTCTCTCCAATGCGGATATGTTACTGGCTGTGACCTACTCCGATGAAGTGAACATGATTGCTTGTCAGGTGGCGCATTCACTATTCAATGTCCCTAAAAAAATTGCTCGCGTCAGAAACCAAGATTATCTCAATCAAGCATGGATAAATATGTTTAGTCGGGATCATTTGCCGATTGATGTGATTATTTCTCCTGAGATGGAAGTTGCTAGGGCAATTTATGAACGTTTAGCTGTCACTGGTGCCACAGAGGTTATTCCTGTTCATAATGAACAAGCTTATTTGATTGGTGTTGTGTGTGACGATAAATCTCCGATACTAGATACACCCCTTGGACAACTACGTTCTCTCTTTCCCGATGTAAAAGCACATATCGTTGGAATTATAAGAAAAGGGAAGGCATTTATACCGGACCTTTCAACTCAGATTCAAGTTAATGACGAGGTTTATTTTGTCTCAAAGGCAGATGATGTTGACCGAGCTATGAGTGTTTTTGGGCTCTCTACTAAAAAGAAACAAAAAATTATCATAGTTGGTGGTGG
Source organism: Bdellovibrionales bacterium (assembly GCA_037968575.1). Taxonomy (GTDB): domain Bacteria; phylum Pseudomonadota; class Alphaproteobacteria; order Micavibrionales; family Micavibrionaceae; genus UBA2137. The sequence continues at coordinate 3,239 of JBBKVR010000043.1, read as the reverse complement.
GAATGTTGGTTATGAACTTGCACGACTTCTAGTAGAAAAAAATGAAGCTAGTAACTTAACAATTATCGAACACAATAAAGCTCGCGCACAGTTCTTAAGCGAAAATTTGAATGGTGTTTTGGTTTTGAATGGCGATGGTCTTGATCCTGAAGTTTTAAAAGAAGCCGCGGTTTTTAAGGCCGACACCTTTATTTCTGTAAGTAACGATGATGAAACAAACGCCTTGTCCGCCCTTGAAGCTAAGCAATTTGGGTGTAAACGCGCAATGTCACTCGTGACACGCAAAAATTATGCAAATCTGCTTCTTTCCATCAATATTGATGCCATCATTTCACCACAAGATATTACGGTTTCAAGAATTTTGAGACATGTGCGTCGTGGGCGTATTAAGGCAGCATACAATTTGAGAAACGGTTTTGCTGAATTTATTGAGGCACAAGCTTCCGAGAATTGTCGTATTGTAAACACGCCATTATCTGAGCTCAACATTCCTAAAGAGATGCAAGTTGCCGCCATCATTAGAGATGATGAATTCACTCTTCCACGTCGTGATACTATTATTAGGGCAGGGGACCACGTTATTATGTTTGCTTTGGAAGGTCACGCACAAGACGTTGAAGATTACTTCTGTGTGGATGTGGATTTATTTTAAAGATGAATTTATTTTCTTATAACCCATCGCTTGTTGTCTTCGATTGGGATGGTACATTGGTTTCAACCTTACCGCTTCTTCATAAGGCGCATAACCATGCACGCGAGGTGCTAGGATTATCTTTGTGGAGTTTAGAAGAGTACAAATCACACATGCATCAGTCAGCAAGAGTCTTGTACCCAAATCTTTATGCGGAACGTGCAGATGAAGCATATGAGGCACTTTATAATTACGTGGAAGAACATCATTTGAGGGAATTGGAAACCTTGGACGGTGCTGAGGAAATATTACAACTCTTGGTAGAAAAAAATATACCCTCTATTTTAGTTTCGAATAAGACACATAGATATCTTTTAAAAGAAGTTGAAGTACTAGGCTGGCAAAAGTATTTTAGTGGTGTGATAGGGGCAGGAGAGGCCGAAAAAGATAAACCAGAAAAACATCCTGTTATTCATATCATGAAAGAAATGGGTTTATCTTCATCATTGATAGAAAATGCTATTTTTGTTGGAGACACAGGAACGGATATAAAATGTGCTCAAAATTTAGAAATTCCTTCAATACTTATTGGCACAGCATTGAACGTAGGAGAAACTGCTGTATATAAGAATTTAGCAATGTTTAAGAAGGCTTTTGAAGAGCCTATCGCTATTAAGAAAACCTCATAAAAAGGTTGCCGTACCTGATTTTATCCATTAATCAACATTGAGGTGCACAAAAAATAATAATAAAGGGGTACTTAGGAAATGTCAGAGAAAAATCAAAACGTACAAGACGTATTTCTGAACGCAATTCGTAAAGAAAAGTCTTCTGTGACCGTGTTTCTCGTTAATGGTGTAAAGTTGCAAGGCATTGTTACATGGTTTGACAACTTTTCTATGCTGTTAAAAAGAGACTCACATATTCAGCTTGTCTATAAACACGCAATTTCCACAATTATGCCGTCCGGCCCAGTGAGGCTTTATGATGACGAAGAAGTTGGTGGTGAAGATGAGTCTGAACCTGAAGAAACTTCAGAAGACGAATAGCTGAATTCTTAAATAAACATGACTTACCACAATACTGATCATTCCTCTGGGAGTGTCTATCTCGTTCATCCTGTTCTCAAGAAAGAGAGTAACGAGCGCTCGCTTGAGCGTGAATGTGAGGAACTGGAAGGCTTAGCTCAAGCTATTCATCTTAAAGTCCTTGATACGAAAATCATTTCTCTTAATAAAATTGTCCCCTCCACCTATTTAGGGAAGGGAGTTTGTGAAGATTTCAAAGAGAGTTTTAAAGATTTAGAGCCTGATTTGGTGATTGTAAATGCGCAGTTATCACCTGTGCAACAACGCAACTTGGAGAGATTATGGTCTTGTAAGGTTATTGATAGAACAGGACTTATTCTTGAAATTTTTGGGGAGCGGGCACAAACAAAAGAGGGGCGTATTCAAGTTGAATTGGCAGCGCTTAATTACCAACGCTCACGCCTCGTCCGTTCATGGACGCACCTTGAGCGTCAACGTGGTGGTGCGGGTTTTATGGGTGGTCCAGGAGAGCGTCAAATTGAAATTGACCGCCGTTTAATTGACGAGAAAATAATTAGCCTCAAGAAACAACTTGAAAAAGTTCGACAAAATCGAGACTTACAACGCAAGAATAGAGATAAAGTGCCTTACCCTGTTGTCGCACTTGTTGGTTATACCAATGCAGGTAAATCTACGCTGTTCAATTACCTAACGGATTCAAATGTCTTTGCTGAGGATTTGCTTTTTGCAACTCTTGACCCAACGATGAGAGCCTTAACCTTGCCCAATGGTAGGGAAGCCATTTTATCGGATACAGTGGGCTTTATTACAGATTTACCTACACAATTAGTTGAGGCTTTCCGTGCAACGTTGGAACAAGTTCTCTATGCGGATGTTGTTGTGCATGTTCGTGATTACGTAGCTGAAGATAGTGAACAGCAGAAAGATAATGTTATTTCTATTTTGAAGGATTTGGGCATTACCTATCAAGAAGATGAGCGCGTTATCGAAGTTCTTAATAAAATAGATTTGTTAGAGAAGGGGGCACGACAGCTTCCTCAAAAACGTGAACAGATTGTGCCTGTGTCAGCTGCTACAGGGGAAAACACGGATAAGTTACTAAGCATTATTGAAAAAACACTTATGCGCTCAGCTAAAGAGTTTGAAATAGATATCCCATTTAAGGATGGAAAAGCGTTGGCATGGCTTCATGCACATGGGGATGTAAGGTCACAGGATGAAAATCATAAAAACAACATGACCGTAGTTAAAATTTTGATGGAGAATGCTCAAATAGAAAAGTTTGAGAGTTTATTTGGTTATAAAACTTAGGCTTTTTTAGACTTTTGTGCCTGCCACAGTTCTTCCATTTCTTCTAAATCAAGCTCGCTAAACGCTTTATTATTTGATTTAGAATCACTTAACATCCCATTGTAACGTTTGATGAATTTATTGTTTGCCTTGCGGGCGCTTTCTTCCGCATCAATTTTGAGGGAGCGCGCTAAATTAGCCAAAACAAACAGTAAATCACCCAATTCTTCTTCGGTATCTTTAATATCTTTTTGCGCTATAGCTTCCTT
>JBBKVR010000042.1:0-41775 GCA_037968575.1 Bdellovibrionales bacterium | reverse complement strand
GTATGTAACGCCGGCTGAGATTCAAGGTGAAGATCGCATTTACATCAGCCGTATCAAGGAAGATTCCTCCGTTGATAATGGCCTATCATATTGGAGCGTGACTGATAATCTTAAGTGTTTAGCGCAAGAAGTTGCCGCTTTTGTACGCGAAACCTCAAAAATTACGTAACTTGTTTGGGGGTATGCACGTACTACCTTAATGAAGAGACGCATAAAGAGGAAAAATCATGAAACGCAGAGATTTTTTAGGATTATTAGCAACTGGTGCCGCGGTCGCATTGTATTCGAAGGTGAGTGGTGCTGGTGTATTTGGTATAGGCGATGAAGAAAAGGAGTTTCCAGTGAGTTACACAGAAGCGGAATGGAAAGAAAGATTAACAGACGAAGAGTTTAGAATTCTTAGAAAAGCAGGAACAGAGCCCTCATTTTCTTCGCCGTTAAATGAAGAAAAACGCAAAGGGTTGTTCATATGTGCTGGCTGTAAGACGCCCGTTTATTCAAGTGATGCCAAATTTGAAAGCGGTACGGGATGGCCGTCATTTTATCAGCCATACAAAGAAGAGAATGTCGAAACATCAACTGATTTCAAGATGATTTATCCGCGCACAGAAGTCCATTGCGCAACTTGCGGCGGGCATTTTGGGCACATTTTTAAGGACGGTCCTGAGCCAACGGGTTTGAGACATTGCTTGAACGGCGGAGCTCTTGATTTTCAGCCTGCATAAGGCAGACTCACAGAAAAGTTTAAAAACAGCATTGCATGGTCGGCAAGAGGCTCTATTATGTCCCCTTGTAAAAAGGGATAAGATTTATGGCCTCGACCAAGCAAGAAGATAAAAGACCGCTTTCACCACATCTTCAAATTTATAAGCCGCAAATGACAACTGTGATGTCGATTTTTCATCGTCTCACGGGTATTGCGCTGGCTTTAGGGACAATCATGGTGACATGGTTTTTCCTTGCTGTTGCGATGGGACCTGAGTCTTACGCGACCTTCCGTGACTTTGCTGTTCATCCAATTGGTCAATTTATGTTGTTTGGATGGTCAGCGGCACTTTTCTATCACATGTTTAACGGTATCCGTCATTTCTTCTGGGATATGGGTTATCTCTTCAAAATTAAAAATGCCTATCGCGCAGGAGCGGTTGTTTTACTGGTAACTGTTATTGTAACAGGAGCCTTATGGGCTTATGTGTGGGGGCTGATATGAGCATGAAATGGGAAAAGACACCGTTTAAATCTGACTTGGCGCGTGCGCGTGGCTTGGGTAGCGCACAAAGTGGAACGGAACATTGGATAGCACAAAGGCTAACCGCGATTGCCAGTCTGATATTATTGGTATGGGCAGTGAGTTCATTGGTTTGTCTGATTGGCACAGGAACCGATTATGGCTCAGTTGTGGAATGGATTACACATCCTGTGCGCGCAACCCTCCTTATTCTCTTGGTTGTTGCAACATTTTATCATGCAGTGCTCGGGGCACAGGTTGTCGTAGAGGACTACATACATAATGAAGCCTTAAAAATTGCGAAGCTTTGGTCGCAAAAACTGTTTTTCATCGCAATTGGATTCGCATCCATATTCAGCATATTAAAAATCGCACTTTAGGAAAAAGATGAGTAATACATACGAAATTATCGACCATGAATATGACGTACTTGTTGTTGGGGGTGGTGGCTCTGGATTGCGCGCAACGCTGGGTATGGCTGAAAGGGGTTTGAAAACCGCTTGCCTGACAAAAGTTTTCCCTACTCGCTCGCATACGGTTGCTGCTCAAGGCGGTATTTCAGCAGCTCTTGGTAACATGGGCGAAGATGATTGGCGTTTTCACATGTACGACACGGTCAAAGGCTCTGACTGGTTAGGTGATCAAGATGCCATCGAATATATGTGTAAGCATGCACCAACTGCTGTTCTTGAATTGGAACATATGGGCGTGCCGTTCTCACGTACAGAAGAGGGTAAAATCTATCAGCGCCCGTTTGGTGGAATGACAACAAATTATGGTGAAGGTACAGCCCAACGTACTTGTGCAGCAGCGGACAGAACAGGTCACGCAATTTTGCATACGCTTTATTCGCAGTGTCTTAAACATTCAGCAGAATTCTTTATTGAATATTTCGTACTCGATTTGATTATGAGTGACGGGGGTGAATGTGTTGGTGTGATGGCGTTGGCAATGGAAGACGGTTCAATTCACCGCTTCCGTGGACACATGACGGTTCTTGCCACAGGTGGTTATGGGCGCGCCTATTTCTCATGTACGTCTGCACATACTTGTACAGGTGACGGAAACGCCATGGTACTTCGCGCGGGTATTCCACTCCAAGATATGGAATTTGTTCAATTCCATCCCACAGGTATTTATGGGGCTGGGTGTTTGATTACAGAAGGTGTACGTGGCGAGGGTGGTTATTTGACTAACTCAGAGGGTGAACGCTTTATGGAGCGTTACGCGCCCTCTGCCAAAGATTTAGCTAGTCGTGATGTTGTGTCCCGTTCTATGACTGTTGAAATTAATGAGGGCCGTGGTGTAGGTCCTGAAAAAGACCATATCTATCTACATCTTGAACATTTAGATCCAAAAGTTATTCAGACGCGCCTACCAGGCATTGCAGAAACAGCCAAAATTTTTGCAGGCGTTGATGTAACAAAAGATCCAATTCCTGTGCTTCCAACGGTGCATTACAATATGGGTGGAATTCCAACCAATGTTCATACGGAAGTTATTAATCCAACAGAAAAAGACCCCTCAAAAGTTGTCCCAGGCTTAATGGCGATTGGTGAGGCGGGTTGTGTCTCTGTTCATGGCGCGAACCGTTTGGGCTCAAACTCTCTTCTTGATTTGGTTGTCTTTGGACGAGCCGCTGGTATTCGCGCATCTGAGGTTGTGGAATCTGGCTCTCGCCACAAGGCACTGGGCGTAGATGATGGAACAAAAGCTTTGGATAGACTGGATCACTTCAGAAATGCCAAAGGAAAAACACGTACAGCTGATTTGCGTGTGAAAATGCAAAAGACCATGCAAGACCATGCTGCAGTTTTCAGAACAGCAGAAACTTTAAATGCCGGGGTGAAAGCGATAGACGAATGTTTTGCAAAAAAATCAGATATCGGTATCGAAGATACATCATTGGTGTTTAACACAGACCTTATTGAAACACTGGAATTGGATAATTTGCTATCCCAATCAGTTGCGACGATGCATTCAGCCGCAAATCGTGAGGAATCACGCGGCGCGCATTCGCGTGAAGATTTCACAGAGCGTGATGATAAAAACTGGATGAAACACACCCTTATCCGCGTTGATGACAAAGGGAAAACCAAGATTTCTTATCGTGATGTGGTTTTAACCAGCCTGACCGATGAAGTGAAAGCCTTCCCACCCAAAAAACGCGTCTATTAGGTTAAGTTCCGACCGCCCACTCAACACTTGCATTATTATGTAAAAATATGTATAGTCTTTACCCATGGAACAAGCACATAGAGATTTTCAATTTTGCGCTGAAATAGCTGATAGTGACGGTTTAAATCCAGCCATAGGTGGAGAAATAAAAGATTCTTCACTAAAGGGGAATGATTTGACTATGTTGCGCGTGAAAATGTCAATTTTAAGTCAGATTGGCTCCATTAAACTTAATTTTGGCTTAGTTGACTACATTAGACAACTAAAACACCTCCTACATCAGTATAAATTTGATGGCTTGACTGGGTTATATGGTCGAGAAGCCTTTAATCACGATGTTGGTAAAGACCTGCAAAGTGGTAAGATTCCTACAGATGGTGGTCATAAATTAATAGTTATTGATTTGGATAAATTCAAACCCATTAATGATAATTGCGGGCACGCTGAAGGTAATAGAATACTAAAAGAGGCAGCCAATGCCTTTGTAGAAAGCCTTGGCAATAGTGCAATAGTAGCGAGATGGGGTGGAGACGAATTTGTTGCTATGGTGCCTTGGGACAATTCTGATGAAGAATTAAGAGAACTTATCTCCCATTCTTTAAATGATATTAAGGCTCAAGACAAAAACGGTACTGTTTATAAAGCGGGCGCCAGCACTGGGGTTGCTCCTATTACAAATGAATGTTTGGAGGAAGCTTTCGTTGCTGCAGATGCAGACTTATATGTACACAAAAGAGCCCGCCATGCAGAACTAGAAACAGCACAAATAGGTACAGGTAGTTTCGATATACCTCAGAACCCATCCGTATCTTAAGCTCAAACCCCTAAAAACTTCCGTTTTTCAAGGTTTTATGCTATAAATTTCCGTAACAATGTAACCAAGTGGTATAAAGGAACGTATTACTCTTTACATGCGTTATGGAACCACAAAGGTGAAGATATGAAATGGCTTAAGACACAAACGACTGACGAGACTAATCAGAAGAGCGAAACAGCTTTGTCTGAGAAGAGTTACAATGATGCCACTGTAAAGGCACTATTCCGTCTGATGGAGCATCTAAAAGACAGTGATCACGTTATAAATATGGCCGTTGATAACCGTATGACGTCAACGGGTCTTTATAAGGTTGAGCTGACCGCCACTTATGATGAGCGCTCAGGGACATCCCGTAACAGCCTTGATGATTTAAAATCCAAACTGGATAAGGCAATGCAGACTGCGAAAGGTAATGGCCGTAAATACACAGCCTATCCTGCCGATAAGGTTGCTAAGATGTATAGCCAGAACGACATTAAAAAAGCTAGCTAAACAAACTTTCTTAAAATTGAAAATAGATGAACGGTTTATAACCGCTGGTTTGTAGTGCCAGTGAAATAGCTGTAATTCCACCGAGCACAAGATAGAATTTTTTACCTGAGAGTGACTCGATTTTCTCAAATACATTTTGTTTGTGCCAGACAATGTGTGTGATTGATAAGACTGACGCAACTGGAATAAGCACAAATGGAAGTAAGGATGTCCCTTCGCTACTCCAACTTAGAATGCTGTTGTTGATACTCCACCCAGTTTCAAAATCTGGCGCACGGAAGAAAACCCAAGCATAGGTTGTGAACAGAAACGTTGTGACAACACCCACGACAGGCATGATGTTTATCTTCCAAATTTTATGTAGAAGGTGATTGAGCGACAAAGCCAACCCATGTAAGAAGCCCCAAAATACAAATGTCCAAGCGGCACCATGCCAGAGACCACCAAGCAACATTGTAATCATCAGGTTGCGATAACGTTTGACCTCGCCGTGGCGATTACCACCCAGCGATATATAGAGGTAATCACGTAGCCATGTGGAAAGCGAGATGTGCCAACGTCTCCAGAAATCGATAATACTGGTTGCTAGATATGGAGCATTAAAGTTTTTCGGTAAATTAAATCCGAGTAATCCTGCCGAGGCGATTGCCATATCAGTGTAGCCTGAAAAATCACAATAAATTTGAATGGCATATAAAAATGCACCTGTTGCCAGAGCGATAGGCGCATAGTTTTCAGGACTCGCAAAAATTAAATCAACGTAATAGGCAAGGTTATCCGATACACACGCCTTTTTGAAAAAACCGATGGCGAAAAGTAAAAGACAGGCTTTGACCGCTACATCCGCAAATGTTTTTCGAACATGTAGTTGAGGCAAGAAATCAATGGCGCGAACAATGGGACCTGCAACCAGTTGTGGGAAGAAAGCAACAAAGAGAGCTACATCAAGCGGGCTTTTCTCCCCCTTTAATTTTCCGCGGTAGACATCAATGGAATAACTCAAAGTTTGGAACGTGTAGAAGCTAATTCCGACAGGTAGGACAATGCTTAAGGTTGTTTGGTTTATGCTTGCTCCAAAGAGAGCTAATAAATCTTCTGCGCCCTCTGCAAAGAAATTGAAATATTTGAAGAAGCCCAACATTCCCAAATTCACAATAAGACTTAAGAATAGCCACGCTTTGCGTCTCCCAAGCGAAGAACTGTTTTGCATGCGTATGGCTACAAAATAATCAACCGCCGTTGAAATCAAAATGAGAGAAAGAAACCGCCAATCCCATGCGGCATAAAAGAGGTAACTTGCACCTATAAGGAGAAGTTTTCTGAATGTCAGTGATTGTGATATCCAGTAAAGAGCAAAAACAACTGCAAAGAAGATAAAGAAAAGGGGTTCAACAAAAAGCATTACGAGGCATCTCCATTTTTACCAAGGAAACTACAGAGTGGTGCGCTGATTTCTCGCGAAAGTATTTTTGCACCTTTTTCATTTAGATGAGTTTTATCAAACCACACATCCTTATTCCAAAGTTGTGGAAATAATTTGGGTTCTGCTGTCATCAAAATAGGAAGTTCAGGCGCATAGCGTGATACTGCAGATTCTAACGTCCTATCTTGTTTTAAGGTATCTGGTTCAGGAAAAATAATCAGAATGGGAATGTCACCCGCTTGTGAAATACGTGATGCTAAATCGGATAATATTCCCACACGTCTGCGATATTTTTTGATGTTCTCGATTGCATCAAAGCCTTCTTTGGTTTGTGTCTCTAAAATGTCTTTTTGCCAAGTATCGGAAATTTTTTGAAACATCTCATGGCGTTTTGCTATAGCGGGGTCATTATCGATATCATACGTAAGAGATGGAAAGCCTGCTTTCATAGGTGGTGCGTCAGAAATGATTTCACTGTCGTATTTATCTTGTAACAACCACTGACTGAGGCGACCAATATTGAGGGCGTTGTAGAGTTGTGATGTACCAACAAACCCCCCAAGAGCAATGCGCTTCCAGATTGGTTCTGGCAAGCTCCATACATTTTTGAAGCGTGTTTTGAGATTGTTAATGGAGGTATAAGCCTGTGTACGGTCATTAAGGGCAGCATCAAATTTTGGTTTTGGCGGTAGTGGATCGGCAAAAACAATCAAACGCGGTTTTTTGATGTCTGCAGTTTTTTTCAAAGTTTGTACATAGTCGTCTAATTCTTCCAACGTCAAGCCTGGAACGCCAGCGTTGTAGGCCTTAAAATTGCACTGAGTGTTTTTGGAAACAATTTCAGGGTTAATATTACGGAATGTCTGGCTGGTACCAAGAAATATAAGATTATAGTCTTGTGCCTCTGTTTCTAATATCTGTCTTTTGTCTTCAATAAGCCCAATATGAGCCTTTGGTGCATACATATCTGTAACCACGTGAATAACACCCGCAATGGTTATAAAACCAATGACAAAGGCAAAAAAGCAAGAAAGGGAGGAGGACAGTCTGATGGACATGATTTTTCTAGTATCGCAAGAGTGTGCCAAAAAAACAATATGGATAATATGTAAGAGCGCTTTTTGAATAAAAATATTGCTAAAAGACGTAAGTTTATGTTTATGTAATAAAGTAATGAGCTTTTTTCAGAATAGATTTCTTTTTTCGCGACGCGCGGCTTCTGCCCAATAGAACCGCAATACTTACCCCTATACAATTCAAATTTACAAACACATGCTTCCCTAATTTCGGGAGTAAACGTCTATAGGAGATAAGAAATGAATACACAGAAATCAAATAATAATAAAATCATCTTAGCATATTCGGGGGGGCTAGATACCTCTATCATTTTGAAATGGTTTGTAGAGGAAGGTTATGAGGTTATAGCCTATCTTGCAGATGTCGGTCAGAAAGAAGATTTTGAAAAGGCGCGCCAGAAAGCCCTCTTATTGGGGGCAAGTAAGGTCTATCTGGAAGACCTCAGGCAAGAATTTGTCACCGACTATATTTTTCCTACTTATGCCGCAAATGCGGTGTATGAGAGTAGATATTTGCTGGGCACCGCATTGGCGCGCCCAATTATTTCAAAAAGACAAATAGAAATAGCAGAAAAAGAGAATGCCCATTACGTCTCGCACGGGGCAACAGGGAAGGGTAATGATCAGGTTAGGTTTGAACTGGCTTATTACGCTCTGCAACCAGATATTGAAGTCCTTGCCCCATGGAAGATGCAAAAATTCTTAGATGACTTTAAAGGACGGCAAGATATGTTGGATTATGCTGATAAGCACGCCATTCCTGTAAGTGCCACACGCTCAAAGCCGTATTCTGAGGATGAAAATCTGCTTCATATATCTCATGAAGCGGGAGTTTTAGAAGACCCGAACGCTGTTTGTGAAGAATCCGTGTATTCCTTAACAACATCCCCCGAAGATGCACCAAACGAACCTGATGTGATCTCGCTTACTTTCAAAAATGGTATTCCAGTCAAAGTCAAAAACCAAACTGATGGTGTTAGTAAGTCAGAAGCCCTTGAGCTTTTCTTATACCTCAATGAATTGGGATCAAAGCACGGCATTGGTCGTTTGGATATGGTAGAAAATCGTTATGTAGGCATTAAATCACGTGGCGTATATGAGACACCGGGTGGAGCTATTTTAAGGCAAGCACACCAAGATATAGAAGGTATAACTATGGACAGAGAGGTTATGCGCATCAGAGATACTATGTCCTTAAAAATTGCCGAGTTAATTTACAACGGTTTTTGGTTTTCACCGGAGATGGACTTTTTGATGACGGCTATAAAAGAGAGCCAGAAAATGGTTGATGGCACAGTTCAAGTAAAACTCTACAAAGGTGTTGCCTATCCTATTGCAAGGCAGTCGCCCAACTCTCTTTATGATAAAGACATGTCTTCTATGGATATTGAGGGTGGATATAATCAAATAGATGCAGACGGTTTCATTAAAATTAACGCCGTACGTTTAAAGGCATATACTAAACTTGTTAAATCCTTAAAAAGGAAAGCATTATGAAGAAAAAGAAGTCCAATCAGGTTTCACAAAAAATGTGGGGAGGGCGGTTTAGTGAAACACCCTCCTCTATCATGGAGCAAATCAACTCCTCAATTGATGTAGACAGCCGCCTTTGGGAGCAGGATATACGTGGCTCGAAAGCCCATTGTAGGATGTTAATGGCGCAAAAGATTATACCTGAAAAAGATGGTGAAAAAATATTGGAAGGGCTTTGCCAAATAGAAAAGGAAATGGAAAGTGGGGAATTTGAATTTCAAGCATCTTTAGAAGATATTCATATGAATATCGAAAACAGATTAAGTGAAATCATCGGTGAGGTCGCGGGGAAACTACATACAGCACGATCCAGAAATGATCAGGTTGCCACAGATTTTCGTTTATGGATGAGGAGCGCCTGCGGTGAGGTTATAGAAAAAATATCCGAGTTTCAAAATGTGATGGAAAGCACTGGCAAACAACACACAGAAACAATAATGCCGGGTTTTACTCATCTTCAAGTTGCTCAACCGGTAACTCTGGAAGTCCATATAGATGCGTATGTTCAAATGATGGAGAGGGATAAATCACGATTTGTTGATTGCCAGAAACGCCTCAATGAATCACCACTTGGGGCTTGCGCTCTTTCCGGAACAGGCTTTCCTATAGATAGAGAAATGACAGCAAAAGAACTTGGCTTTGCCAGAGTTATGCCCAATACAATTGATGCGGTTTCTTCTCGCGATTTTGCCACTGAATTTCTCTTTTCTTGCGCGCAATGCGGTGTACATTTATCACGTTTTGCAGAGGAAATAATACTTTGGGCAACACCTCAGTTTGGTTTTATTGAGTTAAGCGATGATTGGTCTACTGGCTCTTCGATTATGCCACAAAAGAAAAACCCGGATGCGGCAGAACTTGTACGTTCTAAAGCAGGAAGGTTGTCCGGAAATTTAATTCAACTTCTTACTGTAATGAAGGCTTTACCGCTTTCCTACAACAAGGATATGCAAGAAGATAAATCCGCTGTTTTTGAAAGTTTTGACACTCTGATTTTATGCCTTAGCGCTATGGGTGGTATGGTTGAAAAAGCAACTTTTAGTAAAAAGAATATGCGGTCAGCTGCCGAGAGTGGCTACGCCACGGCAACAGAACTAGCAGATTGGTTGGTAAGGGAGCTGGATATTCCTTTTCGACAAGCACATCACATAACAGGAAGTATGGTGAAGTTGGCTTCAGAAAGAAAATGTGTCTTAGAAGATATCCCGATAGAAGATATGCAGGATATAGAACCAAGAATAACAAATAAAATTTTTGATTGTCTTAATTTGGATAATGCAGTTAAAAGCCGCAGAAAAAACTGAACGTTAAAACTGCTTCACATGGCAGTCTTGAGCCTGTATCTTGTCAGGCACAGAACAGAAGAGATTTTAAAGAGAAGGTTATGGCCGAGTTTACACTTCCTAAAAATTCTAAAATTGTTAAGGGCAAGCATATTGATGCATCCGATGGTGCAAAGCATGCCAAAACATTTAAAGTTTATCGCTGGGATCCTGATTTGGACGAAAACCCACGCTATGACACGTACAAAATCGATTTGGACAAATGTGGTCCGATGGTTTTGGACGCCATTATTTATATTAAAGATCAGGTTGATAGTGGACTAACTTTCCGTCGCTCTTGTCGTGAGGGAATCTGCGGGTCATGTGCCATGAATATTGGTGGAACAAATACGCTAGCCTGCACGCAAGGCATTGATGAATTTAAGGGTGATGTCGTCATTAACCCCCTACCGCATATGCTAGTGGTCAAAGACCTCGTGCCAGACCTTAATCATGTTTATGCGCAATATGCGACAATTGAGCCATGGATGAAAACGCAATCTACACCACCGTCTAAGGAGCGGTTACAGTCCCAAGAAGACGCACAACTATTGAACGGCGATGATGGTCATGGACCGGCCGCATGTATTTTGTGTTTCTGTTGTTCTACAGCTTGCCCAAGTTACTGGTGGAATGCAGATCGCTTTATGGGCCCTGCAATTTTATTACAAGCCTATCGCTGGATTGCAGATACACGTGATGAAGCCACAGGTGAGCGTTTGGATAATCTGGAAGACCCATTCCGTTTGTATCGCTGTCACACAATCATGAATTGCACAAATACATGTCCAAAAGGTTTAAATCCTGCTAAAGCAATCGCAGAAATTAAAAAACTGATGGTTGCCCGCAAGGCTTAAAACCGGAATTAGACAACATTCATGACACCTTCCGCACGGCTTGAGGCCGTAATTACACTTCTTGGAACAATTGGTACTGTTAAAGTCCCGATGGATACAGTCATTGGCGACTATATGCGTCGTCGTCGCTATATTGGCTCGAAAGACCGCGCCTTTGTTGCCAACCGTGTCTATGAATGCGTCCGTAACAAGGCGCGCGTTGAGTGGCATTTGATGAGCTTGGGTGTAGAGGAAATTACACCGCGGTTAAGTGCAGTAGCTACTTACGTTTTCTTGGATGATCGTAAGAAGAAAGATGTCGAGAAATTATTTGATGGATCGAAATATGGCCCTGAAAAATTGACTGCGCCTGAATCCAAAATTTTAGAAAAACTCTACGATCGTAATTTGTATCACAAAGATATGCCCGAAGACGTGCTTGCCGAATGTCCGCCCGAGTATGTTGAAAGATTAAAAGAGATATTCTGTGATAATTTTGCAGATGAAATGGCGGCAATGTTAGAACCTGCACCTCTGGATATCAGAACAAATATTGTTCAGGCATCACGCGAAAAGGTGAAAGACTTTTTAAAGGCCGATGGTGTTGAAAGTGACGAAACGCCTTATTCACCTTGGGGGTTACGCGCTCGAGGGAAAACCTATTTGTCACGGACAAAGGCCTTTGGTAAGGGTTGGATTGATATTCAGGATGAGGGTTCACAATTGATTGCTTTGGCATGTGACCCACAACCTGGCCAGCAAGTTTTGGATTACTGCGCTGGTGCAGGTGGTAAGACAATTGCTCTTGCCAATGCTATGGAGGGTAAAGGTCGTATTGTTGCGATGGATATCGACACGAGACGTTTGAACAAATCCAAAGACCGTTTTAAGCGCGCTCGCGTAAGCGACAATGTTGAGGTGCGCTCTTTAGAAGATCCAAAAAATTTAAAATGGTTGAAACGTCAAAAAGGAAAGTTCGATATAGTCCTTTTGGATGTTCCTTGTTCAGGTTCAGGTACATGGCGCCGTAATCCTGATATGCGCTGGATTACTTATGGCCCCGAATTAGAAGAACTTCAAACCATTCAGGCTGAAATTTTGGAGAAAGTCCGCGACATTGTAAAACCAGGCGGGAAATTGGTGTATGCAACTTGTTCTCTTTTCCGTGAAGAGAATGAAAATCAAGTTGAGACATTTCTCAAAGACAATGATGATTTCAAGTTGGTTGATTTAAGCCAAAATTGGCCGTCCTCAAATCCTAATCCATGTAAAAATCCTATGATGCGCTTAACGCCTGCTCAGCATCAAACGGATGGTTTCTTCGCAGCAGTCATGGAAAGAAAAGCTTAGGCTTTTTTCTTTTCGGAGTCTTCTAATTCACGCGCCTCATCGGGAAGCATAACAGGGATACCATTACGAATTGGGTAGGCTAAACCTGCACGATCAGAAATGAGCTCACCTGCTTTTTTATCATAGCGAAGCGGTTCTTTGGTCAAAGGGCAGACCAGAATTTCCAGTAATTTGGGATCAATTGCACTCATGCAGAATTTTATAAAGTGTTATGAAGGTAGTGGCAAGTTAATGCTTCGATGCACCAATTTCATGGGGTGTGTTTTGAACCGCCATTTCAAGTAAATCGATGAACAACTGGCCGCGTTTTTCACAGCAACGTGCCTCTAGGAGAGCCTGTTTTTCCGAAGGAGAGAATGGACATATCATAGCAAGGGCTGTTATCAAATGTTCGTCTGGTGTCATGGCGAGCAAATCCCATTCACAACATAGACCATTTTCTTCAAAATAACTTTTGAGTAAATTCGTCAGTTTCTCGCGGTCAATATCAACATCAGGATTATGTTTTCGTAAATCCAAATCTGAAAAATCTTCCCATGTGGGCTGTACGCGTCTGTACCCTCTGGCGGTTTCCAATTCCTCATCAACATTAAAACGGCAAACACCTGTTAGGGTAATCAGGTAACGCCCTTCTTCCAAATCCTGAAAGGCAGTTATTTTTCCAGCACACCCCGTTTGTTGAAGAGCCGGACCATTGATGGTTTCCGATGTTGCAGTATTGGGTTGTATCATGCCTATAAGGCGATCTGAGCGAAGTGCATCATCAATCATTGCCAAATAACGGGGTTCAAAAATATTGAGGGGTAGGCTTCCGCCAGGCAACAACAACACGCCATCTAATGGAAAGACGGGGAGTGTTTGGGGTAGTGAATTTTGCACGGAACTTGCCATGCAATTTTATATAGAGTGGTCAATCAAGAAAACAAAACGCTGGATAATTTTTTGCGTCCCTCGACAGTTAGCGGATCGGAGTGGCCGAGAAAGTCGAAATAAGAAATCAACTCTTTGCGCGCTTTGGCATCTTCCCATTCGCGATCTTTTCCGATGATAAGAATGAGTTGGTCAAAGGCCTCATCATATTTACCTGCTGCGAATAATTTTTGTGCGTAATCAAAACGTTTCTGATTATTTTCAGGTGATTTTTCTAACGCTTTTTCTAAGTCGGCCAAATCGTCCGTGCTCTGATTTGTGGCCTCATAAAATTTTTGAACAGATTGGAATTCAGGGGTTTTGGAAATCTCTTCAGGTACTTGTTCAATTAAATGAAAGGCATAGTCTTTTTCGCCCGCTCCAATTGCTGTACGGATTAATCCTGCATAGGCTTTGACGTGGGTTTCATCCGCTTCGTATACTTGCCCGTAAAAAATCTGCGCGCCTTCAAAATCTTTAACTTTTAATGCTTCTTCTGCCTTTTCGAGTGTTTCTTCAATATTAATTGTAGCTTCTTGAGCTGGTTGGTCCCCGCCCATGCTTGCAAGTTGGTCAACCAATGTTTGAATTTGAGATTCAGGCTGTACGCCTTGGAAACCAGTCACGGGTTGTCCTTGAAAAACGGCAATAACGGTTGGAACAGACTGAACCTGAAAAGCTTGGGCAAGTGCCTTCTCATCATCAATATTAACTTTGGCCAGTTTGACCTTACCACCGGCTGCATTTACGATTTTTTCAAGTAGGGGCATTAACTGTTTGCACGGTTGGCACCATGGTGCCCAAAAATCAATTAGAATGGGTGTTGTTTTTGAAGCCTCAAGTACATCTGTCTCAAAATTTTCAGATGTTGCATCAAAAATGTTTGTATTTATGTCCCCGTCTTCGGGAAGTATCATGTTCATAGGTTTTTCCGTTCGTTATCTACCGTTTCATGTAGGCTCTGCCGGTGCTAAATCCACCTCGCGCACATCATCACGGCCAATCTCTTTAAAAAATACTCGTAAATCATCAGGCGTAAGAGTAATAGTCATTGTATTATCGAGGGGATGACAATCAATGATATCGCACTCCATCATCGCTTTTTCTAGAATAATGTGAACCTCATGGTTCTTATCATTAATAGCTGTAAAGGGGCAAACCGATCCCGGACGAACACCCAAATACTGCCACAACTTTTCGGCAGAGCCAAAAGATAGCCGTCCTGAGTCAATAACGTCGGATAATTTTTTCATATCGATTGGCGTTTCATCGCGTAAAACAATCAGATAATTGTTTTTTTTCTTATCGCGAAGGTAGAGGTTACGGCAATGCGTACCCGGAATGTCTAGATTGGCTTTCTTCGTGTCTTCTACGGTGAACATGGCTTCATGCTCATAGAGAGTGTACTGAATGCCCCAATTTTGCAGGGAATCCAGCAATTCCTGTGGTTTACACGGTGATTCGAGTGATTTTTGTGGTTTTGACATGATTTTCCTAAATATCAGCAATAATTAGATAAAATGCCATCTAATTTCAAGAGTTTGTAAAGACTTAGCGAGTATAAGTATACTATACAAAGGGGAAAAGTAGTTATGGCACATAATCCAGCTATGGAACTTATTGCAACAGCTGATTGGTCAGGTGGCGCCGTTAACGGGGGCACTTGCATCTCAAAGTGCATAAATATGCCACCAGCTGAGCCAATTGCTGCGCCTCAATCGACATTTAATAGTATTATTACTCCACCGACTGCGGAAATGTAGGGAACTGTCATGTTAGCTCAAAACATCGAACTTGGATATCTCGCAGACGGCAATATTGCATTGGCTAGCGATACGGCCTTTGAACACGAAGTGAAACGCGTGGAATATTATCGTGACCAAAAACTTCTCATGTTGGTTTATCAGGGCGGAGACAAAGAGGATGATCTTCTGCATTACGAACTAAATGACGATGCAGCATATAAAGTAGAACACGCACGTAACGTGGTTATTTATGCTGATAACGCAGGAAATGGTCAGCCCGAAGCTTACTTTACTTACCTCATCAAAGTTGGCCTATAACTCTAATTACCTTGACATAATATAATATTTCTTTTAATTTTCCAAAAAAGGAAGATTTTGTATGTCTGTTTTTGCAAATTTATTCAAGCCTCTACCGAGTATAGTTTTGAACTGCACAAGTGCAGCAAATCATGCTTTTAATGAACCTCGCAATATATCAATACCAGTTGATAAGCACATTACTTTGAGAGAAGTGGGCGGAATAACGTATCTGGAAGCAGACAGCGATCCATCCTCGCCTTTTACAACTGAGCTTCCTATCTCTGAGGTTACTAAATTGATAAATGAAGCTAGAGGAGTTTCTCCAACTTAAATATCAAGACTTTTATTAACTTCTGCCTTGATTTACCCCTGAAAACCTTCTAAAACTCCAAAACGTTCTTCGTAAGAACAAATGCGGGTGTAGCTCAGGGGTAGAGCGCAACCTTGCCAAGGTTGAGGCCGAGGGTTCGAAACCCTTCACCCGCTCCATTTCCCCTGTAGTGTTATTCTTAAATCTTCTAAAGGCTTAAGACCTGTGATTTATGCCACATCATTTTTCTGAAATTGCGATTGTCATTCTACTGTGTTCTTTGTCAGCAGTGCTTCTGACTAAGTTAAAACAGTTACCTATGGTTGGCTATGTTTTAGCGGGCATCTTGATTGGCCCTGCCATGTTAGGCGTTATTAGCGATGAGCAGCAAATCAGTTTTTATGCAGAACTCGGTGTTATTCTTTTGTTGTTTATTCTGGGAATTGAACTGGAATTAAAATCATTCAGGGAAACTTATAAAATTGCGGTTCCTGCAACATTTCTACTCATTATCCTCAGCCTCGCCATTACCTTTAGTATCGGTCTTTTTGTAGATTTGAGTTTGAATGAGAAGCTGGTCTATGGGTTCATCATCTCGCTGAGTAGCACTGCTGTTGCTGTTAAACTTCTCAGTAGTGTTGGGTTGCTTGATAAGGGTCCCGGTCAAATGGCAATTAGCATCTTGATTGCGCAAGACCTCCTTTTTGTTCCAATGATAATGACGATTAATGCCCTTGGTAGCGATGGCGGTATGAATTGGGACATTCTTCCAAAAATGATAGGGGCGGTAGGTGTTCTTGTAGGGCTTATAATTTTCTTATCTAAAAAAGAAAGGGTACATCTGCTTTTTGAAAAGACAGTGGAAAAACACAATGACCTAATTCCAGTTGCGGCATTGGCGTGGTGCTTTGTTTTTGCTGGAGCGTCTGAATGGGCAGGCTTGTCCCCTGCTTACGGAGCTTTTCTCGCGGGGCTTATCATCGGGAACAGTCACTCACAAGACAAGGTGTTACCAAAAATAGAACCCATGGAATCCGTCATGTTGATGGTGTTCTTTATGTCCATAGGAATGCTGATAGATTTTGACGTGATTGTATCCAACGCAGGAACGATAGCGGCCCTTTTATTGGGCACACTTATTTTTAAAACAATTGTTTGCATCTCTCTTTTAAGAGGCTTCCTACCTGCAGAGCGTTGGCGCAGAAGTTTCATTGCAGGTCTGACAATCAGCCAAATCGGAGAGTTCTCTTTTATCCTTGCAGCAACTGCGTTGGGTAATGGAATATTCGATAATGAAAGTTATAAAATAATCATTGCCGTTATTGCACTAAGCTTGGTATTTAGCCCATTCTGGATGGTGCTTCTGCGTCGTTTTGTGGATGTTGCATACGACAAGAGAAGTGCAAAAAATATGAGCGAAGCAGTCAAAGCCTGTGTCACGCACATAGATTAATAACGGTTTCCAAAGTTTAAGAATAGGCTTTGCGCAGTTCGTCTTCGGAGGGCTCATTTTCTTCTGCCCGACGTTTTTCGAGTGAGCGACCCATGCGGTGACCCATTTCATATTCCTGCGTCCCGCGATGAATGACTGTGTCGGTATCCAAAAGTTTTCCAGCAGGAAAGAACGGCAATTCACCACTATTTATATCTTGCTCTTCCTTTGCCAGTTTTCGCAAGATGTCCTCTAGCTGGTCATAGCTAATATCAAAGAGATCGCCAAAACCCTCGGCAACAAAGTAATCGCGTTGGAAACGGTCAACATAATATTCAGTATGCAAAACACGGTTCAAATCAAAGGCAATGCGATTGGGTGATGTACCTTGAATGGCGAACTTGCTCTCCTCTGGTGAAGAAATAATTCCCGCCCCGTAAATTTGTTCCCCGCCGCCCGCTTTTTTCATCAAGCCAAATTCCACCGTAAACCAGTAGAGGCGCGACAAACCATTGAGCGCATTATTGACGGGTAGGCCTTCTTCTTGGAGTTTCAAAACAGCCTTCAAACCATTTTCAGGGAACTTCTGAACCGAGTCTGCAAACTCCTGAATGGCAAGCAACGGGACATGACCAAACACATCGTGAAAAACATCGGGTGCGGGCGTATAGTTTAAATCCTCTTGCGAGCGAATAAAGTTTCCTGCTGGGAACACGCGCATCGAAAGCATTTTCAAAAACGGCAAGTTGGGAATGAGTCCTGGAACGGCGACCACCTTCCAGCCTGTTAGTGGCTGAAGTACGGCACTCATCTCCTCGTAATTGGGAATAAGATTGTGTGCAATAGGAAGTCTTTTGCGTCCCTCGAAATATTCAGGACATACACGTCTGGGCAAATTTTTGTCTTGGCACGTATAGAGCATTTCCCATGTTTCGTGGTCATGAGGTGTAAACAACTCATGTTTCTGGTCTATGACCCAGCTCTCCCACTCATTTGGGTCACCATGCCCTTGCGGATTTCCTGATTGCACAAGTTCCATGTATGTATACCCTTTGTTTTCACGTTTTAGGAAAGAACAACTCTAACCGATGATGGGAATAGGAGGAAGGGTAATACTTAAGTTTTGAAGTTTTAGAATCAGCCTGCAGCAGCGATGGGGTGCTTACTTTCTAACTCTATAATGTTGGCTTCTTCATGCTCATCTATTATTTGAGAGAATTCACTCCAAGGCAAGAGCATATACCCTTGCCCCCAGTGGTTATCAATGCAATCTCCTAAGCCATCTTGGTTAAGACTCAATTTTTTTCTTAATTTGCAAATATATACCTGAATGATTTGTAAATCTGGAGTCTCATAAGAGGGATACAATGACTCAAATAAAAACTCTCTTGTTGCAAGCTTACCTTCTCGCATAGATAAAAGCTCAAGAAGTTGAAACTCTTGTGATGTTAATTTCACTGCCTCGTCATTTACCGTAACTTGCCTACGGTCATGATTTATTGTCATGGGCCCATATTCTTTTATTTGTGGGGTGTAATTAGTGGCGAGATAGGTATTTCTAAGAAGTATGTCGAATGTATTTCCAGATAATACCTCTTCATCATAAGTAATGGCAGAGAGAGCGCCTCGTGACACACAGTTAAAAAGAGTAAGGCCGTTCTCATTTCTTGTGAGACATATGACAGGTTTTTCATGCATGTTCTGTTTCAGCCTGCCTAAAACTTCATAAGGATTACCGGCACTTTCATCTATGATAAGTACGACCACGTCATGATGACAATGCTTACTCATTGAAATCATATCGTCAGCATCGGCTGCTAAAGTAACGGCTCTTCCATTAATTTTTAATTGGTTCTGTAGAAAAGAAACAATGCCCGCACGATTACCGCACTGGGGGACGTGAAGAAAAATTTGCATACCCTGTACTCAGATTTAGTGTTTTTAAATTTTAAAAACACTAATGCATTGTAATAATATGTCAAGAAAAATTGATTATAATTGTTCTAAGCTGATTGACGATTGCCTTTGTAACCACCTTATTTATTATCTCCTCCATTTTCCCCAAGCAATAAAAAAGCCCACATAATGCGGGCTTTCTGTGTTCTTGAATTAGGGCAAATTCTTTACGCTGACTTGCGCGAACCTTTATAGCCACCTTGTCTGTTACTGTCTCTGTTTCCATCACGGTTACTTTGGGGCTGACTGTTCCCATTACCGTTTCCACGGTTTGGAGAATGGCTGCGGCCTTCATTTGATTTTTCACCAGAGAATTTCTTCTTGAAAGAAGGTTTGCCTTTAAAGCCAGTTGACGGTTTGCCATCTTCACGGCGAGGTCTGCGGGCAAATTTCTTGCCTGTAGATTCACCAGATTTTTCGCCATCAGTATTATGTGGTTGGCCATCAAATTTCTTGCCTTCAAATTTCTTGAAAGGCTTTTTACCTGATTTGTCGAAAGGTCTGTCATTTGAGTGACCAGTCGGTTTACCGCCATAGCTTTTCTTTTTAAAGCCTGAAGGTTTACCGTCACGACGCTCGTCAGTATTGCGCTCATCGCGGTTGTTGCCATTGGCATCATTATATTGACGCTTAGGTTTAAAGTTTCCACGTGATTCTGAAGAGTCACCATCTTGGTATTTTGCTTTCTCGGCTTGTTTCTTTCTTTCCCAAGGACGCGTGCTTTTGCTGTCACCAGTGTTACTGCCACCAGATTTTGCACCCGGCTTTTTCACCCATTTACTTGGTGAGCCGTAAACATTGTTTTTTCTGTTTCCGCGGTGACCTGTTTTGGACACATTGGAATTTGAAGGTTGAGCAATACCAAGCAATTCTTCAATTGCGCGCCATTTACGACCCTCTTCAGGAGAGATAAAGCATAATGCAGAACCACTTGCGCCTGCGCGGGCTGTACGACCCATACGGTGGATGTAATCCTCTGCAACCTGTGGAAGGTCATAGTTGATAACATGCTGTATGTGGGGCACATCTAGTCCACGTGCGGCAATGTCAGTTGCAACAAGAATACGGAATTTTTGTTTGCGGAAAGAATCCATGACACGTGTACGTCTGTTTTGTTTCAAATCACCATGCAGAGCATCTGCTTGGAATCCGTCACGGTTCAATTTTTGTGCCATTTTCTCTGTACCATATTTAGTTTTTGAGAAAATGATGACTGTACCTTCACGCTCATGCAGTTGTTTAACTAACTCAGTGTATTTTTCAGCGTGATTGATACGGATAATGTCTTGTTGGATATTCTTGGCAACAACATTGGTTGCACCAACAGAGACACGCTCTGGATTATTCAGATACTTTTCTGATATCGCGATAATTTCTTTTGGAAGCGTTGCAGAAAACATCAAAGTTTGACGTTCTTCAGGCATGAATTTAAAAATTTCTTCCAATTGAACGCCAAAGCCCATGTCGAGCATACGGTCTGTTTCATCAAGAACCAAAAAGCCAGCGTCATGAAGTTTCATTGTTCCACGACGAAGGTGGTCATTAATACGACCAGGTGTGCCGACAATAATTCTAGGTTGAGCGCGAAGTTGAGCAAATTGTTTACCCATTTGCTCACCACCAATAATAAAGGCAGTTTTGATGTTACTTTTGTAACCAAGCAGTTCGCGTGTAGCGTCAAGAACCTGTTTAGCGAGTTCGCGTGTAGGTAACAATACAAGCGCAGTACCGCGTGGGTTGCGTAGCAAGCTTTCAATCATGGGAATGGCAAATGCTGCTGTTTTCCCTGTTCCTGTTTGTGCAGAACCAAGAATGTCACGGCCTTTCATGGCGTGTGGAATAGCCTGTGCCTGAACAGGTGTTGGTTCTTTAAAATTCATTTTCGAGAGTGAAGCGTTCAGTGTCTCGGAGAGGCCAAAGCCTTCAAAGTTATTCATTTGTAATTATCTTTCTTTGTTTTTCAAAAACAAGTTCATTATACGTGCGAGCCATCATTATAATTTGCTCGTACGGGTTAAGCAGAGACCTTCTTATAAGGCGCTCTCGCAAATCGTCTATTTCATGAACTTTTTGGAAAAGGTGAGGGAGGTGCCAGGACTTAAATCCCGATTCATTCACGTATCCTTCTCACCTGTATTGGGATCACCATATATCGGTAGTGGACACTTTTTTCTAAAAGCTCTCATCTGATAAGCGGAAAGGGTTTATATCCGCCACTAATCAAATGTCCGCGCTTTATGACAGGTCTGGGGTATTCTGTCAAATTTTATTATTTAAGCATCGACCAGTGTTCCGTTTGTACTAAGCCGAGCTGTGACGTTCATTCACGACGATAAATTATATACTTTTCTTTATAAAACCCCTAAGTTTTAGTTATGATTACAAAGAAATTAGATGATATTTTTCTTTCTCTAACGCGTGCGGCTCTGTACCTTATTATCTTTTTAATTGTTGCTTTTATCGGCGTGCTGGATTTTGTTACTGGTTACGAAATTCATGTCTTCATTTTTTATGCCCTGCCGATAGCGATAGCGACTTGGTATGTTGGCTACCGTGCAGGACTGCTATTCGCGTTCGTTAGTATTTTTACTTGGTATGTTGCGGATTACTTAACTGACCATGCGTATTCCTCTTCACTTATACCCACCTGGAACGGGCTTATCCGCTTTGCTTTCTTCTCTTTTAGTGTTTATGCGCTTCATATAATTAGGGAGAAACTCGATCTGGAGGAGTCTTATGCAGATTTTGATAGCCTTACAAGCAGTCTAAATGGACGTGGATTTCGCACACGCCTACCCTCTATTTTTTCCTTAATTAAAAGAGAAAAGCAGAAATATACGATGGTGTTTCTGGATGTTGATAATTTTAAAACACTTAATGATACAAAAGGGCACGCAGAAGGCGATAAAGCCTTACAAAGTTTAGCTGAAGTCATGCATTTTTCTTTCCGCTCAAGCGATCTTATATGCCGCAAAGGGGGCGATGAGTTTATTCTTTTCCTTCCCAACACCGACAGTGATCAGGCAAAAAAGGCAATTAGTCTTTTTAAGGAAAGATTTGATAAGATTGTTCAGAACAAAAACTGGCCTATTGGTTTAAGTATTGGCGCCTGTACTTTTGATAGCGAGCAAACAGATATCGAGCATGCCACGTTATTAACTGATAATTTAATGTACGAAGCCAAAAACACTGGCAAAAATACAATCGTTTTCAAAACACACATTTCCTAAATTTAACTCCATAAGCTTAAAAATGTTGACATAATTACATAAATACATTATGTCAATGTATGGATTTTTGTAATATTAGGAAGGATTTAGGGTATGCAACACCCTGATCATCGACAATTTATCAAAAGAGGTGCAGAGCTTAGGCTCGCAAGAGCTGCTGCCCGCTCTAGTTCTGCTGGCACCCCAGAGCTATCTATGGAGGATGCTGTACGCCCGAATATGGCTTTGCATCTGTTAAGTTCAACATGCCGTGCTACATGGAATTTCTTATGGTCTGCATCTCCGCGGTTCTGGGGATTTTTAAAGGGTACACTTGTTGCGGGCGCCATCAGTGTTGCGATTTATAATACGCAGGCAGGAGGCATGCTCTTTGAAATGGGAGTAGATATAACGGAAAATCATATTGTTAGTGATTATTATCAAGATATTTTGCCTCAAGAGATGCCTGATGAAGAAAAATTACAAGAGCTCATGGTAAACATTAATTGGTGGGCGTCCCGCGCTTCTTGGTTGACTACTGATAACGCAAGAATTGCCTTTGTTAATGCACAAGTCAGAAGAGTAGATGATATGACTAACGGCGACTCTGAGGCAATGAAAGATGCCGCCCTGGAAGGGCAATTTTTACGGATTACTTCTTATGGAGGAATGTACTTTTTCCGTGATGTTATTCTAAGACAAACACATGAGAATATGAGAGATTCTGATCGTGACCGTATTCTGGCGCAGGCTCTTGTTGATGATATAGTTGAAGATAGCAATAATCTTTCTCGCTTAGAGGGACACACAGTTACGCAAGAGGATATAGAATCATACCTTGTAAGGCATCCCGAAGTTTTAGACCAAATACCTTCTGTTTTCGACAGACAAGAAGATGGTGAGACAGTTAATGCGTTAAAAAACGGTCTTGATCAGATTTTCCCCGAACTCGCTCCCCCGCCTCCACCTGTTGAAACAGAATGGCAGGTGACAGGTCCTGTCATAGTTCAAGGGGCTGATGGTTATGGGGGTTATTATCGTGATTATCCGATACGCAACATGTGTGTTTCAGAACAAACTCATTACGAGTTTTTCAACGAGCCAGAGACTTTCATTGGAAGAACTATTCGTATTGCACAGCATGCAACTTTCCAAGGTTGGTGCGAAGGGGCGATTAGACGTGAAGAAAACCTAAGAATAGGTGTGACATTTGAAGAAGCTGCCTTGTCACCTATGCCGCAACCTGGGGCTCATTTTGACTTAGATCAATATTTCGATGATATGGGTAACGATATGGGGGAGGACGAAATCGCACTTTCTGTTCCTCACCAACCCGCAAATGATGGGAGAGCCCTCCCTGATGTCGCTGAATTTCGTGAGCGTGCCCAGCAAAGAACAGAACAAGTTCGAGAAAGAGCTACGGAGGTCATTGACCAAGCAGGGCCAGCCGCAGTTGACTATGTGTGGTGTATAGGAAGTATGGGATCAACTGGCGGTTATACAGGATGCCTTGCAAGACAAGCACTCAATAACGATTAACCCTCTACCTCTTGCTTACTAGCACGTTTTCTGTCGGTGGCTTCCAGATGCATTTTTCTCAGACGCAATGACAAAGGCGTTACTTCCAACAACTCATCTCCATTAATATAAGACATCATCTCTTCAAGGCTCATTTTGCGTGGAGGCGTGACTGTTACAGCTTCATCTGTTCCTGATGCACGCACGTTACTTAGTTTCTTACCTTTGAGAATATTGACTTCCAAATCATTATCGCGGCTGTGTTCCCCAATAATCATGCCTTTATAGACGGGTGTTTGGTGCTCAACAAACATCACACCGCGGTCTTGCAGGTTAAAGAGGGCATATGCTACTGCCTGACCTTGGTCATTGGAGATCAATACACCTTTTTTGCGTTGTGGAATATCGCCTTTATATGGCGCATAAGAATGGAATACACGGTTAAATACACCCGTTCCGCGCGTGTCAGTCATAAATTGACTCTGATATCCGATAAGTCCGCGTGAAGGAGCAAGGAACATAATACGGGTTTTCCCATGACCTGATGCACGCATGTCTGTCATCTCTGCCTTACGGCGGTTCATTTTATCAACAATAGTAGAAGAATATTCTTCATCAACGTCAATGGTAATTTCTTCCATTGGCTCCAGGCGCTGGCCACCCTCTTCCTTATAAATTACACGAGGGCGAGAAACAGTCATCTCGAAACCTTCACGACGCATTGTCTCAATCAAGACACCCAATTGAAGTTCGCCACGTCCACCGATTTTAAAGGAGTCTTTATCAGCGCTTTCTTCAAACGTAATGGCAACATTGGTTTCAGCCTCTGCCAATAAACGCTCACGTATCATTGTTGACGTAATTTTTTTGCCTTCTTGTCCTGCGAACGGAGAACTGTTGACTGAAATCACAACAGCCATTGTTGGTGGGTCAATCGGTGTTGAAGCAACAGGTTTTTCCAAAGATGGTGCACCGATGGTGTCAGCAACAGAAGCTTTAGCCAGCCCGGCAATACAAATAACATCTCCGACTGAAACAGAATCTACAGGAACGCGCGCTGTTCCTTCAAATTTCAAAAGCTTGGTCAGACGACCTGTTTCAACTTTTTCGCCCTTAAGGTTCATAGCCTTCACAGTGTCGTTGACTTTGGCTTGTCCTTGAATCACGCGACCAGTTAGGCAGCGTCCCAAAAATGGGTCGGAATCTAGTAGGGTTGCCAGCATTGCAAAAGGCGCATTCTTGTCACCGCTTGGATGTGGAACATGTTCAAGAACGAGGTCTAATAAAGGTGATAAATCTTTGCGCTCTTCACTCAAATCTTTCACGCACCATCCGTCGCGGCCAGAGGCATACATGATAGGGAAATCAAGTTGTGCATCTGTTGCATCAAGAGATACAAACAGGTCAAAAACTTCATCTAGGACTTCTTCAGGGCGACCATCTGGACGGTCAATTTTGTTGATGATGACGATAGGACGAAGTCCTTGCGCCAATGCTTTCCCAAGTACAAATTTTGTCTGAGGCATCGGACCCTCAGCTGCATCCGTTAGAAGGATAACACCATCAGCCATGTGAAGAACGCGCTCTACTTCGCCACCAAAGTCGGCGTGACCAGGTGTATCAATAATATTGATACGTACATCACCCCATTGAACTGATGTCGGTTTGGCAAGAATTGTAATTCCGCGCTCTTTCTCCAAATCATTGGAGTCCATCATGCGCTCATTAACTTTCTCATTGTCGCGGAACATCCCTGATTGTTTCATCAGTGAGTCAATGAGTGTCGTTTTCCCGTGGTCAACGTGAGCAATAATTGCAATATTGCGGAGCTTCTCAGCCATAATCTTAATCCTTCAATTTTTGGATATAATTTCAATGTCGCACGCTTCTAAACAATTGTACGCCAAAAAGAAAGGAAATTATGCAGGAGGGTCTATGAGATAATGAATAGCAAGCACGAGTGCTACGGATACAGCGAGCCCAACCATCATCTTCAAAAAGTCTTTTCCAATAAGCGGAAATACATATTTGACTTTGTATGTCGCTCGGTTAGCCGTTGCAATAGCCAGCTCCCGACCTGTAAGAAGCCCGACAAACACCCATGTCGTAGACATAGGAATGTTGTTGAGTTCTTTAAAGTAGAGAAGCAACATTGCATAAATTAAATCAATAATGGTTGCTGAGCGCATAAAGCGTGAACCGGTTTTTTCCAAAATAATTTTTTGTATCTCCCCACCGCTCGCTCTAAAAATAACGCCTAACCAGAAAACGAGTACTGCCATGGCAAGGAACAAAATTTCCAAAGGCAGAGGACGTGGGAGAAAAACTGCAATATTGGCCATATCGTGCGAGAGCCATGTAAACCATAAGAAACCTGTCGATGCCCATTGCGCTGTACGCCAATAGGGTCTGTGTTCGCGTTTGACTACATTGAATTTCTCGTTAATAAAACGAGAAAGAATCATCCATAATATATAGGCAACCATTGCAGCCAGACCGTAACCAACAATGCTTTTGACAAGCATTTTTTCCAAAACAAAAGTGGATGCAAAAACAGACAGAACAAGGAATGTCGTTGAAACGGGTATCCCAATCCTTGTTAATAAGACGAGAACACCTGGGGCTGCTGCGTGATACCATTGAATCTCAACAGCAGGAATTTTATCTAGTCGACCAAATGAGATATCGCCATCGTAGGTTGTCCATCCATATAAAAGGGTGGCTACCAGAACTGCACTTGATGCCAGCCATAGCCAATACCATTTGAAAATACGTATGTTTGAAGAAATAAAGGTTCCGAGAGTTTGGACAGAATCGTTACCTGTCACGGCATAAGCGGCAAGCATAAAGCCTATCGCGGCATAAAGTGTATGAATATCCATATCTCTGCCTGTTTAAAATTGAATTATTTCTTTCTAGCAGGAAATAAAAAAAATACCTAGGGGCGCTTTCCTTTTTTTGGCAAGAAGCTTTATAATCAACGTGAACGAAGGATATCTCTCATGGAACAAATTACTCTCGAAGATATAAAGTCTTACGAAGATGAAAATCTAAGCATTGAAGAACTAGCAGAAAAAATTGCTTCTGATTTTGGTATTTCGGCTGAAGAAGCTGAAACTCAAATCAGTGAACTGATGAAAAAATACACTGGCGAAAGTCGTCACGAAGATTAGACTTTTTTGATAGTGAAAAGCGTGTCTCGTTCTCTCAGCAGATAAAGCGCTAAACATGCAGACAGCATCGGAATTGCTGCGTAGAAGAGAAGGTTTGGCGTTGCCCATGGATCAAGAATTTGCCTATACGTACTCAGGGTTGAAAGAGCGTGCATAATGAGAACTAGCCCATAACTCAAACGCTTCTTAATTCCGAATAAAAACGCAATGTAGATAACAAGTTGAATACCGCCAATGATGTAGGCTGTATTTTCTGTAAGCCCCCCAAACATGTAAAAGTTTTCAAAAACACGTGATGTATGTTCAGGGTTAATGAATTTATCTATGACCCACATGAACATGACAACAAACACACCTATTCTTAAGGTAAATAAGCTTAATTCTAGTTTTTTATCAAAAGTCATGGATTGTTTCTTTCGGGTAAGGTTTCAAAATAGAGGTTTTTGACGAGGGTTAGTTCTTCACCTTCACAGCTACGCAAGATTTGACGGATTTTGGCTTGCAATGCGATGTCTTGATGACGGGCAATTTGAAATTCACCATTCCCGAGATTTGTTGCTAATCCATAAGGTGGTTCGGTTCGGCTCCCTGATAAAAGGATATAACGTAAGACCGTTTTGCCCTCTGCTTGTGCAGGTAGTCGGGCAACCGACCAACCATTCTCGCACCCCCAGCTTTGGTCAGACATTTTCATGATTTGCTGATACTGGTCGCTATATTGCGTGCTGTTATATTTGGGTACCCAGAGATATTCGTAAAGGAAGAGCATTAGAAATGTGGCGACCGTTAATGGCATCGCCAGCCAAAAAATATTTGGCCATTTCCAACAAAAAGAAATCCAAGACAAAACCATCAATATCGGAAGAAGTGAGAAAGCGACCGTGACAAAACCTTCATAAGCAGGCGGAATACCAGCCTCAACAATCGCACCATTAAGCACTGACATGATGAGAAATGTAATGATAAGCACGCCAAAAGAAATCAATCCTCTTGCGGTCACAAAACATTTCTCTTTTTTGGAAAGCCCATCTTGCATAAAAACATTCTGCACGAATTTTTACGAGATGTGAAATATTGAATTATGGAGCAATAAGTGAACAACCAGTAAATTTTCTTGAGCCACCTTCAGAATGCTTTTGAATAAAAGAATCGGTCTTTAGGTCTTCGTCACGAACTAAAACACCTAATTTTTTAAAAGCGACATCTCTAAAATCATTAGATGATATTCTTTTCCACCCGAAGTTTTCGCAATCATATAGTAAATTTTCTCCGTTTCTTTGTTCTTCTGAAGCAATCAAATTTAGATAAAAGTCATCGAATGTAAGCATAAGTTCAAAATATTCTCGAAAAGATGAGCTTTCTCTCAATTCATTTCTGAAAGACGTTCTTATGGTATCCAAAAAGTTGGAATTTGCGTCTAATTCATCTTCCAGTAATTGTTCAGATTGCATTAAATGCTTGAAAGCTATGACTCTTGCGCCTTCTGACCCATTGGATAGAATTTTTAGTATCGCGTCTTCATAACTCGTACTCATAGCTTCTTGAAAAGCGGCAGGGAGAACTTCAGATAGTTCTGAGAAAATCGCGGTACTAATTTCATCAGGAACATTTGCTACCGCTTTTCCCGAATGAATGTCAGACATAATTTGCTCACGATATGTTCCCTGCCCTATAGGCGCAGGGAGCTTATAATAGATGGGTTCAGGGTTTTTGCCATCTCTGCCGAATCTATGGAGAACCAATTTTCCATTCTCAGGTACTAAAGCAAGCCACAATCTAATGGGAGCTTCATAAGTATGGCCTGAAATTTCAATTGGTAGTGGGCGCACCCTTTCTTGTACTGTAAAGGCAGGACAGAATATATGCTTTTGCCAAAACATAGGATCAACATTAGCCCAATCAATATCCTCTCCAAGTGAGTGAACCGACGAGGTCTTTATGGGAATGATACCATGGCCAACAGCTTGTGAGGGTGCTTTAACAACAATCTCCGGATTTTCCGAGAAACTGCTTTCTATGCGCGGGGCAATGTTTGACCAGTTACGATCAAAAGTAAAAATTTCTTCTTTTGGGAAATACGGCTTTAAAGATGGTAGAAGTGCAGATTGCAAAGCTTTATTAGTACAGATTTGATAGACAAGAAAATTACCATCTATAAACTTACTCATATCCTCTTCATCAATACGATGATGAAAATCATTTGGATCCCCTATCCATTCCCAACCTTGTTCTTTTAGTTCGTTAATGAATGGATTTACCAAAGATTGACGGATGCTCTTATCATGAAGTAATTGGTAACCTTTTTCACCAGAACGTCGCCCATGTTGAACTTCAAGGATTTTAACCCCCTCTTCTGTCCAAAAAACATCAAGTGTCAATATCGTGGGTACAAGCATAATAATCTCCAGATATTTATGTATAATAATATATACGTAAAATCAAGAAATTTATGAAGCCGCTATGTTTAACTCCAACCATCGCGTTTCGGCTTGGTCGAGGTCTTTTTTGGCGCGTTCAAGATGACGTGTGGCACGTAAGAATTCTTCGGGATCTTCGCTGTAAAAATTTGGGTCTTTCAGTTTTTCGGTCAGTTCAGTAATTTTTGCTTCCAGTTCTTTGATTTGAATCAGGAGTTGTTCAAATTCGTACTTGTCCTTGTACGTTAGCTTAGCTGTGTCCGCTTTAGGTGTTTTTTCTGCAACTTCGGGAGTTTTCTCTTTTGGCTTTTTTGCTTCTTCTCTTTCGCGCTTTTTGCGTTTCTCCAGATAATCGGAATAGCCACCAATCACATGGTCGATTTGCCCGTCACCTTCAAAAGCCAAGACTTGGGAAACTGTCTGGTCGAGGAAATCTCTATCGTGTGAAACAACAATCAATGTGCCTTGGTAGGCTGTCAGAATATCTTCCAGCATATCAAGTGTATCCATGTCCAAATCATTAGTTGGTTCATCAAGAATGAGGAAGTTTTTTGGGTTTGCCAAAACCTTGGCGAGCATCAAACGGTTCTTCTGCCCACCCGACAATGTGGCAACCTTGCTGCGTGCCTCTGCAGGGTCAAACAGGAATTGTTTGAGGTAACCACAGACATGGCGTTCTTTCCCCATGACATCAATAAAATCATTTTCATCTTCGGAAAGTGTTTTCCAAAGTGAGAAGTTGTCGTTCAAATCACGACGCTTCTGGTCAAAGTAAGAAAACTCTATTTCTTTACGTCGCTTAACGCGACCTTGATCTGGCTCAAGCTCCCCAACTAGCATTTTGAGAAAAGTTGTTTTCCCTGAACCATTCTTGCCTAAAACACCAATGCGTTCACCGCGCTGGATTTTCATAGAAAAACTATCAAGCAAAATATTATCACCGTATGCTTTTGAGACATTATAAAATTCGGCAATATTTTTGGAAGTCAGTTCAGTATCGGGTGTTGTGATTTTAATTTTTGCTGTGACACGTTTGAAAGAGGACTGGTCTTGTCTTAGTTTTTCGCGTGCAGTACGCATATTTTCGAGGCGTTGCTGGTTACGCTTACGGCGCGCCTTTACACCACGGCTTGCCCAGTCTTGTTCAATCTCTAATTTTTTCTGACGGTTATGGAGTTCACGCTCTTCGTGTTCAAGTAATTGTGTCGACCATTCATCAAACTTAGCAAAGCCCTCGGGGGAGACACGTAACTGGTTACGGTCAAGCCAGAACACAGTATTTGTGACGTTAGCAAGGAAGGTTTTATCGTGAGAGATACAGATAAAAGTTGTTTGTTGTCCTTTTAAATATCCTTCCAGCCATTCAATGATTTCCAAGTCCAGATGGTTTGTCGGTTCATCGAGTAACAAAATATCAGGATCCTCAACCAGTGAGCGCGCAAGTTCTGCACGGCGCAATTGTCCACCTGACAATTCAGTAGTGTACGCATCGGGGGATAATTCCAAGGGTTGTAAGACCATATCAACCATATAAGAGATAGAATCGGCATCTTCGGCTTTAATACCTTCGAATACATAGTCGCGCACGGTTTGTTTTTGAGCGGGTTTTACATCTTGGCGCATCATGCCGATGGTCAGCCCAGCCAACTGCCAACGCTCTCCTGCATCGATTTTAAGATCACCATGAATGAGCTTCATGAGTGTGGATTTCCCCGCACCATTCTTTCCGACAATGGCAATACGCTCCCCTTCACGAATGTGAAAAGTCATTTCCTCGAAAAGCGGTTGCTTTCCAAAAGTCAGTGAAAAATCCTGTAAACTGAGTAAAAGTTGACCTGCCATGTGGGATTACATAGGAAGTTTTGACTTAAAAAGCAAAGTCTAATAATCCCATTCCCATGCAACACCCCCGCCGGCACCTGTATTACCAAGCTCACTCTCGACTGTGATATTGGGTGTGACCTCGACTTCGACCGTAGCTGCTGTTGAGTTTTCGTCACCTGCACCTTGTTCGAAACCAAGATAGACACCATCGCTTAAATACTTTCCTGCACCAACCGAGGCGCCTTCATCTGTACTATCAAATCTCAAGTCATCCAAACCTGTGGCAGCCCGCACTTTTCCCAACGGATCAAGTCCAGGCCCGACAGATTTTCCAGACAATTCAGCCAAAGAATTTGCCAGTTGTAGAGCTTGGAAAGGTGAAATTTTTGAAGGGTCTGCTCCAAATAAAATCCGAGAAAGAATTTCATCATCTGGTAGTGATGGCACAGAAGATAATTTAAGTTGCGGATCAGAAACGCGACCCGTAATTCCAATTTGTCCTACGACATCATCTGCATCGGTAACTGCTAGAATGTCCAAGTAAGGGGATGGGGGGATGGGCCCTTGGAATCTCAAAATGGCGCGTTCAAGTTCAAAACGTTTCCCAAACATATCAAAGCGTCCGCGCTGGGCTTCCAGTTTACCGTTTAAATCTGGCGCATTGGCATATCCTGTCACGTCAACTGAGCCACCAAATTCGGCATCAAGACCACGTCCGCGTACGAAAATTTGATTATTGGCGTCCAGCATTAAATTAAGAGCCAGTTGACCAAGAATACCTTCTCCAGTGTCACCCTCTTTCTCAATGATATTGAGCTCTGGAATAGATTTACCAAAGCTATCGGGCAGGGTAATTAAGACCTCATCTGCAGAAATTGTTCCTGATATTAGATGATTGTTGGCTGCGCGCGTTTGAATAGCAACATCGGCATTGATGTGCCCATCATAGCTGCGTCCCTGAAGAAGGTGATAGCTTGTCGCACCTGCTGTAAGATTGAAATTGGGAGAAGCAAAATCTTCTAAGCCAATTGTACCTGCAATAGAAACGCGTCCGTCATTTTCATCTTTGGCAGTTAATCTGCGTACAGTAATCGTACGTCCATTAAGTACAATATCGCTTTCTATATCGCGGAGCCTGATATTGGAAGCAGGGTCAAAAAAAGACAGATTCGATGAGCCCAGCGTGCCGTTGATAACAGGGTTTTTAATTGTTCCCGCTACGCTTGCATCGGCATTCAGAGAACCTGTCACTTCATATTGTCCTGCTTGTACTAAATTCAGTAATTGAGCAGCCTCAGCATTCATCTTGAGTTTCGCATTAATAGGGGCGTTCTCACCCAAGTTAAAGGCGAAGGGCACAAAAGATAATGTCATCGGCATCTCACCTGTGACTTCAAGAACAGAAATGCCTTTACCTGCCCCTTTTAAATCAGCACTTGCTTTGCCATTTTCGTAAATCGCATTTCCTGCAATTGAGAAACTATTGGCGCGATATGCAATGGGCGCAGCTTTTGCATCGACACGGATAACGGGTTGCGCCAGTGTTCCTGTAAGAGAAAATGTTCCATCCGAAATTGTAGGTGCAAAACCAAGCGTTGAAAGTGTAGGGATGTCAGTAACATTTAATTTGAAAACCGTGCCGTTGATGAGTAGGTTTTGTGAACCCAATTCACCTTTTGCGTTTATTGTTCCCTCGCCGAACCTAGTAGCCAGCTCAGCAATAGAAACCTGCCAGTCAGGTGAGGTATAAGACGCCGAACCTTTTCCGTTGGCAGTGAGGGCCACTTTGTCTCTGCCCTTGATGTCTAGTGTCCACTGGGCGCTGTCAGGAATGGTTTGTCCTTCAGGTGCTGGTGAAGGGGTGGCCTTAAGTTCTATTTGAGACAGAACAACATTTTGATATTTCCCATCTAATAAAGTGATCTCCCCATCTAAGGACGTCGGTTTTGTAACATCAGGAATTTGAATAGTAGAATTTAGTTTCGCAAATTTTACATCTGAGGCATTCAGATTTGTAGCGGTGACATTTAATGTCGCTACCTGTTTACCTTCCTTTGAGGTCAATGATAATTCAACCAGAGCATTGTTGAATGAAATGACATCACCTATGAATGGTTGAAGAGGTGTAGCGTCCTTTAGCGCTAAGTTGACAACACCTTCTGCTTTCCCTGTTTCCAGTAAAAGCGTGATTTGACCACCGAGATTTGCTTCTCCAAATTTTCCGTCGATATCGGTCAGGGAAAGTTTTTCAAAGCGAAGTTCAACAGGTGAAGAAAGCGTTGCATCATAATCTGCAATTTTTGCTGAACTTTGAAGTTGTCCGCTCAAAACGTCCTTACTTCCCACAAGTTCAAACATAAGTTCACCAGATTTGAGTTCAGGATGAATAAGACCTCCGTCTTCAATTTTGGTTTTTGCCTCAATTTTCAAAATATCTTGATTATTTTGCACGAGGTTGACCGCACCAGAAAATGCAGGACCATTAAAATCAAGCTTGGCAACAAGGACATCCTCTTCCTCAACGTTATATTTAGAAGTCAGCTTTAAATTGTGCGGTAAATAGAAGGGTGCAGATTCACCAGGTTCTAAAGAAAGCTCCAAGTCTAAATCCGCGTTGGTTGCCGATATACTAGCTTGTCCTTCAATATTCAAAGAGGTCTCTAACCCACCTGGGAAGATAGTGTTACTCAAAATCAAATCTTTGATTTTCAGAGATTGAAGCCCAAGTTCCGTAATATAAATGTCAGGGAGTTGCTCGGGTAAATTCAAACGGAACTCAAGATTGGTATCTTTGGGCGTATCGTCATTACCTTGCGGAAGAGCTTCCAAATTTAAAGTTTCAGCCGAAACAATGAGAGATAATTTCTTATAGAGTAGCGCGTGTGGCTGGAAGGAGATTTTAGCATCCTTAATGAGCGCTAAACGTGTTCCTGTTTTTTTCTCGATAATTTGAATCTCGCTGGCACTTACTCCTGAAAAACTTCTGAAAGAAGGTTTCCGAATATCGATCTTATATCCAGTGCCATTCAAGGATTTAGCAAGTTGGGTTTCTAACCATGCGCTACCGTTATCACTTTTCAACCACAGACCTGTGCCTTGAATACCAACGAATCCCAAAAATATCAGCATAAAAATGCAAACAAAAAGTCCTGATAAAATTTTGGTAATGAGTTTTCCTAATCCGTTCATTTTAAAATGCCTGCCCTAAACTGATATAAATTTGAAATGCGCTGTCTGCTTCATCTCGCTTATTCACAGGAACACCAATATCGAGACGTACAGGACCAAATCCTGTGTAGTATCGCGCACCAACGCCTGCCCCAACAAAAAGTCCGTCCTTAAGGTCCGGATAGAGGCTTTCGTAGACATTACCAGCATCAACAAATGCTACGGCTCCGATTGTTTCGGTCACCTTGAAACGAAACTCGGCTGACATCTCAATCAGTGAGCGCCCGCCTGTAGGGTCACCTGCACTATCTTGTGGCCCAGCCTCTTGGTAAGCATAACCACGTACAGAGCCGCCACCACCTGTAAAAAATCTTTTGGAGCGCGGAATGTCATCACGGCCAGTTCCCAAAATACTTCCAACAGCTGCACGTACAGCAATGACAGGATCAAAACTACTATCGCCTAAATCAAAATAGGTTGATCCGCCAAGTCGTAATTTTGTGAAGGGCGATGCCTCGCCCAGTGCATCGAAATATGGTGTGGCTGAGGCCTTCCATTGAAATCCTTTGTGTGGGTTTAGACTGTCATCTCGCTTGTCTTGTGTAAAAGATGTTGGAACAGATACAAGACCAAATGTTGTTTCTTCATCCTCTTCATCTTCTTGTATACGGGTAATTTCGAGCGCTAAACCCGTAGAACCTTTCGTATCTTTTGAGAAAGCGCGATCAATGTAAGAGCCAACCTGCAAACGCGTTTCCTCATAAGCATCTGTATCTTCATGTGCGACAGAAGCATCTGCTCTAAATGTGTTTTTCTTGTTCAAGAAGAAAGGTTTTGCAAATGATGTTGAGAGTTCTTGCAATAAGAAAGAGATTGTTAAATCAACGGATAATTCTTCTGCTGAGCCGAAGAAATTACGATGTTTCCAACCAGCAGTCACACCAGGCCCTTCGTCAGAATAGTAACTTGCCCCCAATTTGATACTGCGGTGAGCGCGCTCTTTAAGTCTTACAAGTAAAGGCACTTTACTGTCAGCATTGGGTTTTTCAGGTTTGATAATGTCGGCAGAACTGAACAGACCGGACTTCAGATAAGCTGTCTGTAATTTTTCCAAACGATCGGGTTGCCAACAATCCCCTTCTTTATAAGGGACGAGTTTCCTTAAATAGGACTCTTTGACAGAAGGTGCACCTTCAAAACTCACCTCACCAAATTTTGCTTCTGGTCCGCGATCAATTTGCAGTGTGACCGAACCATCCTTGGCATTTTCATCCAAAATGACGCCATGAGAGACAGTCAAAGAATAAGGACACCCTGTGTCTGCTTCTTTATCAGCGAGATTTTCCTGTGTTTTTAAAACAGGCTCAGCAAGCAATGGTTCGCCAGCATCAATTTCTAAATCCTCAGGAATAGGAACTGATGCGTCATTACGTTTTAAGGCGATACTTGAAATTGAGTAAAGTGATCCCGGATAAATGGTGAAACTATATGGTCTGGTTTCAGGCCGTACGCGCTCAATATAAGCATCATAATATCCGAGTGCATAAAGTGACGTCACAATATCAAGAAACAAGGCCTGTGCTCGTGGAAGATTTTCTTCCTCAAGACCAGTATATTTCTCATCTATGTATGTTCGAATGGATTCTTTGAGAGCCGGTCTGTCTTCAAGATTTTTTAAGCTGTATAGGGGCAAATCATCTTCAGCATGAGAAAAAGGGACACCAATAAAGAGGCATAAAAAAAGGCCGAAGAAAAGCCCAACAGTCATAAGTGAAAAAATACGTCCCATTACTTGTTGTTTTACGTGATAGAGCGTTACTTTAGCAAGTGACAATGTTATGAGCTGATCTATAAAGTTCTTTGCTTGTGTCGCAGGAGGGAAGTTTCTATTATCTCTCTGCATGAGCCAGAAATTTCAAAAATCGATGAATTTCGCCAGAGAAATATTGTCTTCACCCGCAATATTATTTTGGACGTTGCCATATTTAATGGCGCTGTTAATTGTTGGAACTCTGGCGCAAGGGCAGATTGGCCTACATGAGTCTTTAGGCAAGTATTTTCAATCCTTCGTGTTTTTTGCTGGTTTTGTTCCGCTTCCAGGCGGTTTAACAATTTGCATTATTCTATTTCTCAATCTTCTGGTGAAGTTTATTTACGAAAGCGAATGGCGATGGTTGAAAGTCGGAATTAACCTCGCGCACATTGGCGTACTCGTCCTTCTCATCGGCGGGTTCTTAAGTTTTGTGACGCACAAAGAGGGCGTTCTTGTCATTGAGAAAGAGAGTTTCTCTTCAACAGCTAATGCTTACGTTGAGACTGATTTCACCATTACGAAAAATGGTGAGAAGTTTGTTGTTATTCCTTTTGATGAATTAGAGAAAGATGCTCAGTATTCATCTGTTTTACCTTTCCAAATGACTATCCTTGAGAGTTGTAGTTCTTGTGAGATTGAGAAAAGAGCGAATGAAGACTCACAATGGCGTGGTCCTGCAAAAGGCATGCAGTTGGTTGAAGGAAAATCAAAAAAGCGAGCCGAAGATAATTTGCAAGGTGTGACATTTGAGATTTCTGGTGCTAGTGAAAATCATAATGGGAAGTATGTGAGCTTTACGTTTTTACCTAAGTCACCAGAGATAAAAGTTGATGGTGATACTTACCAGTTTATGGTCGAGCGTCACCGAATGGAGTTACCATTTTCTGTGAAGCTTAATAAATTTGAAGCCGACTATTATCCGGGAACCGAACGTGCAGAGAATTACAGTTCTGACGTGGTTGTGAAAGACGACGTTGGGGAAGTTGAAACGCGCATTACGATGAATAAGCCTTTACGGGTAAGCGGGTATACGCTCTACCAATCTTCATTTTTTAAAGTTCCTGATGGTGAGATTATGAGCGTACTTGCTGTTGTTAAAAATAGCGGACGATTATTTCCCTATCTTTCATTAATCATAGTTGGAATTGGTCTTCTTCTACATCTTGTAATTGCAGTGATGCGGAGGACAAAGTTATGAGATTATTTTTAGCAACAATTTTACTTTGTCTTTTATCGGTATCGGCATACGCA
Organism: Bdellovibrionales bacterium; assembly: GCA_037968575.1. Lineage (GTDB taxonomy): Bacteria > Pseudomonadota > Alphaproteobacteria > Micavibrionales > Micavibrionaceae > UBA2137. Next base: position 4,495 of record JBBKVR010000042.1, on the reverse strand, counting down.
AGTCCGCCAATGGGTGATTTCAAAACATTACCTATTTTGTACGAGGGGCGCATTCAACCTCTGGACAGTTTTGCTCGCCATCATTTAAAAGAATTTTCAAATGGCGAATCCTTGGATGAGTTGAGCGCAAGTGAATGGCTTGCTGAGATGTTTTTTGATCCGACAGTTGCGATTGAGAGGCCTGTTTTTAATTTTGAAAGTCGACAAATTTCTTTTGTAGAATTAAGTCCTCTCCTTTCCGAAACACTTCCGCAATTGGAAGTTGTTTTGGAGAAAAAACAGAATAAAGAACGCCTAAGCCAAAATGAAGATGAGCTTTTATCCATTCATCGAAAGACTCTCGATTATTCACAAATTCTGCGCGCATTTTCATTTGCTCTACCACTGACTATCGAGGGCTTGCAAGGCAACTCACGATTTTATGAATTGTGGCCAAAAATTAAAGATATTGAGAAAACCTCTCAAAATGCAAGCGCGCAATTATTGTCTCGAAGAACAGCAGGACAAGAAAATAATCTCGTCAAGATTATCCCTAAAGTTTGGGACAAAAATTCAAAAGACTGGGTTGTGCCATGGACAATTTTTTCCCAAGGAAGTGGCGCTCCACAAACCAAAGAACTCTATAACACTTGGATTGACCTACTAAAGGCTTATGAAGCTCAAGATAATAAGTTTTGGCAGGATTCTCTGACAATTCTGAAAGAAGAATATGAGGATTTAAGACCTCACCAAGTTCGTCCACTCGCTCTCAAAGTTGAGGTGCTTTATAATACTCTTCACCCTGTCTTATTGGTGACGCTTCTCTATGTCCTTTCTGCTCTTTTCTTTGTTCTTTATTATATAAGTCGTAAATCACAATTCTTTAAAGTGGCATTAGGTGTCTTTGGTGTCTCAGTCATTGGCCATGCAATTTTATTACTGGCACGGATTTATATTTTGCAGCGCGCGCCTGTTGGAACATTATATGAGTCGGTTCTCTTTGTGCCTTTGATTTTATCGCTGGCAGGTTTGGTGATTTATAAAATCAGAAATGTGGAGACTGTCCTTTTTCTCTCTGCGATTGCCTCGGCATTCCTCATGGGCACAAGCGTCCCATACAGTTTAAGCCAAAATACGTTTGCACCGTTGGATGCTGTTTTGAACACAGACTTCTGGCTTGGTACACATGTTGTTTTCATTACTGCTGGATACGCATGGTGTTTGTTGGGTTCAGTAATGGCGCAATATGAAATGGCACAAGGCAATGTACAAACATTCTCAAAGACGCTTAAAATTATTTTATTAGCAGCACTATTTTTTACAACTGTTGGAACAACGCTTGGTGGAATTTGGGCAGATCAATCTTGGGGACGTTTCTGGGGGTGGGACCCTAAAGAAAATGGCGCACTCTTTATAGTTCTTTGGTTGGTCTGGATTCTTCACGCGTTAGTGAGCGGCCATTTGAAAACACTCACTGCTCTTGTATTAACAGCCGCCATGTCTATAGTCGTGGCGATTGCGTGGTTCGGGGTAAACTTGCTTAATATCGGATTGCACGCGTATGGATTTGTATCGGGTATTGCCTGGGCGCTGATTTTATTTATATCTATACAAAGCATTCTCATCGGAATTCTAACATTAAGAGCGAAACAAAAATGCCACAAAACTTGAAAATTCTTATTGTCGTTGTAGCGATTGCGCTTTGCGCAACATTACTTGTTGATTTGAAAGGTCGTGATTTTCTAAAAAGCGTACCGATTGATTTGGATAAGCAGGCCGAAGAGCTTGATGAAGAAATGGCACCAGATGTCACGTTTAATGTTTTAGATGAAGATACAAAGAAGCTTTCTGATTATCGCGGCCACGTTGTTGTTTTAAACTTTTGGGCGTCATGGTGCCCCCCTTGTGTTGCCGAGCTTCCTGATTTGATCGAGTTGGCAGACAGCTATCCGAACGAGCTTCAACTCATTCTTTTATCCAATGACTTGAAGCGCGAAGACATTGACAAATTTACCGCCAACATGGAAGAAAGCATTCAGGAGCGCATCGACCTTGCAAACGTCACAATGGCTTGGGACAAAGGTGGAACAATCACTCGAGAAACGTTCCAGACATTTCAATTACCTGAAACAATTATTCTTGACAAAGAGGGCCGCATGGTCAGAAAAATCGTTGGCGTCATTGATTGGGATAGTGCAGACATTCGGAATTACTTGGCAGATTTAGGGCACATTAAAACGCCGAAGAAGAAACGCGCTGTTGATACTGTTAATGAAACAGATATCGAAACCGAATAAAGTCTTCTAATTTTCTTACTTAGTTTTCCAAGGATTTGATTTGCCTCTGAATGGACGCTGACGAGAGAGCCATGGATTATTCTTTGGACTATTATCGAACGGGTTACTTGCCGTTTCAGGCTTATCTATTTGAAGAGCTGGAATAGGCGTATTGGTGATTTTTGAGATTGCCTTGATACGATCTTCAATTGGCGGATGCGTTCTAAATATTCCCAAAAATGGAACAGAGTTTTCCGTACACATCATTTGAATATCAGCCGATGTTGTTTTCATCTTATCCATTCCCGCTATCCGCATGAGCGCGCCCATCATTGCCTCTGGATTTTTAGTAAGAGAAATGCTTCCACCATCTGCCATATATTCGCGTTTTCTTGAAACGGCAAAACGCATAAACAATGTCGCCATGTAGCCAATCCATAAAATGATCGCAATAATGAAAAGAACAATCATAGCATTACCTTTGCGACTTTTACCGCCACGCGGCAAATAAAGTGAATAGCGTAAATTACTCCATATCAGTTGTGCAGCAAACCCAACCATTCCTGTGAAAATGATGCAAATCATTAAAACACGTACATCACGGTTGATGATGTGTGTGAGTTCGTGCGCAAGAACGGCTTCAACTTCTTCTTTGGTAAGAGAATTCAAAAGTCCACGTGTGACAGTCACCGTATGCGTTTTGTTGTTTATACCGCTGGCAAAGGCGTTGCGTGCATGTGTTTCAACAATTTGTAACTTAGGCATGGGAATACCTGCCGTAATCGAGAGATTTTCTAGCATATTATAAAGTTCTGGTTCGGCCTTACGTGAAACAGAATGGGCGTGCGCCAATTTTGAAATCATCTTAGTATGAAAGAAATATGAAATCATAAACCAGATGGCGATAACAGTGAGGAGTATTGGCCAGTAATCAAAAAAGATATTTGTGCCAAAATCTATTGCAAAGAGTTCGCGCTCAACACTTTGTGGCGCAAGAAAATATCCTGACGCAGCGCCGATCAACCATAAAAGTCCAAACATGATAAATGGATATAGACACAATAGCCCGACGGACCAAAAATTATTGTTCCAGATATGTGTTTGTAATCCCGCAACTTGAATAGCCATAGAATTGATATAGCATTCAAGATGCTACATGGAAACTATTGTGTAGGTACTCCAAGTGTTCATGCGGTTTTATGATTAGTGACTTTATTTGAATTGTAATCTTAAGTTTCGCGCAATTTTTAGGCGGTTAGGCCGATATCGGAAATCATAGCCCCCCCATAAAGAGGCGGTTACGTGATGCACAAAAGCGAATTTAGCTATACGCTCATACGAATATCCTAATTTATCAGAAAACTTTTCAGTTAGCATTTTAGTGCGCTCAGGATTTTCTGTAAGAGTTTCTGCATCTAAAGGGTTTCCATATGAATTCGCGACTTCATAGCAAGGATCACCTATGAGACCTAACGGGTCAATCGCTAACCAACCTCTTTCAGACTCAAGAATATTACGGTGATGTAAGTCTCCATGTAGAGGTATCGGATTTTTTGTCGTATCTATTAACTCACGCGCGATGGCGGCTGCTTCTAGAACAAGCTTATCTTTCGATGTCTTAGCTCCACCAAATAGCTGTGATAATCTCTCTTCTAAAGGCTTCAAGGTAGAGGGTGGCAGGGTATCACGATTTTCGTGCAATTCTTTAACAACGTCGCAAATAATGTCGGTTGCTTTTTCATCTTCTCCCGCTAAAGAGATGTCTGCCAATTCTTTGCCACTAGCAAACTCAAGTAAAAATGAGCCCTCTTCACTTCTTAAAATTTTTATGGCGCCGCGACCACTGTAATAATCTAGAATCTTACCACCTTCAATCTCGTCCTTGATGTGCTCACCTTCAAGGATTTTTAGAACTGCTATGCCACCACTATTCATGTGAACACGGTAGACAGGCGTCATGCGTGCGGAGGGGATATGTTCAATATTAGCGAACCCCCATTTTTCTGAAAGCCTATTTATTTTGTTTTCTAAGTTTCCCATGAGTATACGATATAAACAATTACTTATATTATGTCAATTTAATAGTTAGTCGTTTATACTAGGATAAAAACCAAACATACTAGCCATAATAATATCTGGTAATTGATTGATAATGGTGAGGAGTATCGGCGAATATTGAAAGAAATATTGGTTCCAAAATCAGTGGCAAACAATTCGTGCTCAACAGTTTGCGGAACCAT
>JBBKVR010000041.1:0-4232 GCA_037968575.1 Bdellovibrionales bacterium | reverse complement strand
CGTGAAAGCGTAGATTTTATTATTAAGGATGCAGCTTTTGCCAATGTGGAACAAAGAGATGCGGAAGAAACAGAAAAACTGTTTGCTTAAGAGAGCTACCAGTTGAGCACTTTTTTACCCAGAACTGCTCCTAGAAGTGTCATCGCCAGTATGACTACTCCATAAAATCCAACAACATAAAGAACCATATCCATATTGCAGTGGAGAGCATAAGCCGCAGCAGCGATGTTTGCGGATGTAAAGCCTGATACAGCACCTAGTAATACAGGTCGCGAGGAAGCCGCCTTCTTTAGCCAGAATTTCCAAAAAGCTAGAGTTAACAGAATTCCACCAACGGAAGTGACAACCAGACATGCATTTGCAGAACTCATTCCAAAACTTTGGCTGATGTGGCTAAGGGATATATCGGGGTATTGATTGATGGTTTGCCAGCCTAGAATAGCGAGGCCAATACCTATAAAAGCAAATGTGAGTTTAGGCATTTGGCCTTGAGGACGAGATAGAGAACTCATGGCAAATAATCCACCCAGTGAAACAAAAAGAAAAATTGCAGGTTTCCAGAACATGGATCCCGTTTCAATGGCTGCTTGATAATCAAAACGCAAGCCAAATGTAGCCAAAACAGCAAGTGTAGAAAGCCCCAAAACCACTACATAGAAACTATACAGGCTTTTGTTCTCCAACGGTTTCGTTGGAGTTAAATTATCGACCAATGTGTCTATCACTGGATTATTCATGCCTTGTTCTTCTTCGCTAATTTTTGCATTTTTTTCATGCCCCTATGAACCATCACTTTGACGGAAGAGGGACTGTGCCCTGTTTTTTCTGCAACATCGGCAACGCTTAATTCTTCTAATTTCATCATACGAATGACTTTGGCCTGTTCTTCAGGAATTTGATCGAGCATAATTCCAACATCGTGAAAGGCATTTTCCGCATCATCAGTTTGGTGTGCACTTAAATCATCAGGAAGCTCAATATGTGTATGCCGTCCAGTCTTGCGGAAATGGTCAATCATACGATATTTAGCAATCGCAGAAATCCATGGACCAAAAGCCTGTTCCGGATCAAAGGTTTGCATTTTAGCATGTAGAGCCATCATTGTTTCCTGTACCAAGTCTTCTATATGGGGTTCGGCAACGCGCTTCCTGTAATAAGCCGTCAGCCAACCATTTAATTCAGTAAGAAGGAGGCGATATGCGTTTTTGTCGCCATTTAGCGTGGCGCGCATCCATTCATCCCACTTATTACTATTATACGTCCGCAAAGGACCTCCGGTTACATCTTAGAAACAAAAAAATAAAAATTTAAAAGGCGTAACCAAATAGGGGCTCCCTACGTATTACACCACTGAACACAGCAAAAATGCATGTGTTCCACTGACAAACTAAATAAAACTCAGTGCATTGTCTATACAACTAAAAACGGTAATCTCGAAAGGATTTACAAATGACTATTTCTAAAAAATTACTTACGACTGCAGCTCTTGCAACTTTTGTAGCTGGCGCTAGCTTCGTTGCCTCTGATGCAAATGCGGCTAAAGAAGGTTACGAAAAATGTTCTGGTGTTGTCCAAGCTGGTCAAAATGACTGCGCGGCAAACGGTCATAGCTGTGCAGGACAGGCTAAAACAGATGGTGGCGCTGATGAGTGGGTATATCTACCTCAAGGCTCATGTGACAAAATTGTGGGTGGTAAAGTCGTAGAAGGTTAATCTTTTTCACTCCACTTAGGAAGAAAGCCGCATATCATGTTAAAAGATTCTCTTGCAAAGTCTGGAATTGGACTGAGATCCCCTCATGTGCGCGACTTTCTTTCTCCCTCACATTCTGTTGGATTTTTGGAAGTTCACACAGAAAATTATTTGGGCGGGGGGAAACCTCGTGCCGATATCCTCCAAATAGCAGAAAATTATCCTATTTCTCTTCATTGCGTTGGTGCCTCGTTAGGACGCGCGGATGGCTTGGACAGAGAACACATTAAAAAAGTTAGACGATTAGTAGACGAAGTTAATCCGGTTTTTGTATCTGATCATCTTTCATGGAGTGGATACCAGCACACACATGTGCCCGATCTTCTGCCTGTTCCATTTACCGATGAGGCTTTAGATGTGTTTGTTGACCATGTCTCCGAATTTCAAGATATAGTTGGATGCCAAATGCTGGTTGAAAACCCATCTAATTATGTAGCATTCAAAGATTTAGATTATTCTGAAATGGATTTTTTGAATGAGTTATCAGATAGGTCTGGTTGCGGATTATTACTCGATATCAATAATATAAAAGTTAGTTCTCATAACTTAGGTTATGATCCTGTTGAATATATAGACACCATTAAGAATGATGGTTGTGTCAAGGAGATGCATCTTGCGGGGTATCAAGTAAACAAACTTGATAACGGCGAAGAAATTTATCTCGATACACATGGTGTGCCTGTTTATGAGGCTGTTTGGGAGTTATACGAATATGCCCTAAAACGTTTTAGTGATACGCCAACTCTCGTGGAATGGGATACAGATATTCCTGAATTAGATGTATTGATTGCTGAGGCAAACAAAGCAGATGATATTAGACAAGAAGTCAAACAAGAAGGAAGTCTTGGCGATGTCCTTGTTGCGTGAATTCCAATCTGATTTTATGAACGATATTTATGACGGCACGTTTGAAAGTGCCAAATATCTCTCTGATGCAAAGACCGGCAATCAAAATCGTCTGCGTATCTACCGTAATAATACAATTTATATTCTCACAGATGCTTTGTCTGACACATTTCCTGTTTTAAAACAGTTGGTTGGTGAAAAGTTTTTCCACATGATGGCGCGGGAATATCTAATGGAATTTCCTCAACCTTCGGGTAATTTGTTTTCTTTTGGTGAACATCTACCCGTATTTCTGAAGACATATATTAAAGGTTTAACTGTCCCGTATTTATCTGATATGGCAGCTTTGGAATGGGTAAGACATATAAGCTATCATGCTGATGACATTAAATTCCTTACGTTTGATGGATTGACAGAAGCAAGTTCACAAAATGAGGATTTTATTCTACAAGTCGCTGATACAGCACACCTTATCAATGCTTCTTATAATGTTTTGGATATTTGGAAGTCTCATCAAGACGAAAAGGTTGGTGAAGTGGCTTTAGAAAAAGAAAGTCACTCTATTTTGGTTTGGCGTAACGTGAGCAATCAACTGAATATGATGATGTTAGACACCAAGATGGAACAATTTTTTACGTCTTGTAAAAACGAAGAAACATTTTTATCTGCTATGAACGACCTCAATTTAACCGAAGATAACCAGCCTTATTTTCAATCTGAATTTGCTCGCCTTATGACTGCTGGCGTTTTCACCTCTTAACCTTCAAAAAGGAAAAACAATGATACATAAACTTTGTACAACTTACGATAAACTTTGCCCCGTGGCAGGTTGGCTACAGACGATTGCACTGCTTGCAACGCGTCTTTGGATTGCTAAGGTTTTCTTTACTTCAGGTCTTACAAAAATTGATAACTGGACAACTACACTGGCTTTATTCGAGTACGAATACGATGTGCCTCTTATCCCGTTTGAATTGGCAGCCTATATGGCGACAGGTGCAGAGCTGATACTCCCAGCTCTTTTGATTTTGGGATTATTGACGCCACTTGCTGCTTTAGGGCTATTCGTTATGACAGCTGTTATTGAACTCTTCATATTCCCGGGAACAACAGAGCATTATTATTGGTTGTTGCTTACAGGTGTCCTGATTACCCATGGGGGCGGAAAGCTGGGTCTTGATTACTGGTTAATGAAACGCTGTGGTAAATGTAAAAAAGCATGATTTCTAAATAATAAATTTAATGTGTAGGTACCAGCCACTCTTATGTGGCTGGTATTTTCATTTCTATCTAATTCTTGATATCTCTTAAATTTTGCTATATTTCTTCTCTACTTCTTGATAGAAAAGTAAGATATGCAAAAAATACAAAAAACATTGTCAGGCGTAGTTGTCCTTAGCGAATTGAGCCACATCTTTTGTTGTGGTCTTCCTATTCTATTTTCGCTATCAGGACTATTGGCTGGTATTGGCTTAATTGCTGTGATGCCAGGTTGGCTTGATAGTGTTCACGCAGTCTTTCATGCCTATGAAATACCAATGATTATTGCCTCTGGTGCTGTTCTTCTTTTTGGGTGGGGACTTCATACTTTAGCGCGTCGTATAGATTGTAGAAACACTGGGTGCTCGCACCCT
>JBBKVR010000040.1:0-6610 GCA_037968575.1 Bdellovibrionales bacterium | reverse complement strand
ACCCCCATCGGCGCTGGCAACTGTACTGGAAACAGCGCGCACCAACCCGACTTTAGCGGGACAGCAATACGTAGATGCGTTGGTTGAAAAGATGGAGGATAATGGAGTCCTAAGTTCAGCAGAACATGCAGAAGCTATTGCAAACTTAAGAGGTAATAGTGCAGTGATGCAGGATATTGGGCGTTATCTCCACACAAATAGAGATGCGCTGTCATCTATGGCTAGTATTGATCCAATTGGGATTATAAAAATGCATCCTACACTTGGCGTTGCGTCAATGAATTTGTTAGCTGTATCTATGCCAGATATGACGGTAGCGATGTTAGATGATATAATTGATAAAGATGAAAATATCCCCCAAGAAATCAGAACAGCTATGTCTGAAATATTAGCTGATCCCGGTAATCAACAGGCTATTTTAGCTAATTTACAAGATCCAACAAAGGCAGGCCATTACCTTGAAAACTTATCTGCCATAACAGGTATGGCAGGTGGAGATGGTCTATCAGAAGAATCCGTTACAGGAATTGCAGCGAGTTTGAGGTTGGATCAAGCCACTTGGATTCGTATTTTAGGTGAGCCTGGATTTATGAATGCTGTAGGTGAAGGAACAGCCTCCAATTTATTGGGTAGACAGCTTTCTGACCAAATTCGCGGTGAACTGGTTAGTATAAGCGGGTTACTTGGTGCTGACGCAATGGCATCACTCCAAAATCTTCCTTTTATTGGTGATATGCTTGCAGGTATAGGAAATTTTGACTTTGCAGGTATGGCACAACAATTTATGGGAATGGCTTCAGGTCTTTTTGACAGGCTACAAAATGCCTTTGGCATCAGTAGCGAAATTAATGGTGTTTTGGCTGGTAATACTGATATGAGTTTAATGGATAGGGCAGGGCTTGCCTTTGGTTCTTTTCAGACGGCGATGAATTTTCCAGGGATACCAGATGCACAATATGGCTCGAACATTACGCGTATAGATTCTGAAAATGGTAATGTTGTGCCATCTGCGCCTCGCGTTGACGAGCCAACCTATCAATATGCGGCGGCAGATCATCCAAATAATCTAGGTAATTCTCCACAGACTCCTGCACCAACAGGTGGCGGCACAATAATGAATGGATAGGGTTACTTCTTCTCTCTGATTAGATCGGGAAGCAGACCTGTGGCTCCCATAGCTTGCTTCATGAAGAACTGCTTTGCAGGTGGAAACTTGGAAACGGCGCGCACGCCTAGTTTTCTAACTTTTCCTAGAATAGGCAGGCTATTCGAGAATAACTTATTCAGCCCATCGGTTGCTGCCATCATACCAACATTATCGGCACGACGTTTTTGCTGGTAACCTTTTAGAAGAGCCTCACTTCCTAAATCTTTTTTCTCCTCTCGTGCCTCTGCAAGGAGGGATGACAAGCAAGCAATGTCGCGAAACCCCATATTTAAACCTTGTCCTGCAATCGGGTGCATCGCATGTGCCGCCTCAGCAACCAAAACCATGCGCGGTTTTATATAATCGTAAGCATGTTTTAGTCCAAGAGGGTATGAGAAACGTTTACCAGATAATTTGACCTCTCCATAAAAATCGGGAAAGCGCGTATTGAGTGCTGTATTGAAAATTTCTTCAGAATAAGAGAATGCACTTTTGTCAGGACTGCCATGCTGTGTCCAGACAACAGATGAACGGTGGTTGCCCTGTGCGTCATCTGTCATAGGTAAAACGGCAAACGGTCCCTCAGATCTAAAATGTTCAACGGCAATTTGTCCGTGCGGGTTTTTATGATTAGCAATACAAACAACGGCATGCTGGTTATATGCCCACCCACGAACAGGAATATCCATCCATTCGCGGGTAAAGGAATTAGCACCGTCTGCACCAACGATGAGTTGCGCTTCAAGACTCTCACCACTTTCGAGATGTGCGACCGCTTTGTCTTCAGTAATTGTAAAATCTTTGACACTATCTGGTGCAAAGAATTGGGCGTTTTTGTTTTTGGTAATGACCTTGTAAAGTTCCGCGCGAATGAGGCGATTTTCAATTATCCAGCCAAAGGCTCTGTCATTAACTTCATGGCTGAAAAACTCAAGCAGCACAGGACTATCACCATCCAAAATCTGAATATCTTTAATGGGACAGGCTTGTGGTTGAAGTTTGTCCCAGACATTGGCAGCATCAAGAATCTTTTGTGAAGCCCATGAGACAGCTGTAGTACGCCCGTCAAAATTTTCTGTAACTGCATGTCTAGGGTTTACGCGATCAATGCAAGCTACGGTAAAATTTTGTGCGGCGAGAAGAGCCGCAAGAGATAGCCCAGCCAACCCACCACCAACAACAATAATGTCGAAAGATTTATTTTTTTTGGTTGATTGACGCGCTTTACCCATTTGCATACATTCCGAACAGAGTATAAATTAGTGACTGAAAAAACAGCTAAAGGGAACTTATCGCATGAAAATGGTCATGGCAATCATCAAGCCTTTTAAATTGGACGACGTACGGGATGCGTTGACGGAAGCAGGTGTTGAGGGTTTAACGGTTACAGAAGTCAAAGGCTTTGGTCGTCAAAAAGGAAAGACCGAAATGTATCGCGGTTCTGAATATTCGGTGAATTTCCTTCCCAAGGTCAAAATGGAAATTGTTGTTGATGATAAAAAGGTCGATGAAGTCGTCAAAATTATTCAAAAAGTTGCAGGCACGGGACGCATTGGTGACGGTAAGATTTTTGTCTATGATATTGAACAGGCCATTCGCATCCGCACGGGTGAATCAGGGTCAGAGGCTCTGTAAATTTTATGACTACCTCTCAAGAAGAGCTTAAGGCTTTTCTCCACTATCTTAAAAATGAACCTTCTAAATTTGAAAGTGCGTTACTGCACTCCATTCCATATACAGGTGAACTGAATCCATTTTTCCTTAATGAAAAGACAACTGTCCTTAATTTTTATTACGAGCAGGTGGAAAACTGGAAGAACGCTGGTTATCAAACGGTCTGTGAAAATTCTTTAAAACGCGGTTATGATTTTGTTGTTCTTTTTGCCGATAAAAATAAAAAAGCAACAAAAGATAATTTGGGAGTTTCACTTCAAAATATTTCCCCATCAGGAAAACTGGTTGTTGTGTCTCATGTGAAGATGGGAGCTAAAAGCCTTCCTTCTATTTTTGAGAGTTTAGGTTTGCAAGTTACAAACCAAATTTCAAAGCATCATTGTAAAATCTATGAATTGGATTGCTCTAAAACTGAAAAAAATGGTGTGCCTGTTTATCGGAAAAACGAACACGGCTTTTATAGTCGTGCAGGAATTTATGGGTTTGATAAAATTGATAAAGGATCGCAGTTACTTATAGATACACTACCGGACATTCAGTCACCTGTTGCAGATTTAGGGTGTGGATATGGGTACTTATCTGTCGAATTACTGCGAAGAAACCCGGATAGCACTTTATATGGATTCGATAACGACATGCGCGCTGTGGAAGCCTGTCGCATGAATTTGGAAAAACAGAATGCCCAAATTTCATGGTGGGATTTGAGAACTGCGCCTGATTGCCCAAAAGTTAAAACCGTTGTTATGAATCCCCCCTTCCATGAAGAGAAGTCTCAAGATATTTCTTTGGGACAGAAATTTATTCATACAGCATATGAAATGCTTTCTTCTGGTGGGAAACTTTACATGGTCGCAAACAACCATTTACCTTATGAAAAAATCATAGAGGCTAAATTCAAAAAGTTTTCAAGTCTTGCGGTAAAAAATGGTTTCAAAATTTTGATGGCAGAAAAAATATGAGCAAGCAAATTCGTCTTGATAGGTTACTTTCTAACTTAGGTTACGGCTCACGTAATCAAATTGGTAAGGCTGTTCGACTGGGTGCATTTGAATTGGACGGAGAAATTGTCTCCAATGCTTCTGCTAAAATAGACACCACAAAAAATTTACATGAACGCGCAAAATTTGATGATGAGCCTTTAGATCCACTTTCGCCAATTTATCTTATCCTTCATAAGCCCGTAGGTTATGTGTGTGGACATAGTGATAAAGATGGACCAACAATTTTTAAATTTTTACCTCCACGGTTTAGAAATAGAAATCCAAAGTTATCAATAGCTGGTCGTTTGGATAAGGACTCAACAGGTCTAGTTTTTATGACTGATGATGGTGATTTCTTACACAAAATCACACATCCTAAAACACATTTACCAAAGACCTATGAAGTGGAGGTGAGGGATAATTTTAATGGCGAAGAAGAGAAGTTATTTGGCTCTGGTGAGTTCATGATTGATGGAGAAGATAAGTCTTTGAAGCCTGTCCAATTTAAAAAGACAGGCGATAAAAGCTGTGAGATGGTTTTGACCGAAGGGCGTTATCACCAAATTAAGAAAATGTTTGAGAAACTTAATAATGAAGTCACTAAGCTTTATCGTATCCAAATTGGAGAGTTTCAGGTTAATGATTTAAAAGAGGGGGAGTGGCGATATGCGGAGGGCTCAAGCCTCTAGGGCTTTCAATTCTTTATCAGTCAATGCAAGTGCATCTCCGTGCAGACCTGTCTCGCGCGCAATAATTTGATAAACATTTTCCAGTTTTAATTCGCCACCAGTTCCATCATGCATGACCTGCCAGGCAAGAGCTGCGTCCATTGTAATGATTGATTTATCAGGCTGGTTACGTTTGCGGATATGTTGGTTGGTGAGTTTTACAATCACACGCAAAACAACATCAGAAATATCAACCTTGTGGTGGTCGGTATAGCGAGAGCGTAAGTTTTGCAAAATTGTAAATGTTTGTTCCTCGTTGGGAACGGATAAATCAACTTTTTGGAAACGTCTGTCCATCGCTGGGTCAACCTCGACATAAATTCTGTATTCATCTCTAGTTGTGGCACCAATAATGTTTAATGTTCCAGCAGTCAAATAAGGTTTCATGACTTCAGAAAGTCCGCGATAAGAGCTTCCCTCGCAAGTCGGCATAATCTGGTGAATTTCATCAATGAAGAGAATTGTTTTTGGCTGAGAGGAGTCAATGTAGCGCTCACTTATGCCCTTGAGGAGAGGGACAATGCGCCCCTGAAATTCTGAAATTTTGGATGTTCCAGCCGCCATAGAGGCCAAATCCAATTCCAAAACACGCGCATTTTTGAGATAGTCAGGTACATCATCTGCAACAATCTTTTGCGCTAATCCTACACAAAGAGCTGTCTTACCAACGCCAGCAGGTGCTTGAAGCATAACGTTTTTACGACCCTTTTGTAAAAGGATGAGAATTGTTTCATCTAGCTCTCTATCACGCCCTGTAATTGGGTCGTATCTGTCTAGTCGTGCGTTCTCTGTAAAGTCATTACAGTATTTTGAAATCAATTCATTGATTTCATCTTCAGAGAATTTGAAATTTTGCTTCATCGTCATGCTCATTATTCTACACTAAAATCTTCATCACAAAACCCTTGAGCATAAAGTGCCGTGGTCAAGTCACCGTAAAAGATATGATTGTCTGTAGCTTCTTCCAAAATATCTTTCGGATAATAACCAATTCCCAAGCCTGCAGCCTCAATCATCTTTTTATCATTTGCGCCATCACCAATCGCCAACACATTATCCGACTTTACACCGTATTTATTCATGTATTCATTCATGAGTTCGCTTTTTGCCGATGAATCCAAAATAGGATCCTCAACAAAGCCACTGACTTTGCTGTTTTTAACCTGAAGTGTATTGCCGTGATGGTGGTGAAAGCCACACAGTGAAGCAACATACGTTGTAAAAAAGCTAAATCCGCCTGATATCAAGACGCATTTTGCACCATGCGCGGACATGGTTTGTACGAGCGTTTTGGCACCTTTATTTAATGTCATATCATCACGAACAAATGATAAAACTGCTGAATCTTTACCCGACAATAAAGCCACGCGCTCTCTAAGGGATGTTTTGAAATCTATTTCCCCACGCATGGCACGTTCGGTGATTTCAGAAACCATTTTCCCAATACCATAATGCTTTGCGACTTCATCAAGCGTTTCCTCTGCAACGATGGTTGAGTCCATATCAGCAATCAAAAGTTTTTTCTTTCTGTTCTCGGCAGATGTCAAAAACATGTCTGCTTTTTCGCTATCGCTTAATCGACGAAGTTCATTGAGACAGGCGGGCGAGGGTTCGCGTTTCAATTCGATATCAAGAGCTTTATTTTCAGAAAGCCAAGTGACATCATTTGGATCAACAAGAGCATTTTCTTCTAATAATAAAAGAATCGCTGAAACGAAACCGCTATTGAATGAATCTGTGCCTGAAACGAGTGTAAGGAATATGCTCATAGAAAAGAATAAAAAGAGTTCGTGAATTTTGTCTCTAGAGTATACATGTAAACAAGTATGTATCACTATAAAATACTGGACAGAAACCCCTATCTTTTCTATCGCTTAAAGAAGAGATTTTCACGGGATAAAGTGAGTAAAGGAAAGTATCATGAACAAGCCATCAAACAGACCGGTTAATCCGCGTTTTTCATCAGGGCCGACCCGCAAAAATCCGACTTGGAGTTGGGATAAGCTGGAGGGGGCATTGGTAGGGCGTTCGCACCGCTCATCAGATGCAAAATTAAAGCTTTTTGAACTCATAGAAAAACA
>JBBKVR010000039.1:0-29671 GCA_037968575.1 Bdellovibrionales bacterium | reverse complement strand
TTTATAGAAAAATCTGAGGATGCGTGGGGACTGACTAACCTTATCTCTATTGTTAGTGGCTCTATATTACTGTTTCTCACTGTTTTAATTGTCCGTTCAGCAAGAGATTTATGGCAGAGTAAAAGTGCTGGAAAGCAAAGATATTGGCTGGTGATTTGTCTCATCCTTTCCAATAGTGGGTTGGTTGCTTTGGTTCTCTTTGAACAACTCGGATTTCTTGAGCAAGCTGATTTAATTATTTCACGTTCCTTGATGGCGTGTGTTTTTACCTATCTTGTCTCAACTTCACTTTTTAGAATTTATCCCCAAGCCGTTTTTTTAAATCAAAGTCGCAGCCTTAAAGTTAAAAATCCAGAAATGATTGAAAAACTAAATCAAGTTTTTGAAAGAGATAAGTTGTACCAAGAACAAAATTTTGGACGTAGGGAACTGGCACAAGAACTGAGTGTTTCAGAAGCTGTTGCCTCAGAGCTGGTCAACTCAGTATATAAAAAATCTATTCCTCAATTACTTAAAGAATATAGAATTGAAGACGCAAAGGTTTTATTGAAACAAACACGACTCACAGTCCAAGATGTTGCAAAGGAATCGGGGTTTGGTTCGTTAACATCGTTCAATCGGACTTTTCAAGAAGTAGAAGGATGCACACCGACAAAATTCAGGAGAAACTAGCTTCACATACTCAAAAAAGGTAAACTAAATATATGAATTTTACGGAGATATAAATGATAGATTCTATCAAAAAAGAACAAGGTTTTAGTCTGGTTGAACTAGGGATAGTGATGCTTATTATCGGCGTTCTTGCTGCGGGCGTTCTCAAAGGCAGGGAAGTAATCGACAGTTCAAGGGTTGCAGCATCAGTTAGCCAAATTAAAGAAATTGATCAAGCATTTTCACAATTTTGGGACAAATATCAATCAGTGCCAGGTGATATGATTAATCCAACTGTACGTTTGGCAAATTGTGTTGGTGTGTGCGCTCAAGCAGGGGACGGAAATAACAGATTAAGTGACAGGCCTCAGATATTAGATGATTTAACACGCGAAGATACAGTTTTTTGGGCTCATCTTTCTGCGAGTGGTTTTTTTACGGAAACAAGTCCGAATCCTAGTACCCTTGAAATTGGCGTCTCTAATCCAGAGTTCCCAATTAATGGAAGTGTTCGTGTTGGGTATCATCCAGGGAGCTTTTTGGTTGCCTCTACAGATCCTGCACCATCTGTTGCATTACCTGGACATTATCTTTGTACTGCAATGAGTCCCGCCGTAGGTTCTGGGCAACCAAGTGGGCTAGCTCTAACGCCTAGTCAAGCATATAGAGTTGATAAAAAGCTTGATGATGGAATGCCTAATTCTGGAAGCGCACGCGCATTGGGATCCTCTGTACCTTTTCCTCCAGTGGTACCTATCGCTTGTGTTAATGGCAATGGATTTAATGATACGTACAACACAGGAGATTCTATATCTTGTAATCTATATATAAAGACCAAAATTTGACCGAACTTGAAAGTTTGTAAGGAAAGAAAATGCACCTGAAAAATAATTACGGCTTTACGCTGGTTGAACTAGGAATTGTAATGTTGATTATTGGCGTTCTTGCTGTGGGTATTCTCAAGGGTCGTGAGTTAATTGTCAGCTCTCGAATAACGGCCTCTATCTCGCAAATTCAGGAAATTGATTTAGCTTTCTCCAAGTTTTGGGATAAATATGAAAATATACCTGGTGATATGCCTAATCCTGCAGCTCGTTTGGTTAATTGTGCAGGACAGTGTGCATTTGCAGGTAATGGAAATAACAGGATAGATCGCTATCCGGATGCTTCACAAATTTTAAATAATGAAGCGACATCTTTCTGGGCGCAACTTGCTGCTGCTGGTATGATTGAAGGTATTTCCACTAATCCTTCTGCTATTGCTGGAGGTGAATCCCATCCCGAGTTCCCTATTGGCGGCGCGTTAAGGGTAGGGAATCCCTATAATGGATTGTTTGCAGCGTCCACTTCTGCGGCGTTGAGAGTATCTGGACCTAGAGAACATTATTTGGCTACAGGCGGTAATTTAAATTCAGTTTCTGGATTGGCCAGTGCAACGGCACTAACTCCCGAATGGGCAAGGCGCATAGACGAAAAAATAGATGATAGCCTGCCTAATTCTGGAAAGGTTTTAGGAATTAGCGTCGGGGCTGCGGCAAGTAGATGTGCAACTGCCAGCGATGCAACAGGTGTGTACGATATTGCCTCAGATATATTGGAATGTGATATCTACGTTCAAATAAATAAATAAATACAAACAAAGCTGACCATTTTGTCAGAGTGGTTGATTTCATTGAGGTTTTGTTAAGTATTTCAGGGTGAAACTTAAGGTTGAAGCTTGTGGTGTATTCGGAATATGCGTATGCTTTTAGGTATTATTAAAAGACTCATTACTTTGGAGAGTGATATGAACATGAACTTAAATACAAATAACGAAAGACAACGTGGTTTCACACTTGTGGAATTGGCGATTGTTATGATTATCATCGGTCTATTGATTGGTGGTGTTTTGAAAGGGCAAGAGCTTATTTCTAATGCTCAGGTTTCTGCGTCTGCTGCGCAAGTGAAAGCAACAGAAGCTGGTATGTCTACATTTGAAGATGCTTATGGCGCTATACCTGGTGATATGCTTAACCCTGATACACGTATTCCTAATTGTACGGGGGTGTGTGACATTGATGGTAATGCGAATGGTCGTTTGACACAAATACCAGGCCTTGTACAAACTTTAGCAATGGAGGCCACAACCTTTTGGGCACAATTGGCTGCGGCTGATATTATTGGAGGTGTTCTTCCAAACTCAGCGAATTTAGCTGTTAGTGAATCACACCCAGAATTTCCTGCAAATGGTGGGCTCAGAGTTGGTTTTCACGCAGGTGGTACTGTTGCGACTGGAGCAACAATGGCTGCTGCTACACCAGCAGGCACATATTTAAATTCCACACTTGCATTGAACGTAGCTGCAGGTGGCGCAGCGTCGGAGGCACTATCGCCCTCTCAGGCATTCAGAATTGACAATAAAATTGATGATGGGCGCCCTAACACAGGTACTGTTTTAGGAGTTGGTGCTGTCGGTGTAGCTGTTACTGCGTGTGCATTGGCGAACACACCAATTGCTGACTACAGTACAGCGCAAACAGGTGTAAACTGTAACGTATACATGCGTATCAGATAATACCTGATCTAAATGAATAAATGAAAAGAGGCTCGTTTGAGCCTTTTTTTGTTTGTATGTAATTTTTACTATGTCATCGCGAGGAATGAAATGACGTGGAGATCCAGTCTTTTTCTGGATTGCTTCGCTTCGCTCGCAATGACGTTGTGTTACTTAAGTTTACCTTTCAACATCGGTGTTATTAAATCCATCGGAATGGGTAAAACCATTGTATTGCCTTTGGATTGAGTAAACTCGCCCATTGTCCCTAAATAACGTAATTGCATTGTCTCTGGGCGGTTGGCAAGAATTTTAGCAGCTTCATCCAATTGCTTGGCAGCCTCAAATTCACCTTGCGCATTAATCACTTTGGCACGACGCTCACGCTCGGCCTCTGCTTGTTTGGCAATGGCACGCACCATAGATGGATCAAGGTCGATGTGCTTAATCTCAACGTTAGTGACCTTAATACCCCAACCATCTGTTTGCGTATCAAGAATTTCTTGTACGTCTTTATTGAGTTCTTCACGGTTGGCAAGCATGTCATCCAGCTCGTGTTTCCCCAAAACAGAGCGCAATGTTGTCTGTGCAAGCTGTGATGTTGCATTATAAAAGTTCTCAACACGGTTAATGGCGTGGCCTGGGTCAATGATGCGGTAATAGACAACAGCATTGACTCGTACAGAGACGTTATCACGCGATATGACGTCTTGTGGTGGAATATCCTCTGTACGGATACGCATATCCACTTTGACCATTTGCTGGATAATCGGCAATACAATGCGCATCCCTGGTGATTTTGCACCACTATATTTACCCAGTGTATAAATCACCCCGCGTTCATATTCTTTGATAATGCGTAATGATGCAAAAAGGACAACTAAAATCCCGATTAAGATTATGCCTATAAATGTCATGTTACTCTCCTTCTTTAATAATGAGTATGAGTTCGTCTGTGGCTGTTATTTCCACAGTGTCATTTTTCTTAAGCTGTAGTTCTTTCAAAGAAGTGGCTTGCCAAATTTCACCTTGTACCTGAATTTGCCCACTATCTTTTACCCATGAAATAACCTTGGCGTTTTCACCAATCAAACTTTCTTGACCTGTGGTTGTTGGTTTTGAATAAGCGCGTTTCACCATATAGCCAACTGCTCCCATAAGTATAATTGCCAACACGGCAATTGCCCACACAGAGGCAGGATTTAGAAATACGGTATGAATTTCAGGGTTGTAATGAACAAGCAATCCGCCCCAAATAAAAGCAATTGCACCAACAACAGCCAAAAGCCCAAATGCAGGTATGAGGCTTTCTGCCAATATAAACAAAAAGCCAAAAGCAATCAGAAGCTGTGCCTGTAAGTCCAGTGACATGGAAATCCTTTAAGTGTTTATGATTGTTTTAACTTAAACTGCCTGTAGGCATCAAGCAAGTCAGCATCAAACGCACCATCATATTTGCTATCTGCGCCTTTAGCGCCCATACGGTCCAATGCCTCTTTAGGTGTCCGTTGTGCGGGCTGGTGAGGTCGCTGAATACGATCGCCATCATAGGCGTCAACGATACAAGCAACTTGCATAACTACGCCCATGTTGCCAGCAGGCAGTCCAAACGGACCTTTACTGTCTAAACGCTCATGGTGATAGAGAGATAAGGCAGGAATAACGTGATTAACATGAGGGTGATTTTGAACTATTTCATTACCGTTTGTGTAGGTTTGAATGACATCGGGTGCCCATTCTGTGTGTTTGCGCTTCAAAATACGCTCTTCGTCTGTAGGGCGATGAGGCAGTGACCAAATTTCAGGGTTATAGCGTTTATCAATCTTGCCGATATCACTTAAGCGATAAGCATCATTGAAATTAGCCACTACATTTTCTGGATAGCCAAGATATAAAAGGAATGTGGCACCATCATCGGAAATACGAGAAAGGTGAGGGGCAAGTTGTTTCTCACCGT
The DNA here is from genome assembly GCA_037968575.1 of Bdellovibrionales bacterium. GTDB lineage: Bacteria > Pseudomonadota > Alphaproteobacteria > Micavibrionales > Micavibrionaceae > UBA2137. Next base: position 24,530 of record JBBKVR010000039.1, on the reverse strand, counting down.
ATTGCGCACCGTGAGCATCATAGGAAGTGATATCCTGCCACATTTGTTGTGCGATAGGAGACCATTTTTGTCCAAAATCATTGCTATCGCGAACATTATAGCTGACCATAACATCGTCGATATTTGCTAGAATAGTTGAATTCATAAGGTTTTTTAGCAGTTTTAGCTTGCTTTTTCTATGCAATTTCAGTTATTTGCATAATTTGTGAAACTAAAGCTTGCAAAAAGTTAAATAATTTAACATAATACAAAAAATTTTTAAGAATTTATAGAGGTGTAATATGCGTCCGATTAAAGGTTTATTGAGTGTTGCTGCTGCTTTAGCGCTTACAGCTTGCGGTAGTAATGAGGAAAATATTTCTGGACAGTACACGGAAACAGTTTCAGTTGACGACAATACTCATATGGAAACAATTAAGCCTTTTGTTGATGGTGAAGAAAGACTATCTGATGAAGAATTCTTACATTCTTTTAAAGAAATTGTCGCTACTGTTAAAAGGTATAGGCATTCAGAAGATTTTTCTCATCAAATGCATATAGATAGTTTTTATGACCTTGAATATTTAAGAGTTGATAATTTTCTTTTCAAAGGCTCATTAGGGTACATGGACATAATTGATGGCTTACGCGGGGATATAAGAGATACAATGTCTAGTTATAATGTGTCAGATTCAGCAAGTGCTCAATCAGCCCTTGAAAAAGCACTTGATGATGCAGAAGCACTTGAGACACATTTAACAGAGATTCAGCGTGAGTATGATAATGGTACCTACGTCATAGATTATGGTAATCCTACTCCTTAGTGTGAAGGGTAAGTTAAGGTAAATGTTTATAATTAATAGAGGTGTAATATGAGTAAAATGTTTAAAATAGCTGGTTCAGCGGCAGTAGCTTTGTCGTTAGCGGCATGTGGTACAGCTCCAGAAGAGACTCCTGATACTGAAAATCAGAACAGTCCCGCCTATGAAGCATGGAAAGCAGAAGAGAATGCTAGACAAAGCGGAGTGGACGCACAGATACAAGAAGGACTGAATAAAGTCTGTACGCCAGATGACCAAGAATCTTGTACATACCCTGAGGGTACAACCATGGGCTTGTGCGGAGACCTTGACTCAGATGGAATTGTCTCTGTCGTGATTTTTCCAAATGAAGATAAGAGTTGTGAAGATCGTGGATTTCAAACTATTCAACCATAAAAAATCTTGAAAGAATTCAGAGAGAGAAAAACCCGCTAATGAGCGGGTTTTTTATTGTCTTTAAGGTATTTGAAAAGCTTATTTCTTTTTAGAAACTTTTGCTTCAATACCATGCCCAGTTGTACGCTCGGAAATACGGGCTGATTTACCACTCAAATCACGAAGGTAGTAAAGCTTCGCACGACGAACAGAACCGCGACGAACAAGCTCGATACTATCAATACGTGGAGATAGAAGAGGGAATGTTCTCTCTACACCTTCACCGAAACTGATTTTACGCACTGTAAAGCTGGCTTGCACGCCACTACCTTTACGAGAGATACAAACACCCTCATAAGCTTGAACACGCTCACGTGTACCTTCACGGATTTTCACGTTCACTTTAATTGTATCACCTGGATCAAAGTCAGGAATATTTTTCTCTTGAGTGAGGCTTTCGACTTGCTTTGCCTCATATTTTTGAACTGTATTCATCTTGTCTTCCTTCGTTTTTTATCAGAACCCGATATCGGTATTTGTTTTCAAACCCGGCGGTTCATTTGTCTTTTTTATAAAACTGGTCGCTTTATACAGCGGTTTAGAGGGTGATTGCAAGTGTTTTCTACTCTTTTTCAAGCAGGTCAGGACGCCGTTTTTGGGTGAGTTCTACCGATTGTTCGTGGCGCCATTTTTTAACATTTTTATGGTGACCTGATTTTAAAATATCGGGAACTTTGTGTTCTTCGTCATTGGCATCAACCCATGGGTCAGGTTTTGTGTAATGCGGATATTCCAATAAGTTATTTGAAAAGCTTTCTTCATCAACCGTATTATCATTACCCATGACGCCATCAAGCAAGCGTATACAAGCATCCATCAGGATAAGGGCGGCGGGTTCGCCACCTGAGAGCACATAGTCACCAACACTGATTTCCTCGAATTCGTGAGCATCAAGTAAGCGCTGGTCAACACCTTCGTAACGCCCACAAAGTAGAGTTAGATTTTCTTCTTGAGATAATTCTTCAACCAGTTTTTGATTTAAAGGTTTACCACGGGGGCTTAAATAAATTTTACGACCTTGAAAAGGAAGTGAGAGTAATGCTTTCTCAATAGTATCAGGGCGCATCACCATACCTGCGCCCCCACCAAAAGGTGTGTCATCAACGGTGTTGTGTTTGTCAGTCGCAAAATCACGAATTTGAACGGCTTCATATGACCAGAGTTTGTTCTCTAGCGCCCGTCCACTCAGAGATTGTCCAAGTGATCCTGGAAACATTTCTGGGAAGAGAGTGAGTATTTGCACGTGCCAACTCATAAGATAATGTAATCCTCATAATCGAAAACTTCGAGTGTACGCTCTTCCAAGTCAACGTTACCAACATAGGTGTCTTTAAAAGGCAAGTAGAATGAACTGCTCCCACTCGGTTTAATCTCAATTAAATCACCAGCACCAAAGTTTTCGATTTTGAGAACCTCTCCGACGTCTTGCCCTGATTTTGTCACAGCCATCAAGCCAACGAGATCACGTTGGTAAAAGGTGTTTTCGTCTTCGATAGCAGGTAAGACATCAGCATTGATAAACAATTCTATGCCACGCAATTTTTCTGCATCATTGCGGTCATCAATACCTTCAATTTCTGCCAGCCACTGGTTTTTGACAGGGTTTTTCAACTTCACGATCAGAGTGTCATCTTTATCTTTTGAGGTGAAAAGAGGATTGTAATTTTCCAGTTCTTCAGGATTTTCGGTAAAGATTTTGAGGCGCACAAAGCCTTTAATGCCGTGGGCGGTGGTGATTTGGGCTACACATATACGTTCTTTTTTAGGCTCTAGCATAACAAGCGATTGCCCCGCCTGAAATCAGGCGAGGCATCTCAAAATTACTCAGACTTTGCTTCGTCTTCAGCTTTTTCAGCTTCAGCTGGCTTATCCTCAGCCTTCTCTTCGGCTTTAGGCTCTTCAGCAGGAGTATCTTCTGCTTTTTCCTCTGCCTTGTCTTCAGCTTCTTCAGCAGGCTTTTCTTCTGCTGGGGCTTCCTCAGTTTTAGCTTCTTCAGCGGGTGCGTCCTCTACAGGCGCATCTTCTGTTTTGGCTTCTTCTTGAGGTGCTTCAGTTTCAGCAGTTTCTTCAGCAGGTGCCTCAGTTGTTGCTTCTTCGGCTGGAGTCTCTGCTTCTGCAGGAGCTTCCTCGACTGGTGCGTTTGCAGCTTCTTCAGCAGCTTTTTCCTTTTCTTCTTTTTCCTTCACCCGTGCTTGCGCTTTGGCTTTAGGCTGTGATTTTTGTGGGTTGTTTGATTGCTCAGGCATCGGTGCAAGACCAGCTTTACCCAAGAATATCGCAACACGATCAGAAGGCTGGGCGCCTTGTGAAAGCCAGTAGTTAATACGCTCGTCATTCAAACGCACACGATTTTCATCGTCTTTGTTCAAAAGCGGATTGTATGTACCCAATTTTTCAATAAAACGACCATCACGCGCTTTGCGAGAATCCGCAACAACGATTGAGTAATGAGGTCTCTTTTTACGTCCACCGCGGGACAGTCTGATTGCTAGTGCCATAGTTTTTCTCCTTTTTAACTAAACTTAAATTACATCAGATCGACCGATAACTCATGTATGAGTCATCAGGGGATATGATCTCTACCGTTTTTTCTTTTTTCTATTTTTCTTAGTGCCTCCTCGTGTAGGCATGCCAGGTAATCCGCCCATTCCGCCACCAAGTCCTGGAAATCCACCACCAGTGGGCATTCCACCACCAGCGAATGGATTAGGACCTAGACCACCACCCATATCACCAGCACCTTGGTCTTGAAGAGCCTTCATAGCATCTTCGTCACTCATGCCCTCAAGCTGGTCCATCATTTCGGCATCTTTACCGCCCATGAGACCTTTCATTTGCTTCATCATGCCGCCCATGCCCATTTTCTTGATGCGCTTCATCATCTTTTCCATTTGAGCATGTTGCTTGACGAGTTTGTTCAAGTCTTGGACTGTTGAGCCAGAACCCGAAGCAACTCTGCGTTTGCGAGAAGCATTCAAGAGAGCAGGGCGCGCGCGCTCTTGCTTGGTCATGGACAAAATCATTGCCTCTTGTTTCTTGATAATTGTGTCATCGATATTAGCTTTTTCAATCTGATCGGCAAATTTACCAAGACCAGGAAGCATTTTCATCAAAGAGCCCATGCCACCCATTTTGCCCATCTGTCTGAATTGAGCGAGCATATCGTCAAAGTCGAATTTTCCTGACTTAAACTTTTCAGCCATTTTGGCTGCTTGTTCTTCATCAACGGTTTCTGCTGCCTTTTCAACCAAGGACACCACATCACCCATGCCCAGAATACGCCCTGCAATACGGTCAGGATGGAAGGCTTCAATCTCGCTCCATTTTTCACCGACACCAATCAGCTTGATAGGTTTTCCAGTGATTGAGCGCATGGACATTGCCGCACCACCGCGTGCATCACCGTCCACACGTGTCAGCATAATGCCTGTAATACCAATTTTCTCGTCAAAGGCTTGTGCAACATTGACAGCGTCTTGTCCTGTCATAGCGTCGGCCACAAGTAATGTTTCAACAGGATTGGTTAGTTTTGAGACGTCTTTGACCTCTTGCATCAAAGGTTCATCAATTGCCAAGCGACCAGCCGTATCAAGGATAACAATGTCATAACCTTCAAGGCGCGCAGTCTCCATTGCGCGTGTGGCGATTTTCTCAGGTGTTTGTCCCTCTACGATGTCGAGGGTTGCAACCTCTGTTTGTTCACCGAGTTGGCGGAGTTGTTCTTGTGCAGCAGGACGCTGAACGTCCAAAGATGCCATAAGCACTTTCTTACTGTGCTTATCTTGCAGAAAACGCCCGATTTTGGCAGATGATGTTGTTTTACCAGCGCCTTGCAAACCAACCATCAGGATAGCGGCAGGAGCAGGGGCGTTGAGTACGCGCAGTTCTGTCTCGTCTGCACCAAGAAGCTCTACAATTTCGTCATGAACGACTTTAACAACTTGCTGGGCAGGGTTTACACCCTTGATAACGTCTTGGCCAACGGCCTTGTCTTTGACGTTCTCAATGAAGGTCTTAACAACAGATAGGGCAACGTCAGCCTCAAGAAGAGCGACACGGATTTCGCGCATGGCTGCATTGACGTCCTCCTCGCGCAAAGAACCCTTGCCGCGAAGCCCGTCAAAAATACCACCTAATCTGTCACCGAGTGACTGAAACATATACCAATAACCTTCAAAACATTTGGCCCCAGTGAGCGTATCTTCGCCGACTGGGGTGTATCCCTAATAGTAGTGGACACGGGTGTTACGCCGATGTCGCTGAATTTGAACGGTTTATAGCATGCGTTTTCTTGGCTATGCAAGCTTTTATAAAGGAATTATTGCTTAACAGCAGTTTTGTTGAGCTCTATGTCTTATGAGGTCTCCATCAACTCCATTGAGAATGTCTGATAAATCAAAATGCTCCTCATCTAGTTCTATGACTTGTTTGACTACAGCTTTAACTTCCTCGGAACCTTTAAGTTCATCATAAGCTTCTTGAAAACGTTCATATTCTTCATCAGAGAACGTAAATGTGAAAGCCTCTTTTAGATCAGGGAAATAACCTTCCTGATCTTGACCATTAAGAGTTTGGATTTGTCCTCCACGATGATTAACCTCTGGAAGTGACCCTAAATCACCATCAACTTTTGTTTCTACATCAAAGGTACTGGAAGAATATGTGTAAAAAGTTTTATCTGTTTGTATGCCGGATTGTAAACTAAGCTGTCTCCTACCAATAGGCAAAGCAGGGCAATCAATCAAAAGTCCAACTTCACCGCTATTTATATTAAAAATATCATCGCTTTCACCAAGAACAAATTGTGCTGTTTCGGGCTTGATAGGACAGTAATATAACTTAAGTTTGCTACAGCGAAACCCTTCTACTTTCGGAATCGCTTTCTCAGTGGCCATGCCTATAAGAACAACTTCTTCTAAAATAGGTAGAACAAATTGATTGTTTAGTATCTCTGTACGGTCTCTATCACCAACAGCAGCATTTCCATGTTCTTGTGAAATCATAGTTTTCTCCTGCGCTAAATTACCATAATACAAACAAAAAAGAAAAGGAAACTGTCAAATATCATTGTATTTCATAATGATAGGTTGCTTTTGACAAAGAAAAACATTATGAATTTTCTATGATTAACTTTCAGAAAATGCATGGATTAGGTAATGACTTCGTCATTCTGGATGCCCGTAATGATGCGGGCTTACTGAATCTGGATAGGGAGTTTGTCCGCAAGATTTCTTCTCGTAATCGCGGGGTGGGTTGTGATCAGTTAATTGTTATTGAGTTTAAGCAAAACCCTAAATCTGATATTTTTATGCGTATCTATAATGCCAATGGCGGTGAGGCAGGGGCATGTGGGAATGCAACGCGATGTGTTGCACATATCTATGGGCAGGAAAATAATACAAAAGAGGTTGTAATTGAGACAATCTCTGGATTATTGGTGTGTACGATAAATGATGACGATACTGTAACAGTAGATATGGGAGAGCCATGCCTCGACTGGAAAGACATTCCTTTATCAAAAAATGTTGATACCGTGAATTTACCGTTGCCTTACGATGCTTCTGCAGTCGGTATGGGAAATCCTCACTGTATTGTTTTTGTGGAGGATGCAGACACGGTGGATGTCGAAAAAATCGGCAAGGAATTAGAAACGCATGAATTGTTCCCTGAAAATACCAATGTCGAATTTGTATGTCTTAAAGACCGTCAAAATATCCGTATGCGAGTATGGGAGAGAGGTTCTGGAATTACCGAAGCATGTGGCTCAGGTGCCTGTGCGGTTGCCGTAGCTTCCATCCGTCGTGATTTGTGTGAACACAAAGTAAATATTCACCTGGATGGTGGCGTTCTTACCATTGAATGGGGTAAGGACGATGGTCACGTTCTTATGACAGGTCCGCTGACTTATGTTTTTGAGGGAACACTCTCTCTTTGAAAAAATAATTTATCCAAAAGTGGTGGTAATGCTAATCCCGTAAAGAAAATATAGGCAACATAATGATTTTGATAATGGCCAGTTGAATAAAGCCCAACAATAGCGAGAAATAGAACAATCATTGTTACGAATAAGCTGTTATCTGATGGGGTATTATTCGGAAAGAACAAATAGAAAACCGGAGTTAATGAGGCCCACAACGTTACAACAAACCAAAATAAGGCCTCCATATCTTGAGTTTGAAATGCAACAAAGAGGGAGACTGCAATAATTCCGAAAAGGGCTATTCTCATTGCATTGCGGGGAGTTTCCATTTTTTTGCCTCTCAAATGGGCAATATCCGTAGTAAAACATTGAGCTGCAATGAACATTACACTATCAAGTGTGGACATCATTAGGGCTAATAATGTGACAAGGAATAAGGCCCCTAACCAATTCGGAAGTTGCTCGAAGGCTATGAACGAAATAAGCGCCTCATTTTGCAAATCTGGAGCCAAGGATACCCCTAAAATAATCATTAAAATGACTAGCCCATAACTTATAATGTAAAGAAAACCAGTGTATAAAAGGGCTCTTTGCGCATGTTTGGCTGATTTAGCTGCTAGCACTCTTTGCCACACTGTTGCCTCACAAAACTGTAGTGCAAAGTAACCAAAAAAACCTGCCATAAAGCCCAATATTGAGTTGCTGGGCTTGTCTTTTACTAATTGTTTTAAGTCTATGGCTGGGGCCTCTTTGGCGAGGTAGATGCACGTAATGAGAATAAATACCAACAGGCTAAATTGAATTAAATCCGTTCTAACAATAGATTTAAAGCCACCTAAACATAGATACGTGAAAACGATTACGCTCACTAAAATGACAGATTGTGCGTATGTTAACTGGGTTAACTGTGAAAGTAAGAGTCCGCTACCTACGAGCTCGAACAAAAGCCATGAAGAAAATACAAGAGCAACTAAAAAGGCTACAAAATAAGCGGATTTTTTACCTATGATGCCGTTTACCATCTCCGTCATGGTAATCCAGCCATTTTTCTTTGCTAACTCGTATGGTTTTTTTACTAGATAGGAGAAGACTACGAGATTAGTGACTGCTCCTAAAGCTAAAAAAAGATACCCAGTAAAATCATTGATGACAAAATAGATAAGAACAATAAACATTCCTGCACTCAGCCATGTTGTGCTCAGGCTAACGGCTAAAGGAAGTGCAGAGAAGCCCCTTTGCCCAATCAGAAAATCTTCGCGTGTTTCGTTGGCTGAGAAGAAATAACTCATGGCAATAATGCCAATAATAAAAATACCTGCTGCAATGAAAAATGACATTAGTTTCCTCTTTGAGTTTCCAACTCCCTTAAACCTACGCTAGACAAGGAGTGAACTCAATGTCTAGCTTCCACATTTGTTTGACTGAACCACATGAAATGTATACAAAAGCGCCATGACACAAAGACAAAAAGAACCAGAATTGATTACATTTGGATGTCGCCTTAATACCTATGAGAGTGAGGTCATGCGCGACCATGCCAAAAATGCAGGACTTGGTGACGCGATTATTGTGAATACGTGTGCCGTGACCAAAGAGGCTGAGCGTCAAGCCCGCCAAACTATTCGTCGTGCCGCCAAGAATAACCCAGATAGACAGATTATTGTGACTGGCTGTTCCGCGCAAATTCACCCTGAGATGTATGCCGATATTGAAGGTGTTACCAATGTTATTGGTAATGATATCAAGCTTGAAGCTGGAACTTGGAAGTCACTCGGTGGTGAAAAAGTTCTGGTTAATGACATTATGAGCGTCAAAGAAACCGCTTCTCACCTAGTTGAAGGTTTTGAGGGTAGAGCGCGTGCCTTTATTCAGGTACAAAATGGCTGTGACCACCGCTGTACGTTTTGCATTATTCCCTATGGACGCGGAAATTCACGCTCAGTCCCGATTGGTGCGATTGTTGAACAGGTGCGTACACTTGTTGAGCAAGACTACAAAGAAATTGTTCTCACAGGTGTAGATGTGACCTCATATGGTCCTGATTTACCAGGCAAACCAACGTTTGGCCAAATGATACGCCGTGTATTGGCATTAGTACCCGAATTGCCGCGTCTACGCCTATCTTCACTTGATCCCGTCGAGATAGATGAAGATTTATGGCGTTTGATAGCCGAGGAGCCACGTTTAATGCCTCACTTGCATCTTTCCGCTCAGGCAGGAGATGACATGATACTCAAACGCATGAAACGACGTCATTTGCGCCAAGATATACTTGATGTTGCCAAGCGCGCCCGTGATTTACGCCCTGATATGGCGTTTGGTGCGGATATTATTGCTGGATTTCCAACTGAAACAGATGAGATGTTTGAGAATACACGGGCGATTATTGAAGAAGCAGATTTGGTTTATTGCCACATTTTCCCGTATTCCGAGAGAGAAGGCACGCCTGCTGCGCGTATGCCACAAGTTAATCATGGACTTCGCAAAGAACGTGCCGCTATTTTACGGGAAACAGCCGATAAACAGCACAGTAATTTCTTAAAAAATCAGTTGAATAAAACATCACAAATTATTGTTGAAAAAGAAAACTTTGGGCATACAGAGAACTTTACACCGGTTAAATTTGAAGGCTCTGCCAAAATAGGTGATTTGGTTACATTTACACCAAAATCTATTGATAATGATGTGATTGTCGGCGAAATAGCGGCCTAGAGATTCTTTTACTTTCACCCTCGATTTTTTGTTTTAAAGGCTTATAGTAACTTCTAAGAAATAAAAGGAGTGGTCTTATGATGTTCTGGCGCAAAAAGAAGAATAGTAAAGAGCAGGAAGAACAAGATTTGGAAGATGAAATCATTCATCATCCAAATGAACCAGATATAGAACCTCCTGTTGAATATGATTCCGATATTTCCCCTGAACTCGAGCATGAGTTGGAAGAAACAGGCACAGAAATTATCGAGGAGATAAGGGAAACACCCACTCCTCAAGCCACAGTAAAATCGAATGAAGAAAAAGCCAAGGATATAAAAGAACACCAAGATGAGGGTGGATGGCTTTCGCGCCTTAACTTAGGTCTCAACAAATCCTCAAATAAAATTACTAAAGGCTTAGGCGGTATTTTTACTGGTAAAAAGCTTGATGAGGCTACCCTTGAAGCGTTGGAAGAGGTGCTGATTACGGCTGATTTGGGTCCTAAAACGGCGGCTAGGCTTGCACAAGAGATTGGTAAAGACCGTTTTGGTAAAGAAGTCACCGATGAAGATGTTCAAAAAGAACTTGCTTCACGCATCGAAGAGATACTCAAAGACATTGCTAAGCCCATGGAAATCAAAACACCTGAGAATGGTCCACGTGTGGTTCTTGTTTGTGGTGTGAACGGTGTTGGAAAAACAACAACTATTGGGAAACTAGCCTATCAGCTTCATTATAAAGCAGGTAAGAAAGTTATGCTGGCCGCTGGTGATACGTTCCGTGCAGCAGCATTGGAACAATTACAGGTCTGGGCTGATCGTGTAGGCTGTAAGTTGGTTAAGAAAGAGTTAGGTTCAGATGCGGCTTCCGTGGCTTTTGAGGCCTACACACAAGCCAAAGAAGAGGGCATGGACATTCTTCTCATAGATACAGCAGGACGCCTACATAACAAATCTAACCTCATGGCAGAGCTTGAAAAGATTGACCGTGTGTTGAAGAAACAAGATGAATCGCTCCCCCACGCAACAATCTTGGTTTTGGATGCAACAACAGGTCAAAATGCTCATGCGCAAGTTGAGACCTTTAAAGAAGCCGTTAATGTAAACGGTCTGGTTGTCACAAAACTGGACGGCTCTGCAAAAGGTGGTGTTGTCGTATCACTTGCCGATCAATTCAAGCTTCCTATCTATGCCGTCGGCGTGGGTGAAAAAATCGATGACTTGCAACCCTTTAAGGCGCATGAATTTGCTGAAAGCCTTGTTGGGTTGAGTGAATCTTAACCTCTACTTCACATAAACAATTGACTTATGTAATGTGATTATGTATTCCAGTCATAATCTATTTTTCACATTATGAGGTTTTAAATGTCCACTCCTAACGACCCTGTTACAAACCGTGGTGAGATTGTCCCTGGTTTTTTCGATAAACTAACACGCTTTTCTTATTCAGATTTTTTCCGAAACGAGGAGGAAATAGACGGAGTAAGGGTGCAAATCCCAGCATATAGATTCGCTAAAAAAGATGAATATTTTTCTACTCTTTTTCGCGGTGCATCTGATGTACTAAAAGCGGCTTATGAAGATGGTGGAGCATACAGGTATACTACTCTGGCTGACGCTATCTTCAGGAGAGCAGTTTTAGGGGGAACTCCAGAAGAGCAAAATCAAAATCATGAGTGGGCAAATATTTTTCCTGAAATTGAAAGCATTATCTCATCAAAAGGTGAAGAGGTTAGGGCGGCGTTCAATACACTTTTTGATATTTGTAAATCTTATGAGAAAAAAGTAAATGAAACACCTTCTAGACCTCATCAGCCAAAAGAAATTAGTCGTGATGTTCACGGTCTGAATGAAGAAGAAGCACAACACCTCGACAACGCCATGCATACGATCTGGGAAGCATTCCCTAGTCTTGATCCGCGCATTATCGAAGGTTTTGAAATTGTATTTAATTCTTCACCTGTTGTAGCTCAAGCACTTCCGCGCTATCACATGGGAGGTATTACAAATGGTAACAGCCTCATAGAAACGGCACTAAAAAAAGACATCTCACTTGCCGAGGCAAGAGTAGAAGAGCATCATTATTATCTTAATGAAAAAGCCAACCCTGTTATTGCACGAAAATTTGCTGAGAATTTAGAGCTTTTTGAACCATTCGCACAACAAATTGCAGTAGCCTCTCTCGCACGATTTCTTAGAATTAATTTGACGACAGACTCAAGAGGAAGTTTCATTGATACCGTAGATATGGTCGAGTCTAATGCGTTAGCGCAGCTAATTTTGCAAGAACTCACACGAGACCCAAGTCAAATGGCTAAACATGTTAAGTTAATTAAAAGCGGTAAGCATAGCCCTCTTGATGGCAAGAGAAGTTGGTTATGTAATGACGAAAGACGAAAAGAGGTTTTACGTTCCTTGAGTCATACTGAAGACTACCTTGAGCTTTGTCTAGATGTACATGATGGAATCTGGTTTGATAGAACACGAGAAAAACTGGTGGTATTAATTGAAGAGGCAGATAAAGTTGCTTCAGATTTAGATCAAGATTTTAAACGCCTTACGGCAGGGTAAAATCAAATAGTTTACTACTCATCTTCTTAGGATAATTGCTTTTCTTCTAACTAAAAGGAAGTTATCCTAAATGTATGACAACAAAAACATTTATAGACTCCCAAAAAGCTGTTGCGCATATCAAAAAACTCTATGACCAGAGTGTTGATTATTTGTGCGAGGAATTTGATAATTTTGCCAATGGGAAAACCCCTAAAAAACGGGTAACCGCTTGTTATCCTTATCTGAAAATAGCAACGGAAAATGCGACACGTAATGATATACGTCTCTCTTATGGTTTTGTACCAAAACCTGGAATATATGAGACGACGCTGACACGCCCTGATATTTATGAACATTACTACGAAAAACAGATTGCTTTGCTTCTTGAAAATCATGGTGTCGCCGTTGAAATAGGGCTGAGTTCAACACCAATTCCTGTTCATTTTGCCTTAGGTGAAGATTTCTATCTGGAACAAGACCTTGATCCTGCACAAATTGAAGCACTTCCTTCACTATTTGACCAGCCAGACCTCAACGTCATGGATGATCAGGTTGCCAATAATACGAATATTGTCGGTCCGAGTGAAGCTGCGCCGTTGGCATTGTTTACAGCTCCACGTGTAGATTTAAGCCTTATGCGCTTACGTCACTACACAGCAACCAATGCTAAGCATTTTCAAAATTATGTTATTTTTACCAACTACCAGTTTTACATCGACCAGTTTGCGCGCATTTCGCAGGAAATGATGGAAACAACAGATGATAAAAAGTTGAAAAAGGAACGCAGTGAATATTGTTCTTTTGTTGAACCAGGTAACAAGGTTACACACAATAAAAACCTGTCCAATCTAGAGAACGAGACAGGATTTGCTTTGGGGCGTATGCCACAAATGCCTGCTTATCATTTGAAACGTGAAGATGGCTCAGGGATTACTATCGTCAATATCGGGGTAGGGCCGTCAAACGCCAAAACCATTACCGATCATATCGCAGTTTTGAGACCTCATGCGTGGCTGATGCTTGGGCATTGTGCAGGTTTGAGAAATTCACAGAGCCTTGGCGACTATGTGTTGGCGCATGCGTATGTCCGCGAGGATAACGTACTTTATAAGGATTTAAATCCGGCCATTCCTATTCCTGCATTGTCAGAGATTCAGCTAGCTCTTGAACAAGCTGTGAGCGAAACAACTGGCTATCAAGGCTATGACTTGAAGAAGATTATGAGAACGGGAACAGTTGCTACTATTGATGATAGAAACTGGGAGTTGCGCCCATCGGCCTATCATAACCGTCGCTTGAGCCAATCACGAGCGATTGCTTTGGATATGGAGTCTGGAACAATAGCAGCTAATGGCTTCCGTTTCCGTGTTCCCTATGGGACTTTGTTGTGTGTTTCCGATAAACCTCTCCATGGACAGTTAAAATTGCCTGGAATGGCTGATTCCTTTTATCGTCAGCGCGTGGATCAACATTTACACATTGGATTACGCACAATGGCGTTGTTGCGCGAAATAGGCCCTGCAAAACTACACAGCCGTAAACTTCGTTCTTTTAACGAAGTTGCATTTCAGTAATTTTTAAGAAAATTTATTAAATAACGATATTGATATTCGAGCCTCGAGAACTTGTACCAAGTTCTGGTGCAGGACTTGCGTCTGACGCGTAGGCTGACTGGAATGGAGAGTAGGGATTACGTGTTTCTGAATCTTGAGATTGTGCCGATTCTGTGCCTTGTGGCTTTGTTTCCTGAAGACGGTCTGACTGCTGTTTATTCTGCTCACGACCAAGAGCACTTTGCTCATTCTTTGGAGCTAAAGCGTTTAGATTCGATATCTGCGAGTTAAGACTGGTAAGAGGTCCCAGCATAAGAAGTTCGTCTCCCTGAAATATTCCCTAGAACTACAGGTTACAACGTTCAGTATTAAGAAAATCTTAACATCTGGCAAGCCCTGTGGAAATTTTTTCTTATATATATGGAACTTTTTAAATGGGACGTTAACGGATTGGTAATCATCATGAGGTATTTTATTAATATAGCGTTTGAAAATACAGATTCGTTATGAGGGAGCCGGAAATAAAAAGTACGGTTTAATTTAAGTTAAGAAACAGGTTTAAGACTACCTTTTAAAGCTCTTATCAGGGGACGAAATGTTAGATTGGGGAACAATCAATAAATCACAGACCATAGCTCCGCTACTTATCGAGCTATATGATGCTCATAAGCTGTATGAGATGGCTGAGGACAAATCCCCTAAGGCACGCACTTCTCTTGTCGATACCGTTAGTGAACTTTTAGATACAGATCTAAGTCTTCGTGAAGAAGATTTGGTTTCTGACGTTTTGATGACACTTATCAGACAGGCAGAACTCGAGTTACGTCTTACTTTAGCGGATAGAATCGCCGATTTACCAAAAGTACCTCACCAGTTGGTTCTTCAATTGGCTTATGATGAAATTTCTGTAGCCGAAAAAGTTTTGGAAAGAAGTGTATGCCTTGAGACATTGGATCTCATGTACATTATTCAATCACATGATGCTCCATACTGGAGAGCAATTGCCAAAAGAAAAGCAATGCCTTCTGCTGTCATGGATGCTTTGAGTGAAGTCGAAGATGATGAAACACATATCACGCTTGCTTCGAACGAATTTATTAAATTGTCCGATTACGCAGCAGAGAAATTAACGGGTCATTCAGAAAGCAATGATGATTTAGCTGAAATTTTGGCGCATCGTAAAGAGCTATGCAAAGAATTGGCTGATAAAATCTACAGACGTGTTGGTGATGCTCTTAAGGAACAAGTTGCCGAAGCCTCAACGGATGATGAAGTTGTCGAAGCCGTTTCAGAGACAATTGATGATGCTGTTCTTGAATTTGCGGAAGCAGAACAACCAAAAGAACAAATTGATTACACACAATTCTTGCCAAGTGATAGGGCTATTCAAAATGCCGTTATTCAAGGTGAGAAAGGTGATTTATGTTCAAGAGCGCTTATCGAGTCATTGCGTGCAAAGAATATAAAGCAGTTTGTTGCACAGTTCTCTACATTGGCGGGGCTTTATCCAGATCAAGCAATTAAAATTTTGAAACAGCCTTATGGTCATGGACTTGCGATAGTTTCCAAAGCGCATAACATCGAAAAAACAGATTTTATTAAAATGTTCCTTCTAACTGAAAATTTCAGAAGCCAAGAAGGTCACACCCATAGTAAAGTTCTTAACCGTGCGATTGGGTATTATGAACGCCTAACGATTGCTGTAGCGCGTAGCTTGATGTCTTAAAAAATTAAGCTACTTTATCAGAGATTTTCAAAGCTGCCACACCTGGCAGCTTTTTGCCTTCTAGCCATTCCAGAAATGCGCCGCCTGCTGTGGAAATATAAGTAAAATCACCAGCTGCACCTGCTTGCTCAAGCGCGGAAACTGTATCGCCACCACCTGCAACACTCAAAAGCTTGCCTTGCTTGGTCAATTGTCCCGCATAAGAGGCAAGGGCATTGGTGCCTTTATCAAAAGGTTCGAGTTCAAATGCACCCATTGGTCCGTTCCAGACAAGCGTTTTGGTTAAATCAAGTAACTCTTTGCAATGTTTGATGGTGTCTTCGCCAGCATCCAAAATCATTTGGTCGTTAGGAACATGTTTTGACTTTACCGTTTCATGAGGGCTATTAGCTTTGAATTCATCAGCGACAACCACATCAACGGGTAGAACAAGATTACACTTATGTGTTTTTGCATCAGCCATAATTTCTTTGGCAATTCCAAGCATTTCATTTTCACAAAGAGACTTTCCTATATTCAAACCATCAGCCTTGAGAAAAGTGTTAGCCATACCACCACCGAGTATGAGTGTGTCGACTTTCTTAATGAGGTTGCCGAGTAATTCCAGTTTTGTTGAAATCTTGGCGCCACCTACAACTGCGGTAACGGGTCTCTCGGGTGTTTCAAGAGCTTCACTCAAAGATTTGAGCTCAATTTCCATCAATCTCCCTGCATAAGAGGGAATAAAATTTGTAATGGCCTCAACAGACGCGTGTGCACGGTGACTAACAGAGAAAGCATCATTCACATAGTAATCACCTTTTGAGGCCAATTCTTTGGCAAAGCCAGTATCATTTGCTTCTTCACCAGCATTAAAGCGTAAATTTTCAAGAAGAACGACATTGTCACCTATTTCAAATGTGACTTCCGTATTCCATTTTTTGCTTAAGGCTTCAGGTAAGAAAGAGAGAGAAAATTCGAGATTTTCTTGCCCTTTAGGGCGTCCGAAATGAGAGAGAATAATAATTTTTGCTCCTCTCTTTTTGAGTTCATCAATCGTAGGCCTTACTCTGTCTATGCGTGTTGTGTCTGTGATTTTACCCTCTTGTACAGGGACGTTTAGGTCAGCACGTAATAATACGGTTTTACCTGAGAGGTTAGTTGGCAGGTCATCTAATGTTTGAAAATCACTCATGTTATCTCCGTTTATGAAGTGAGCAGTTTTGCATGTTCCATAGCCTCAATCAATCGTGCGCATATAGTTGGATCCATAGCTGAGTGCCCACCATCGGGAACAATAATGTAGTCGGCCTCTGGCCATGCTTTGTGAAGTTTCTCAGCCGTTACTACGGGACAAATCATGTCATAGCGACCTTGTATAATCGTGCAAGGGATTTTCTTGAGTTTTTCAATATCATTTAAGAGTGAATCTTTCTCATCTATAACTTGATTCAAGAAATAATGTGCCTCTATTCGTGCCAAGGCAACGGCAGCATCTACATCATCTTGATGTGAAAAAGCTTCCCGTCTTGGGTAAAAGGACATGCAGGCACTTTCATATAAAGCCCATTCCATACCAGCTTGCTGTTGGATTTCTTTATCACCGCTAGTAAGGCATTTATAATAAGCAGTCAGTAAATCATCGCGTTCATCTTCTTGAATGAATTCTTCAAACCGTTCCCAATTTTCAGGAAAAACAGTACGAATACCATACATAAACCAATCAATTTCTTCTTGTTCGGAGAGATAGATACTGCGCAGTGTCAGGCTTATGCATCTTGGTGGGTTTTGGATTGCATAAGCCAGAGCAAGTGTTGCACCCCATGACCCTCCAAACAAATGCCATTTCTCAATACGCAAATGGTTTCTAAGAGCCTCTATATCACCCAAAGTATGTTCGAGTGTATTGTTCTCTAACGAACCAAGAGGTGATGAGCGCCCAGAGCCACGCTGGTCAAACAGAATGATTTTATAAAATTCAGGGTCAAAAAACCTGCGGTGCAGTGGGGTTGTGCCAGCACCTGGCCCGCCATGGAGAACAATGACAGGCACACCTTCAGGATTTCCGCAAATCTCCCAATACAAAGAATGTGGTTCATCTACTGAAAGGTAACCGCTGGCATAAGGCGTAATAGCGGGAAAAAGCATATGCCTTTTGTATTTTGCTTTCTCTTTAATGGCGTTGCTATTGTTCATCTATAAATTCAATTTGTTCTGCATGTGTTAAGTCAATAAATGGACCGTTATAAAAGCGTACTGGCCCTCTGATGCGCACTTTCTTTTTTGCCCATTGTTGTGGTGACTGATTGTCGTCTTTAGAGAGTGCTTTACGCACAGCAGGCTCTACACCTATTGAGAAATCAGTCTTCCAATCTTGTCCAAAGTTGAGATAGACCGTATTGCGCACGAGAGAAGCAGAATAAACTTCGCCTTCAACAATTTGAAACCCGCGCGGATCTTCTGAAATATCCTTAGCAGATAAAACAGCATATTTTGGATAAGCCCATAGGCCTTTTTCATCCTTAAGAGCCAGTTGCTCTTGTGTATACATTTGTTCAGCTAAATCAGTATTGAACGGTGTCGTTCGTACACGTGTAAAACCATTAGCAAGAAGATGCCCTTGTACCCACTCATCCGTTTCTTTGATTTTAGCCTGAATGAGATTATGCCCCATGTGGCTCATACGTCCCTTGTCTCTATCCTTGGTGAGATAAATCAAAAGTTCTTTCTCAGTGATTAAATCTTTAAGAGCTTGTAATGCTTCTTCGGTAAATTCTGCAGGAGCTTCTATATCAGACAGGGCAGGGCTATCTAGGCCGCTCAAGCGATAGATTTTATCCTCAAAGCTGATAAAAGTTAGAGGATCAATAACTGTTTTGACTTTGACGGCGACGGTTTCTGGCTTTAAATCCGTATTATTAGGCCAAGGTGATGTTTGAGATATGGATTGTTCAGCTGGCTCATTTGCCAAAATGGTTGTCTGGCCTATATTCATCACCAGAATAACAACGAGAAGAAAAAGGATTTTATTCATGGGCGCACTTTGCACGAAAAAACATAATGTTGGCAAGTTTCTTTGCATGACAGCAGTAGGGGCTTTGCTTGTCTCTTGTACAACCAATCAAGCCACAGGTGAACGTCAATTTACAGGACTACTCTCCCCTGAAAAAGAAAAACAGATTGGGGCAAGTCAACATCAAGAAGCATTGAATGCATTTGGTGGTTTGTATGAAGATAAGCAAATGCAGGCTTATGTGAGTGAAATTGGTCAAAGGCTTGCTGTCCACGCAGAGTCACAAGGTGTCACTTATAGATTTTTCCTACTTAATTCTCCTGTCGTGAACGCATTTGCCGCACCTGGTGGGTATATTTATGTGACACGCGGATTATTATCTTACGCTAATAGCGAGGCAGAACTCGCTGGTGTGATTGCCCACGAAATTGGACACATCACAGGACGTCATGCGGCCGAGCGCTATTCTACTGGTGCGCTTACTCAAATTGGGGCGACAATTGCCTCTGCTGCTATAGGTAACCAAGCCGCATCTCAGGCTTTAGGTGTGGGCTCTAATCTCTTCTTAAGTTCTTATTCACGCGGTCAGGAGAATGAGTCGGATGAATTGGGCGTTCGTTATTTGGATAAAGCTGGTTACGATGTTTTTGCACTCTCTCGTTTCTTGAGAACGTTGGAGCTTGAAAGTCAGTTACAATCTCAAATTGCAGGGAAGAAACAAGAAATGCCAAGTTTCTTCTCAACCCACCCAAATACGGGTGATCGTGTTGCATCTGCTTCTACGATTGCTGCCAGATACGGTAAAAATGATGCCATTATAAACCGTGACCGTCACATGTCTCTGGTTAATGGCGCTGTTTATGGTGATGGAGAAGAACAAGGTTTTGTACGTGGGACAACGTTCTACCACCCTCAATTTGGATTCACATTCACTGCACCATCTGGTTACAATA
Organism: Bdellovibrionales bacterium; assembly: GCA_037968575.1. Classification (GTDB taxonomy): domain Bacteria; phylum Pseudomonadota; class Alphaproteobacteria; order Micavibrionales; family Micavibrionaceae; genus UBA2137. The sequence goes on along the minus strand of JBBKVR010000039.1, from coordinate 4,905 downwards.
TTGTTAATCAGCCTAATCAAGTATTAGCTGTTGGACAGGATGGTTCGGCAATTATTCTTGATATGGTGAAAAACTCTCTTGATCCTGCAACCTATACACAGAATGTCTGGTTGAAGGGCGAAAAAATACCTGCACCTGAGCGTATTACAGTAAATGGTATGCCTGCGGCGACGACTTCATTTGCGGGAACGTTGAACAACCAACCCGTAACTATCAGAACGGTGGCTATCGCATTTGATTCCAACACAACATATCGTTTCCAGATGGCCTATCCGAAGAATGCATCAGGCAATACTATCGAGAACTTGAAGAAAGCCACTTATAGCTTCCGCAAACTCTCGCAAAGTGAAAGAAATTCTCTGAAACCGCTTCGCATCGTGACGCGCCAAGCAAGGTCAGGTGATACGGTTGCGTCCTTAGCATCTACAATGCCATTCGAGAATTTGAAAGAACTTCGTTTCCGTGCGCTGAATGGATTAAGTGCCAATGAGGGTGTCAGAGCAGGTACTGAATATAAACTGGTGACTTACTAAGCCTTCACCTAGTTCAACAAAAAACCCCCTTTCATCTAATGATGAGAGGGGGTTTTTCCTTCTATGAGGGAGAGAGAAGGGATCCTTATAAATTCTTTTAGAACATCTGGGCTGTATTTACCTGTTTCTCAATCGCACCTTTAAGTTTTTCCATGGCGCGCTGTTCAAGCTGGCGGACACGTTCTTTACTAATGCCGAGCGTATTGCCTAAAGCTTCAAGCGTTACAGTATCGTATTGCAAGTGACGTTCCTTGATGATGTGTTGCTCGCGGTCAGTTAGAGCAGTCAGAGCTTGGTTAAGCCATTCTGAACGCGTCTCTGAGTCCTTCATACCAATGACCACATCTTCAGGGTCAGGTCGCTCGTCTGGCAAGAAACTCTGCCATTCTTCTTGAGCGTCATGTTTCACGGTTGCATTTAAAGATTGGTCACCACCAAAGAGGCGTTTTTCCATTTCCTCAACATCAACAAGGCGTACTTTCATTTCCTTTGCAACCTTACGGCGACCTTTCTCGGTCAAGCCATATTCGGTTGAGGCATCTTCAATCTGTGCACGTAGGCGACGTAAATTAAAGAATAATGATTTATGAGCAGCTGTTGTTCCTGTTCTGACAATTGACCAGTTTCTTAAGACATAGTCCTGCATTGCAGAGCGTATCCACCATGAGGCATAAGTCGAAAATCTTAAATCGCGATCGGGGTCAAAACGAGAAGCAGCTTGTAGAATTCCAACATTACCTTCTTGCATCAAGTCACCTAGCGGCAATCCATAATGTTTAAATTTTGAAGCAGCGGCAATGACTAAGCGACCATAAGCGTTGATGAGTTTGTGTAGGGCTTTTTCATCCTGATTATCGCGCCAATCGCGCGCAAGTTGAAGCTCTTCTTCTTTTTCAAGAAGCTTCTTATTCATAGCTGTTTTGATGTAAGCGAGGTTGTGTCTTTGTGTGTCGTAGTCGTCTTTATGTGCCATAAATACCCCGATAGTGTTTTTTGTGATTCGCAGGTTTTTTTGGATAAACCCGATACTTAATTAACATACGAGTGAGAAAAAAGTTTCCTTCGCTTGTGACTATTTATACGTAGGAAATGCTGTTCAGGTTACAGCGTGAGAAATAAATTATTTTTTACGCGCAATTGCGTAGTCAGGAAGCGCCAGTAAACCATCATATATATTCGAGGGTATATCTGTTTTTGGAAGAGCTTCCACGGCTTTTTGAGCATACTCTCTTGCGCGCTGCCCAGCAATTTTACAGGCATTATATTTTGATGTTAGTTCTAGAGATTTTTCAAAATCACCATCTTCGAATTTCTGTTGTCCAATGGTTCTATTCCAGAATGTCTTTTCATCTTCTGTTGCATTTTCAATGGCAATAAGAACAGGAGCGGTTGCCTTCCCGTCATAAAAATCATCACCTATGTTTTTACCTGTTTCGTGCGCCTCACCTGAATAATCAAGAATATCGTCGGCAATTTGGAAGGCTAGCCCAAGATTGTAGCCATAGTCATGAAGTGCCTTCGCATGTTCAGGTTGCCCGGCTATCCATGGTCCTATTTCGCACGCAGCAGCAAAAAGAGATGCTGTTTTAGCACCAATAATCTCAAGATAGGTGTCCCAAGACGTGTCAATTTGACCTTGAGTTTGGAGTTGTAAAACTTCGCCCTCTGCAATAATGGCCGATGCATCGGATAAAATGCGAAGAACCTCCAAAGATTTGCTTTTAACCATTAATTGAAAAGCTTTGGAGAAGAGGAAGTCACCAACAAGAACAGATGTTTGATTGCCAAAGACAAGGTTGGCGGCCTGTTGCCCACGCCGTTGCTCGCTACCGTCTACCACATCATCATGAAGAAGAGTGGCGGTATGGATAAATTCAACGGAAGCTGCAAGTCCATAAGACTCTTCAATAGTATCTGTGAATAGGGATGTTGAAGCCAAAGTCAGAATAGGGCGTAAACGTTTACCCCCTGCAGCAATCAGATAACTTGCGAGTTGTGGAATAACAGCAACGTCAGATTGCATGTTATCGAGAATGATTTTATTAACCTCACCCATGTCTTGTTTGAAAGACGCAAATAACTCTTCAACAGATGAGAGTAAAACCTCATGGGCATTTTGATCGTTTGAGCGCAAAGCATTGGATATAGACATCCTTTACCAATTAGACTAACACAGGTGAAACGGCAAGATTTTCCTTAAAGGCAAACCATAAAATTTATGACCGCAACAGCTCACTTACTCAATAAACGCATTGCTCTAAAACAACCCGACGATGGTTTTAAAGTCACCACAGACACTGTGATGGTTGCCGCCGCTTGCCCTGTTAAGCCAGAGCAATCAGTTTTAGATGTAGGCTGCGGGGTAGGGGGAGTGAGTTTTTGTTTGGCTGAGAGAGTAGAAAATATTCACATCACAGCAATTGATAAAGAGCAAAGCTATATAGACTGCGCTGTTAAAAACTTGGAATTGAATAAATCTAAAAACATAAATTTCCAATGCGTTTCTCTGACAGATTTTAAGCAAGAAAGTGGCTTTGATCACGTGATCACAAATCCGCCATTCTTTGAGCATAATGCCCATTTGGCTTCCTCATCAGATATTCGTGCTGGGGCATTGGGTTATGTTGAAGAAGATATGGATTTGGAGCGCTGGATTAAAAATTGTGCACGTTTGCTCAAATCCAAAGGAACTCTAACAATTATCCATATGGCAGAAGAACTTGATGATTTACTGAAAGTCCTAAAGGGACCGTTTGGTGCAATTGAAATCATCCCCCTTTGGCCAAAAAAGGAACGAGAAGCAAAACGCGTGATTGTCCGCGCAGTCAAAGATAGAAAGACAGGCTTAAGGTTGTTATCTGGCTTAATTTTGCATGAGGAAGATGGAAGTTATACCCAAGATGCCGATGAAATTCTTAAAAATGCAAAAGATTTATTTGCATAATAATAAAGAATCTGTATCTTAGAAGTATAAAAACAGGGAGTTAAAAATGGACCATTTGCCTCACATGCAAGATAAGGTGTGCGAGATTAACTTAAGAGAGGCTCAAGCTAGAGCTGTACAAGATTTAAGTAGAATTGAAAGTGTGGCCCGCTTAACACCATTTATCAGTGGTAGAGGAGATAGAACTTTAGGTGAGCACGAAGGTGTTCAGCCACCAAGAGATTGGTCTCCTAACGCTTAGCCCATCTCTTTCAATTTTTCATGTAAGTAAGATTTTACTTTATCAATCGCGATGCGTTCCTGTTCCATCGTATTGCGGTGACGGATAGTCACTGTTTGGTCGCTCAGGCTATCACTATCAATGGTAATGCAGAACGGTGTCCCGATTTCGTCTTGGCGTGCATAACGCTTACCAATATTTTGCTTGATATCCAAATCAACAGCCATGTCTTCGCGTAAATCCATGTAAAGCTTCGTTGCCATTTCAGGCATACCGTCTTTTGCAACCAATGGCAAAATAGCCGCTTTCTTTGGGGCAACGGATGGTTTGAAATTCATATACATGCCCGAAGGTCTGCTCTCATCAACCGTATAGGCTTCACAAAGGACGGTCAGAACACCGCGCGTTAAGCCAGCCGCAGGCTCAATCACATGAGGAATGTAGCGGTTTGAATTATCATTGGGGTCAATATATTCCATCTTTGTACCTGAATGCTCTTGGTGCTGTGTAAGGTCATAGTCACATCTATGTGCAATGCCCTCTAGTTCACCAAAGCCTGGGTAAGTAAACGGGAATTGATATTCAATATCCATTGTTCCAACACCAGCCTTAGCATAGTGAGACAGTTCATCTCTTCCATGTTCACGTAAAATCATCGATTCAGCCTTCACGCCAATAGATTCCCACCAACGTTTACGCTCTTCAATCCAAAAGTCTCGCCATTTGGCTGCTTCATCGGGCGGACAGAACCACTCCATTTCCATTTGTTCAAACTCACGTGAACGGAAAATGAAGTTTCTTGGGTTTACCTCGTTACGATAGGCCTTCCCAATTTGTGCAATTCCGAAAGGAACCTTCACGCGAGAGCTATCGAGGACATTTTTGTAATTAAGGAAAATACCTTGGGCAGTTTCAGGGCGAAGGTAAGCTTTGCCGTCTTCGCTTTGTGTCGCACCGACATAGGTTTCAAACATCAAGTTGAAATCTTTAGGCTCAGTCAGTGTTCCAACTTCTGAAGCATCTGGACCAATAATTTTATCGTAATCAGATGTCGGAATATCGGGGAGTTCTTTACGTTCAAACGCACCCTCACTGCGTCCTTTACCAAATTTCTTTAAACGTCTCGTTGCTGTGCCGTCTTCATCATCTTGTGGAACAGCAATCCAAGCTCCTTCACCATCTTTTGGAATCAAAACATCCAAATGGTC
>JBBKVR010000038.1:0-10801 GCA_037968575.1 Bdellovibrionales bacterium | reverse complement strand
CTTCATCGCCTATACCAAATACACCAGCACCACTCACCTTCGAATACAATGCGACCGCGGCACCAGTTGCTAATAATCCTAAAAAATCTCTACGTTTCATGATTTTTCCTCTTTTTATGTCTCTTCATTAAGGTAGTACGTACGCACCACTGAACAAGTTACAAATTTTTTGAGGTTTCACGGACAAAGACGGCAACTTCTTGTGCTAAACACTTAAGATTATCCGTCACGCTCCAATAAGATAGGCCATTATCAACGGAGGAATCTTCCTTGATACGGCTGATGTAAATGCGATCTTCACCTTGAATCTCAGCCGGCGTTACATACTCTAAATCACTTTTTAAATCGATGACATCAATGGCGGGTGCGCTCACCCATGCTTTTCTGGCATGCTCCGCAGAGCACTCTTTTGCCATTTCAATATTTACTTGCAAAGATTGCCCGACAAATACAGAGGACTGAATACCATTAATCGTGATTTTAAAATCTTTACCCAGCGCCTGCTTGATATCGACAAGGCTTCCCCATTCTTCACTGGTCATACCATTATCCATGAATTGCCCTGTCTCTGGGAGCAAGTTAAACGCAATTTGTTTAGAAAATTCCTGCGGATTCTGATCAATATTCATATAAATATTACGCGTTTGCGAAAACAACTCATCACGTGCCTTTTTACTGACGTGGCAGACAGGCAAGAGAAAGGTTAGAACTGCGCGCATCTTTGCATTTGTCTCGGCAATCAACGGACGGACGGTTTTAATGAAATGGAGCGCTGGGACAGATGGCATCCGCGCCTTCCGGCTTTTCTCAAAAAGTTTGGTAGCAACATCATTGCCAAAACCATCACAATATAGCGGTGCATCAGGATCAGTTCTTAAGTGCCCCGATAAATCGAGAAAAACCGCACCCTTTTCTTGAGCCTGCTTAACAAAGGTCGAGGGCTTTTTCGTGCCCTGCATACATATAACAATGTCGCCTTTTGAAACCTCAAACAGAGAAATATCATTTACTTTCACAGGGTCATCACCATACGAAATACTAACCGACTGTCCAAGTTGTGAAGTATAAAGGCGTATGTTTTCGACAGGAAAATTATCATCTTCGAGATAATTAAGAATTTCATGCCCATAAGGGTGGTCAGGTTCGAGGAAAAGCACGTTTGTCATGATAGGCGTTATGTAGCCCCTATAGAGGGCTTTGTCTAGGCGAGAGTTTACTAAAGCATCTTAAAACGTTAAAACTCTTTTCATGATTTTGGGAAAGAAAAAGTTAGACGGTTTTAACGTCATGGGTTTAAGCATCCTTACCACGAACGAGGAAGGTAAGGCCGTTGATCATATTAATGCCCTCTGGCAAATGTTTTCTGAACAAAATGTGATGAATGATTTAACCGAGCGTGTTGATGACACCATCTATGCTATCTACTCGGATTATGAAGGCGATCACACAAAGCCCTATAAATTTACAATTGGTTGTGCCGTCCATGAGGGCGCCAACTTACCCGAAGGTATGGACCTCATAAAAATCCCCGAACAAAACTATGCAGTCTCGAAAGCGATTGGTGACCCACCTGCTTCAATCGTGAAAAGCTGGACAGATATCTGGGAAAGTGATTTAAAGCGTGCCTATGCCCATGATTTTGAAATATATGGGCAGGATTTTTTCAATCCCGAAAAACGGGAAGTACCTATTTATGTTTCAATTGAAGAAACAAACTAAAAACGTTAAACTCCACGAAATTTTAGGAACTGAAGAGACACTATGAACTGGATTTCAAATTATATAAGACCAAAGATTCAATCGATCGTTGGAGACCAAAAGGATGTTCCCGATAATCTTTGGCAGAAATGTCAGAAATGCGAAGGGATGATTTTCCACCGCGAGCTTAAAGAAAATCTTAGCGTCTGCCATCATTGTGGCTTTCATATGATCATGCCTGTGAAGGATCGCCTTAATGTCTTGTTTGATGACAGCAAATGGGAGCGGATTTCTTTGCCAAACGCTCCTGAAGACCCTTTAAAATTCAAGGATAAGAAAAAATACACAGACCGTCTTAAAGAAAATCGTAATAAAACAAAAGAGAAGGATGCCATTATTGTCGCTGAAGGCGACATAGGTGGATGCAACACTATCGTTGCGGCTTTTAACTTTGCCTTTATGGGGGGCTCTATGGGGGCTGCGGTTGGTGAAGGTATTGTTATCGCCGCTGAAAAGGCTGTTGCCAAAAACGCTGCATTAATTGTTGTTCCTGCCTCTGGCGGTGCGCGTATGCAAGAAGGGGCAATATCCCTGATGCAAATGCCTCGCACGACGATTGCTACAAAGATGGTTAAAGATGCTGGTCTTCCCTACATCGTTCTTCTCACCAACCCTACAACGGGTGGTGTCAGCGCATCATTTGCCATGCTGGGCGATATTCATATTGCCGAACCAGGCGCTACAATTGGTTTTGCTGGAAAACGTGTTATTCAGGAAACTATTCGTGAAGAACTTCCTGATGATTTTCAAACCGCCGAATATCTAGTCGAGCACGGTATGGTTGATTTGGTTGTGTCCCGTGAAAATCTCAATGATAAAATTGGAACAATCTTGAGTATTCTTATGGGTACGGATAATTCTGATGGCGGCGGTTCTAAAAAATTTACAACCAAAAGTAAAAAAGCTAAGCCCAAGGGTACCAAGAAATCAAAGAAAGCATCTAAACCTAGCAACGTCGCCAGTCTTGAAGAACGTCGTCGCAAAGCAGAAGCCAGCATGAAAACTCCTAGAAAAGCGTCGAGTAAGAAACGTGCAGCAAGCGCAAAAAAATAAACAGCCAGAAGCTGAGCTAAATAAAAATATCGAGTCGCGTCTGTCGGAAATAACAGAGCGGCTCGAAAAGCTTTATCCGAAATCTATTGATTTATCACTGGAACGTATTGAACGATTTCTAGCTGAGGTTGGCAACCCGCACCTCAACCTGCCACCGGTAATTCATGCCGCTGGGACAAACGGTAAAGGTTCAACTCTTGCGTATTTACGTTCTATTTTAGAAACTTCAGGCAAGTCATATCACGCAACAATTTCACCACATCTTATTTCTTTTAATGAGCGGGTCGTTATTAATGGCAAACCCATAGAAACCGAAGATTTGATGACTCTGTTGGACGAGTGTGATGAGGTTAACTCAGGTGCACCAATCACCTATTTTGAAATTGCCATTGCTGCAACTTTCCTTGCTTTCTCAAGACATGAGGCTGACTACACTCTTTTAGAAACAGGTTTGGGTGGCCGGTTGGATGCAACAAATGTTGTGCCCGACCCTGCCGTTTCTATTATCACGACTATCGGTTATGACCATATGGAATATCTGGGTGATGATTTGAAAAAAATTGCTTACGAAAAATGTGGAATTTTTAAAGAAAATCGCCCATGCGTAGTTGGCCCCCAAACCAAGCAAGCTATGCTTGAGGGCGTAATGGATGTCTTTATCGGTCAGGCACAACAGAAGAATGCTGACCTTTATTTGTGTGGTCGCGACTGGTTTGTTGAAGAAACACCCTTTGGCTTTCGCCTTATTCATGGGGACAGAATCGAGGACTATCCTCTTCCCTCACTTCTTGGCAGACATCAAATCAATAATGCAGCGACGGCCATTATGGCATTACGTGCTATAGAGAGCGATAAAGGAGAAAAACTTTTCTCTCGTGATGACATTGCCGAGGGCATTGCAACCGCAACATGGCCTGCACGATTACAAAAATTAGAAGACACAAATCTCAATAACCTGCTCCCTGAAACCCACGAGCTTTATTTGGATGGGGGGCACAACGAAAATGCTGCCCGCGCCATCTCCGCACAACTTAAAAAATGGGCCAAAGAAGACAATCGTTCATTAACGCTCATTTTGGGAATGCTAGAGCGTAAAGACCCTGTAAAATTTGTTAAACCACTGGCAAAATATCTGGACTATATTTGTTGTGTTCCTATTGCTGGGTCTGAAAGCTCGTTTGAACCGTCCGCGCTTAAGGAAATATTGCAAAAAGCCTATCCAAAAATCCAAATTGATGATGCGCCAACCCCAAAAGTAGCCGTTGAAAAGACAGCGCTGAGACAAGAGCAACCTTCGCGTACTCTTATTACTGGTTCCCTCTATCTTGCTGGACAGATTCTGTCTGAAAATCTGTAGAATTTTAGGCAAAAATTTAGGGACTTTTTAAGACTTTCAAGGCATTATGTAATCATTATGAATTTACCTTTTACAGAAAATGCCAGCCAAGAGCCAGTAGAGCTTACCGTTGCTTGGTATGGACATCCTATATGTAAGTTACATTACAATGGGGAGCTCCGTTCTGAGCTCGTCGAGGACGCCTTTGGGGGACTTTTTGTGGGGAGTGAGGAAGGGATGCCACCTTTTCTCAGGAATTTACAGCCCGAAGGGTGGTTAAAGAACACCCTCAAAAACCCAGATCGTATAGAATATTTAAGAGTAGGGCACCGATTACTATCAAATGTTACTATTTACGAGGATCCTGAGTTCCTATCTGAGCTGCCATTGGATCACCTTAGGGGTAAGTTAGAAGATTATTCTAATGGTACTGAATTTACAGGTAATTATACTGGTCCTAAATCAGATGATATTGAAAATGATATTGAAGAGCAAATAGAGCAACAAGCACAAAAGAAATTCACTCCAAAATTATCTGGTGTTCAGATGAAAATGCCTACAAATCTTTCTGAATTAGGAGAGTTGCGCCCCTCAAACGGGAGTTTTGAATTTACACATATTATGAAGTTTGGTGGAAAAGACGGCTTAGAGGCTTTGGGAATAGTTGAATGGATGGGGCTTGAGTTGGCAGAAGCTGCTGGCTTAGAGGTTCCTGAGCACGCGCTTGTGCATATGGGAGAGGGGGCTCCAAACGCTCTGCTCGTAGAGCGCTTTGATATACCACAAGATAGAAACGACGAAGAACTATATCTAATAGAAGATATGTGCACAGCTAGTGGTGTAAAAACGGATGAAGATGACAAGGTCAAGTATGATTCCAGTATGGAGAAAGTTGCAAGGCTAGTTAAACAATTCTCTACAGATGTTGAAGCTGATATGCGCGTTTTGTTCAGGCGCACCCTTCTTGCCTGGATGATTAAGGATGGCGACATGCACTTAAAGAATATCTCTTTCTTAAAAAAAGCACACCCAGAAGGAGGAAAGTTTCATGAAGTGCGCCTTTCCCCTGTTTATGATTCTTTAACCACAACGGTTTTTCCAGAATTAAGAAACGACCAACTTGCCCTACCTGTCGGTGGAAAAAGATCAAACATTAAAGAAAAAACCCTTCTGCAGTTTGCAAAACAAACGTTAAAAATTCCAGAAGAGGAAGCCAAACGGATTATAGAAGAGGTTTCTCAAAACATATTGCGGCGGGCCGTTGAGATAGGCAATGACATTCCTAAAACATCTTGTGCTTGTAAAAAGTGCGGACAAACTCTTCAGTGTGCGGTAACCGAAATTGTAGAGCAGGCAGAAAGTTTTGGTTTTGAGGCTCCCGATTGGTAAAAGGTATATTCTGAAAAAGAAAAAGAGACTCCAACCTTTAAAGATCTAAAAAGAGGCAGAAGAGTTGAGGGTTACATACCTTTGTGATATTCAGTAACTTCCACCGTGTAAAAATCATGCTACAATCGCTGGCATGAATCAAACAATTGCCCTTGTTGATGACGACAAAAATATAACCACTTCAGTGTCTATGGCATTAGAAGCCGAGGGGTTTTCTGTGATTGTTTATCATGACGGAGAGGCTGGATTTCGTGGCATTAGTGACCATAATCCTGACATCGCAGTTCTTGATGTTAAAATGCCGCGCATGGATGGTATCGAGCTCATTCAAAAACTACGCCAAGACCATAAAACACTTCCCATTATTTTTCTGACATCCAAAGATGATGAAATTGATGAGGTCATTGGGCTTCGCATGGGTGCGGATGACTATATTACAAAGCCCTTCTCACAACGCCTCTTAATTGAGCGCATTAAAACTTTATTACGCAGACAATCTTTTGCTGAAGGTGGGGATTCAACATCAGGAGATGAGGATAGTCTTATTAAACGAGGACCCCTGACGTTAGATGAAGACCGCCACGTTTGCACGTGGAACGGAACAAATGTGGTCTTAACGGTTACAGAATATTTACTGATGAAATCACTTACCGAAAAACCTGGTCACGTAAGGAGTCGTGAGCAGTTAATTGATGTAGCGTACGGGCAAAGCACCTATGTTGATGACCGCATGATTGACTCGCATATTAAGCGCATACGTAAAAAATTCAAAGATATTGACCCAAACTTCAACCAGATAGAAACGATTTATGGAGTCGGATACAAATACGAAAACCCTGCTTAGGAAAGTTGTTGGTGGTGTTTCCGAATTTTCTGGTTCACCACGCCTATCCTTTAAAAGGTACCACGCAGGAAAGAAAAGAAAGAAATATCATCCTGCAAGGCTGATCACGTTGATAACTGGCGTAAATTTAGTGCCCGTCTTACTTCTCGTGTTTGCTCTTATTTTTCTAGGTGAATATCGTGGCTCCCTTATTCGTACAGAGTTGGAGCTTACCAAGACCCAAAGTGATTTAATCAGCACGATCTTAAGTGAGAACTCTATCGAAGAAGTTCAGGCTTTCTTGCCAGAGAACCATAATATCCGCATTGCGCTTTTTGGAAAAAATGGAGATTTAATTTCCAGCGATATCAAATATGAAAGGTTGGGGACCCCAGAAGAAGAAGCGGGTCTTATGGGTCGCACATTAGGACATGTTTTATCCGCCTTTTTCGACCTCTTCCAAATCGAGTACAATCTTCCCTCATTTCCACCTATAGATGAAAATAATTTATCTTCATTGCCAGGGCTTGAAAATGCTTTGAACGGGCGCGGTTCTCTGAGTGTATGGAGCATGAATCGTAGCCAACTCCTTTTCTCCAGCGCCACACCCATTCGCGATGGTAGAAACACTAAGGGCGCCGTATTTCTGGTAAAACCAGCAACTGAAATCGACGCCACATTTAATGAATTGCGGAACGATATCTTCCGTACTTTCTTTATTATTATATTTATCTCAATGGGTGTCTCCATGTTCCTTGTGCAAGCCCTCGCCACACCTCTGCGTAGACTTGCCAATGCAGCCGAGTCCATTCGTTATGGCTCCACAAGTCTTTCTGAAATTCCCGACATGTCCAACCGCGGAGATGAAATTGGCGAGCTCTCCATTGCCCTACGCTCTCTTGTCCAAGCCTTGTGGGAACGTATGGATAATATCGAACGGTTTGCTGCTGATGTTTCACACGAACTCAAAAATCCGATTACTTCCATGCAGAGTGCCTTAGAAACGCTTGCTAACGTTAAAAAAGCAAAAGACAGAAAAAAACTGTTAACTATTTTAGCTCAAGACGTTCGACGTTTAGACAAATTAGTGACCGATATTTCACAGGCCACCAAACTTGATGTGGCGTTGTCGCGCGAGAAAATGAGGCCGATGAATCTTCAAAAGTTACTAGAAAACATTAAAGACGGATATCTTGCGCGCCTTGATAACTTAGGACTTAACCAAAACATTATTTTAGAGAATAACTGCAATAGCGAGTGTTCCGTGACCGTTAATAAAGACCGTCTCACGCAGGTTTTCACAAACCTCATTGATAATGCTCTGTCCTTCTCACCATCCAAAGGAATTGTCACAATTAAATTAAACGAACGGCCGACTGCCTATGAGATCGCTATTAGCGACCAAGGTATTGGAATCCCGCCTGGGAAAGAAAGCAAAATTTTCGAACGTTTTTACAGTGAGCGCCCAGAAGATGAAAATTTTGGTGGGCACTCAGGTCTTGGGCTTTCGATATGCCAACAAATCATCCACGCCCATACAGGTATTATTAAAGCTGAGAATAACAGCAACATAGGCGCAAGTTTTACAGTAATTCTGCCAAAGTCATGAAAAATGGTTTAACTTAAAGACATGCCCAAAAACAAAGCGCAACATAATCACAACATCCTGCTCGTTACAGGCTTTTCAGGTGCGGGTAAATCTTCTGCCCTCAAGGTTCTTGAGGATATGGGGTATGACGTCATTGATAATCTGCCAATGGATCAGGTGGAAAATATTTTGGAGGAAATCAAAACACTTCCTGAAAAGCTTGCCTTTGGTCTGGACTCCCGCACGCACGGTTTTAGTGCATCTAAACTTCTGAAACTTAAAAAGCATTTACAAAAACAAGAACAACGCCCTGTCAGATTACTTTATCTGTTTTGTGAAAAAGACACACTCATTCGTCGTTACTCTGAAACACGCCGTAAACACCCCATGGCAAAGGACGAGGGTTACGTTGCAGGCATAGAAAAGGAAGATGAGATACTGGGAGATATTCCACATTTTGCAGACATCCTTATTGATACCACAACAACCAATGCTAATGACCTAAGAGAACTTCTACAAAATAAAATTGGAGACGGCGTCGAAAATACAATGAGTATTCAATTAGTCTCATTTGGCTATAAAAACGGACTGCCAAGTGATGCCGATATGGTGATTGATGTGAGGTTCTTAAAAAACCCGCATTGGGATACTGCGCTCAAACAAAAAAGCGGTAAAGATAGCGAAGTTGGAAAATATATTGAAGACGACCCTGAATTTGAGCCGTTTTTTACAAAATTAAGTGAATTGTTGGATTTGGTCGTTCCCGCGCATCAAAAGGCTGGAAAATCTTATTTTACATTGGCGCTCGGATGCACAGGCGGAAAGCACCGCTCTGTTTTCGTGGTCGAAAAGTTAGCCTCTATGCTAAAGGGCCGCGACCTCGTGGTCTCGCTCCAGCATCGGGACTTAGGCCTGGAGTAACCAAGGCACTCCCAGCAGCACAAAACTCTTGTAATAAAGTCGTGTTAGACATTAGGTAAGTCCTCCTTATTAATCATAAATAATGCGTTTTCAACGGAAACGCCTTTGCCTGTATATTGATAAAACATAAATTTCGTTCTTACTCCCTCGGACGGAAGTCTTGAGTAGAGCAATCTTGAGCCAGCAACATCGTCTTGAGTGACAGATAGCGCTTTGCGCCCATTAAGCAAGCTGATGAGGTTTATCACTTTCTTTTCACTCAAGCTGTACTCTTCCTTTTTATCCAAAACGAGGTATTCACCAACAGGTGAATAGTCAGCAGACTCATTACGTTTTAAAATTTGGAAGCCACGCTCATGAACAGGGTTTGTCCTGTATGAGAAGAGTGGTGCATCTTGTGCACTATCAAAGCTGTTACCTAGCATGTTTAGCCCTTATTCCCTCGGGTATGTGTCTTACAAAATAACAAAGAAACCTTGCATTTTGCCCCTACTGCACTTAATTGTGTCTCGGAAAGGTAAAAATTTCCCTAAAATATTGAGAAAAATGCTGAATTTCAGCAAAAAGGAGTTAAAAATATGTCTGTTGCACCTCAAGCCGTTGAAAATGACTACAAAGTTAAAGATATCGAACTTGCCGACTGGGGTCGCAAGGAAATAAATTTAGCCGAAATCGAAATGCCTGGTCTTATGGCCTTGCGTGAAGAATATAAGGGCAAGAACCCACTTAAAGGCGCGCGCATTACTGGTTGCCTACATATGACTATCCAAACAGCTGTTCTTATTGAGACATTACAGGACTTAGGCGCAGAAATACGCTGGAGCTCATGTAACATCTTTTCAACGCAAGATCACGCTGCTGCAGCTATTGCCGCCACAGGAACTCCAGTCTTTGCTTGGAAAGGCGAAACAGAAGAAGAATATGAATGGTGCATTGAGCAAACAATTACTGGCCCTAATGGCTGGAAACCAAATATGATTTTAGATGATGGTGCTGACCTCACAACATTGATGCATGAAAAATATCCCGAATATTTCGAAAATATTCGCGGAATTTCAGAAGAAACAACAACAGGTGTTCTTCGTCTTTATGATATGGCGAAAAAAGGTAAACTTTTAGCTCCTGCCATTAACGTCAATGACTCTGTTACAAAATCAAAATTTGATAATAAATATGGATGCCGTGAATCTCTCGTTGATGCGGTGCGCCGCGCAACAGACGTGATGATGGCAGGTAAGGTCGCCGTTGTTGCAGGATTTGGTGACGTTGGTAAGGGTTCTGCTGAATCTCTTCGCCAAGCTGGCGCGCGTGTCCTTGTGACTGAAGTTGACCCAATTTGTGCGCTTCAAGCCGCAATGGAAGGTTTTGAGGTTGTCACAATGGAAAATGCCGCACCTCGTGCAGACATCTTCGTAACAGCCACAGGCAATAAAGATGTCATTACAGTCGATCACATGCGTGAAATGAAAAACATGGCTATTGTTTGCAATATTGGTCACTTTGATAACGAGATTCAGGTTGACCCAATCCGCAATATGAAATGGACGAATATTAAGCCACAGGTTGATCAGGTTGAATTCCCAGATGGTAAGAAAATTATTCTTCTGGCCGAAGGTCGCCTTGTGAATCTGGGTTGTGCAACAGGTCACCCATCATTTGTGATGAGCGCTTCCTTCACAAACCAAACACTTGCTCAAATCGAACTTTGGAATAACCACAAAAACTACGAGAAACAAGTCTACGTGCTTCCAAAACATCTGGACGAAAAAGTGGCAACCCTCCACCTTGATAAAGTTGGCGCTATGCTTTCAAGGCTTTCTGATGAGCAAGCCGAGTACATCGGCGTAGAGACAGACGGCCCATTCAAGGGTGAAAATTACCGCTATTAAGGAAACAAATGACTGACCATTCAACAGATGTTGTCATTATAGGA
>JBBKVR010000037.1:0-8004 GCA_037968575.1 Bdellovibrionales bacterium | reverse complement strand
GTTTTGGATGAAGATGGTGCGAATGTGCTTTCACAGTTTCAAGAAACAGTGTCAGGAATTGAGGATTTTATTTCTGAAAATATTCAAAATGCTTGCAAAGATTTTGCCAAAGAACATCTGGAAGGAAAAATGGGCAAGGTTGCTATGCCTTTGCGCGCAGCTATTACAGGCTCAACTCAATCTCCTTCTGTTTTCTTATGTGCCGAAGTTTTGGGTAGGGACGAAGTTTTGAAAAGAATAGAAAAAGCTGTAGAAGTTTTCGATAGCTAACCATTGATATTGAAGGATATTCCACTACACTCTATGCACCAAATAAAACATCACTCACAAGGATAATTTGATGGCCAAGGACGATACAGTCGAAAAAACATTTACACTAACCAACGATCAGACCGGCGAAAGCTATACGCTTCCACTTGTTGAAGGAACGATGGGGCCTGCATGTATAGATATTCGTAAACTCTATGCCCAAGCTGATGTTTTTACGCTCGACCCTGCTTTCACTGCGACAGGCAGCTGTAAATCCAAAATCACTTATATTGACGGCGAAGAAGGCGTTCTTTTGCATCGCGGCTATAACATCAAAGAATTAGCCGAAAAAAGTAGCTACCTCGAAGTCTGTTATTTATTGATGTACGGAGAGCTGCCATCTAAATCGGAAATGAAAGATTTTACTCATAATATTACCTACCACACCATGGTACATGAGCAGGTTCATAAGTTCTTTACGGGCTTCAGACGTGACGCTCATCCCATGGCAATAATGTGTGGAACAGTTGGAGCGTTATCTGCCTTCTATCATGACTCTCTTGATATTTGGGATGAGAAGCAACGTGAAATTTCAGCGCATCGCTTGATTGCTAAAATTCCTACTTTAGCTGCTATGACTATGAAGTATGAATTGGGACAACCATTTGTTTACCCACGAAATGATTTAAGCTTTGCAGAAAACTTCCTTCACATGTGTTTTTCCGTTCCTGCCGAAGAATACAAGGTTAGCCCCGTTCTAGCAGATGCCATGGATAAAATTCTTATTCTTCATGCTGACCACGAACAAAATGCTTCTACATCAACTGTGCGTATCGCTGGTTCATCACAAGCCAACCCGTTTGCCTGTATAGCCTCTGGTATTACATCTCTTTGGGGACCTGCACATGGCGGCGCCAACCAAGCTGTACTAGAGATGCTTAAACAAATTGGTTCAGTAGATAAAATTCCTGAATTTATTAAACGTGCCAAAGATAAAGATGACCCTTTCCGCCTCATGGGATTTGGTCACCGTGTTTATAAAAATTACGATCCACGTGCAGCCGTTCTAAAGAAAAACTGTGATGAAGTTCTCGATGAACTTGGCGTTCACAACGATCCCCTTCTCGAAATTGCGCGAGAACTTGAACGTATTGCTCTTGAAGATGAGTATTTCGTAGACCGCAAACTCTTCCCTAACGTTGATTTCTATTCTGGTATTATTTTAAAAGCCATGGGCTTCCCAACCAGTATGTTTACTGTTTTGTTTGCTGTTGCGCGTACAGTTGGTTGGGTGTCACAGTGGAAAGAAATGATGGAAGAACCATCACTTCGTATCGGACGTCCACGTCAGCTCTATACAGGGGCGACAGAGCGTGATTACGTTCCAATGGACAAACGTTAAGACTTGTTAGCCAAACATTCCTCAATAAAATCAGCCGCACTCTCCGATGGTGGCTTTTTTGTATTCATAATTAAGCTCAGCTTTTTGAAAGCATTAGTTTGATTATTGTTTTCTGCTATATCACGCAAAGCTTGAGATAAATTTAAAGCTGTGCAATCATATTGTAAAAATTCAGGGATAGCTCCTTCATTCAAAATGATATTGGCAAGATGAGCATACTTGACCTTTACAAGACGCTTAATAACTTGATGTGTTAGAACCGATGTTCTGTATCCTATGCAATGTTGAACACCAACCAGTGCCAATTCAAAACCTATAGTGCCAGAAACAGCCAAGGCCATATCTAATCCAGCAAGAGCTTCGGAGCGCTCCTTTTCACCTGTAATGATAATGGCTTGATCTAAGAGATTTACATCAGACAACAATTTTTGAATTTCTTTTTCAAATTTGGAAAAAGTAGGAATAACAATTTTGTAATCTTGGGTTTGTGTCCCCAAAAAACTTTTTAAGGCTTGTATAAAAACCTCTCCATGATTTTCTATTTCCTGTTTACGGCTTCCTAAAAGAAGTCCGATAGTTTTTTGATTTTTAGATACGCCCCATTCTTTTTTTAATGCTGTCTTTGTTGGCAACACCTGTTTTTTTTCAATATAAGGATGGCCCATATATTCAGCTCTTAAACCAACTCTTTCAAAATAATCTGGTTCAAAAGGAAGGAGACATAACAAGCCATCTAGAAAAGAAGACACTTTTTCAGCGCGCCCTTCTCGCCAAGCCCATACACTAGGCGCAACACAATGTATTTGAATACCCTTACCTAAGCCTTTTTTTCTTACTTTTTTGTGAACACGGAAATTAAATTCAGGTCCATCAATAGTTAGAAAAATATCAGGTTGAAAATCTTCTATGGCCTTTACAGTTTGGCTAATACGCCCGATAAGGTTTGGAACTTTAGGAAGTATTTCAAATACACCCATAAGAGATAATTCCTCCATAGGGAAAAGACATTCCTTTAATCCTGCTTCTTTCATTGCACCGCCCCCTACGCCCATAATTTGGGCGTGTGGATACCGCTTAAGCAGAGATTTTAGAATTGGAGCGCCGAGTTTATCTCCAGACTCCTCTGCGGCACATATAAATATGCGTAAGGGCTTTGCCAACATTTAAGCAAAATCCTCTTTATCAATACCAATAATAAACAAACCTGATTTGTTGGCTAAAGTGATTGCCTCAGGTTGATTGAGAAATAGACTCTGTCCTGCATGAATGGCGATTCCTGCCAGTTCCGAAGAAATTGCATTGGTAATTGTTTCAAGTCCGATAGTCGGTAAATCCATGTCTTCATCTTGTTGTGGCTTACAGCTTTTAACAAGAACGCCCTTTGTTTCTGAATCGCGTTTTAGATTCTTCACACGGAGAATAAGCTCGTCCGTACCTTCAATAGCCTCAACACCTAAAACCAATCCAGCCTGGACAATAACCGATTGCCCAACATCTAATTGCCCAACAGCTTGCGATAATGAAAAGCCATAACGAATATCATGCCAATCTTGTTCAGATGGCTTAATAGAGCCTAAAACGCCTCTTTCGGTAAGAAGAGTATTCATGAATTCGTGAACACCGTGGACTTGGAAACCTTCTTTTTCCAGCACACCCTTAAGAGCTGTCAAAAGGTCATTATCCCCTAAAGCCTTTCCACCCACTTTCATCATAAATTTAAAGGCATACCAATCTGGCCGCAAAGATCTCAAGCTCGGGCGCTGAATAGAGCCACAAAAAACAAGATCATTAATACCCTGCTTCTTCAAATATTTAATATTCTGACTACCAGCACCTAAGCGTGACCAATCATGGTCAATGCCTTCAACTGTTTCTGGATCAGTATCGTTTTCAAAGGCCAAAACATAAGGACGAATACCTTGTTTTTTGCAGGCATCAATCAATAGGCGCGGTAACTCACCGCCACCTGCGATGATACCGAGGGCTTTAATGGATTCTATGCTGTTTTTGTTTTCGGGTGACATATCGGAAAACGGCTTTTTTCTTTTGAAAAACGTACAATAAATTGCACTGTATCACTTTTTGCGTATGTCTTGGAAACGCTATCCAAACGATTATCAAAAGTGTCATTACTTCCAAATAAATCCTTGTAGGCTCTTTGAAGTTCCTTGACTTGAGTTTTGTCAAATCCTTGACGTTCCAATCCCACCAAATTCAAACCAGCCAGGGAGGCTCTCTCGCCTTTTACACGACCATAAGGTATAACGTCACTCTCGACCCCTGACATTCCACCAATAACGGCAAAATCACCAATACGAATAAATTGATGAACAGCTGCCAAACCACCAATTAAAACATTGTTACCAACAACAACATGTCCACCAAGTGTTGCATTATTTGCCATGATTACATTGTTGCCAATCTGGCAGTCATGAGCAATGTGCACACCAACCATAAATAATCCGTTAGAGCCAACCTTTGTCTCCATACCTCCAGATTCTGTACCAGTATGCATCGTCACATGTTCACGAATAACGCAATTCTCACCTATGGTAAGTTTTGAATCTTCACCTGCATATTTTAAATCTTGTGGAGCACCAAAGGATGTAAATGGATAAACGGTTGTTCCTGCACCTATTTCGACAATGCCTTCGATGCAAACATGCGATTTCAACACCACATTGTCATGGAGAACAGCCCCCTTACCTATAATACAGTACGGGCCAACAGTTACGTTTTTTCCGAGTTTGGCAGAAGGAGCAACTATCGCAGTCGCATGTATTTGAGAATCTGTCATTCTAGAAAGATAGGAAATTAGTAGCCAAGACACCACTCACAATGTCTTACACAGTGTGACAGCTAGTCTTCTTTACGGTCAACAATCATCGCACTAAAAGTTGCCTCAGCACACAGTTTATCCCCAATTTTAGCATAACCTTTGAATTTCCAGACAGCACCACGGTTGCGGACAACATCAACATCCAGAAAAAGGCTATCACCAGGTGTCACAGGTTTTCTAAAACGTGCTTCATCAATTGTCATGAAATATACAAGCTTGCCTTCCGCATCTTTACCCAAGGTATTAACAACTAAGAGAGCAGCGGTTTGTGCTAATGCTTCAACAATAAGAACACCTGGCATAACAGGTATGTTAGGAAAATGTCCCTGAAAATGAGGTTCATTCATGGTTACATTTTTTAGACCACGTATAGATGCGCCGCTTTCAAAGGCAATAATCCTATCAACCAAAAGGATAGGATAGCGATGCGGAATCATCTGGATAATCCGCTGAATATCTATAGGTTCAAATTCTTTTTTCTCTTCACTCATAACAATCTCTTAGAAAGTTTAGTCCTTCTTTTTAAGCATTTTTCTTAAATAAGCAACCTGCTTGGCAAACTGCATGCGAGGCATAGCTGGTGCTCCCATATAGGTTTCGCCTGCAGGAACATCCGTCATAACGCCAGATTTTGCTGCAACTTGAGCACCATCACCAATTTTTAAGTGACCTGCTACCCCAGATTGACCACCCATGACCACATAATTTCCAAGTTCTGTGCTACCTGCAATTCCTGTTTGGGAAACTAGCACACAACCTTTACCCATTTTAACGTTGTGCCCAATTTGGACGAGGTTATCTATCCATGTACCATCGCCAATTTCGGTATCCGGTCCAGCACCTCTGTCTATGCAGGTATTAGCGCCTATTTCACAATGTGAACCAATAAGAACTCTCCCTAATTGGGGAACCTTCACATAGCCCGTTGGATCAATTGCAAAACCAAAACCGTCCTGCCCTATACGGCATCCTGGATAGATACGAGTTAAGTCTCCAATGATACAATGCGAAAGCGTAACATTATTCTCAATGCGACAATTTCGACCAATCACGACACCTTCTTCAATAACTGAGTTGGCCTCAACAATAGTGCCTTCACCTATTTCGACTTTATCTTTAATAACAACGTTATCGTGAATTTCTGTATTTTTATGGACTTTTGCACTTGAAGAAATAACGGCAGTTTTAGCTTTTATAGACTTAATTTCACGAGTAATTGGATAAAAGGCCTGTGCCACTTGTGCGTAGGCCTTATAAGGAGCACCTACAACGATTGGTATTACATTGCTAGGAACATACTCCAAAGCTTCTCTGGAAAGCAACACAGCTCCCGCCTTTGTTTCCTTCAAAGCATCCCTATACTTGGCATTGTCAAAGAAACTAATTTGGTTCTCATTAGCTGTTTGCAAAGAAGCTACGTCTTGAATTTCTTTATCAAGAGCAACACCATCAGTTTCTGCACCAATTAAGGCACAAAGTTTTTTCAAGGTTAACGTCCCTGTATTCTTAAAGAAACGAGGATCAGCCATAATTACTCTTCAATATTATTTAGAAATTAGTTTAACGGAATGTCTTTAACATTCTTGTTCATGCTTGCCAAAGCCTCAGCTGTAATATCAGCCTCCTTTTCAACAATAACAACGTTCTGACGTGTAAGAACCAGCTTGTAATTATTTTCTGTGGCAAGATTACCAACAACTCGCACAACTTCCGTACGAAGTTTACCAAGCGCTTCGCCTACATTTTTATCAAAATCAACTTTTTTCTTTTGAATTTCTTGTTGTGAAGTAATCAGTTTCTTTTCAAAAGCTTGTGCTTTTTCCTTAAATTCTTCAGGTTTCAACTTATCTTTGACATCAATAATTTTCTGTTGCTCATCGCGAAGTTTTTTCTCTTCTGCAACGATTTCTTTTTGAAAGTTATCTCTCTTTTTTTGAAGTTTTTCTTTTAGCTTCTTTGCAGCATCCGAAGTTATTTCTAACTGCTGAATATCAACAACGACAATCCCATTGATACCTTTTTGTGATTTCTTAGTTTCTTCTTTTTTATCAGCTGCCAGTGCAGTGCTCGTGATAACAATAGCGCAGACAAAAAATCCTACTAAAACTTTATGCTTAAACATTTTTCGTACTCCAGTTGTTTTTAAAATTGTGTTCCAAAGCTAAAGCGGAAAATTTCCTCTTTATCCTCTGGTTCATCAACATACGGTTTTGCTAAATCAAATCGGATAGGTCCGAATGGTGATTTCCATGAAAGTCCCACACCTGCGGCTGCTCTTATAGAACCAGAATCAGCAATTTCAGGACCTGTTTCATTGTCTGGCTCAAACAAACTACCAAAGTCTGTAAAAATGTGGCCTTTAACACCGAGCTCCTCAGGTAACCCGACAGGAACAGAAGCCTCTATACTTCCACGATAGAAATAGTTACCACCAAGTGCGTCATCTGTTGTTGTATCACGTGGTCCTACACCTGCTGTTTCAAAACCGCGAAGTGTCGTACCTCCAAGATAGAAACGTTCGTTAATCTGAACATCTTCATCGGCATACCCACCAATAGCACCAACCTCACCTAAGAAACTCAAAACAATACTATCTGTTATAGGTGTATAGTACTGACTACCTAAGCGACCAGAAATATATTTTGCATCACCGCCAACACCTGCTAATTCAGTATTTAGCCAGCCCCTAATACCCTCAGTTGGAAAGACTAAACTATCTAAATCCGTATACGTTAAACCATGCGTAAGTGCGGAAGTTAAACGGTCACCCTCTTGATCGCGAATAAAACGTGAAGCATTACTTTGTATGTCTGTGATTTCATTTTGTTCTATACGATACCCAACGCCCTGTCTTAAGTTTTGGGAAAGCGGGTAGCCAAAGTTAAATCCACCACCTGTTCTACGCTGGTCGTAGGAACTCTCATCTTGCAAGTCACGTGTAATATGAAAAACGTCTGCAGTTGCTGAAATATCGCGATCAAAGAAGTATGGCTCGGTAATAGACAAATCAACTTCTGTTCTCTTACCCGCAACAGTTCCAGCCAAAACAACCTCTTGACCTTTACCTAGGAAGTTGCGCTCACGAAGCCGTACATCCCCTAAAGGACCATCCGTTGTCGAGAATCCTGCGCCGACCGATAATTCACCAGTGGATTTTTCTTCGACTTTAACATCAATGACTTTGCGGTCAGGCGTGCTACCTGGTTTTGCCTTAACTTCTACATTTTCAAAAAAGTTTAGGTTTTTAACATTTTGTTCTGAGTCGGTAAACTCACTTCTTGTGAGGGGATCTCCTTCAACAATTTCAAATTCACGACGGATAACTTTATCTTGTGTGCGAAGATTTCCTGAAATATCGATACGCTCAACGAAAACAGGTGGTGTGTCACCAACAGCAAAAATTACATCTACTGTCCTATTTTCTTTATTTCTCTTAACGTCAGGTTTCACAGATACGAATGAGTAACCTCTTTCCTCAAGACTGTCTGTTATTTCATCAACACTGTCCTGAACC
>JBBKVR010000036.1:0-5038 GCA_037968575.1 Bdellovibrionales bacterium | reverse complement strand
TTTTTTAGTTAAAACAAACCGTGGTGAAGCAAATTGCACATCTCTGGTGATTGCAACTGGCGGGCTATCCATTCCTAAAATCGGCGCAACTAAGTTCGGTTATGTGATTGCAGAGCAATTTGGATTAAACATTCACCCTATACGCGCAGGGCTCGTCCCTCTCACCTTTCAAAATGCATTGCTGGAGCGCTGTAAAGAATTATCAGGATTGTCCGTTGAAGCCACTGTTACTTGTGGAGACACGAGTTTTTCTGAAGGCCTACTGTTTACCCATCGTGGGTTGAGTGGCCCTTCTATTTTGCAAATCTCATCCTATTGGAAGGAAGGCGAAGAAATCATCGTCAACCTTGCGCCTGACACAGATGTTTTTGCTCTATTGAAGACCCGCAAAGACAGCAATCCAAAACAAGAGACACATAACGTACTCTCAGAAATTCTTCCCAAGCGTTTAGCACAAAGCATTTGTGACGCTGAAAATATTCATGGGAGGTTGGCAGATTTACCTGATGTGAAGCTTGAGCAATTAGCCATGGCCGTTAATGACTGGCGCATTAAACCTGATGGCACTGAGGGTTATCGAACTGCCGAGGTAACATTGGGTGGTGTAGATACTGATGAACTGTCTTCAAAAACTATGGAGACACACAAACAAAAAGGTCTTTATTTCATTGGTGAAGTCGTTGATGTCACAGGACATCTTGGAGGTTTTAACTTCCAATGGGCATGGTCATCTGGATATGTCGCGGGACAATATGCCTAAAGCTTAAAACGATTTCGAGAGAAACAGTTTAATGGAGTGATTGGGCGCACCCTCTGAAATTCCTGTGCGGTAACCAACTTCATAATTCACGAAATCGGTTTTTCCAATTAGGACGGGTCCAATCGTGTGGTCTTGGTCTTCATAAGCAGGCGTATCGCTCAAATCACCAATCACGTTAAAGCTCTCCACCCCTAAGCGTAGCTTATCGCATAATTTGTAAGTGGCCTGTGCTCTACTCTGGAAAATTGCATCTTGCTCGGCATCTTCCCCAACTTCATGTTGAACAATCTGGTTCAGTTTTACGTTCCAGTCTTCATTTAAGTCAAAAACCTCAACCAAACGGAAGCCAATATTGTCAGGTTTTTTGTCACCGTCTTTATAGCTGTAGCTTAGACGAAAACCCAAATCCAAAGGTGCACTATCGCGGTTCAGCAATTCAAAGCGGTTTTCAAACGTAATGCCAGAATGTTCCCAGCTATCACCACCGCGCTTGTCTTGGGCAACAATTAACCTCGGTGCCCACCATTCGGTTACACCATAATCAAAATGGATACGGCTTCTGAAACGGTTATCCTGGGATTTGTTGTCATTATCAAAGTCGTAACCAACCCGACCAACAACATCCAATTTACCTTTAGTGACTGTCGCACCCCCTACTCCACTGACTGTGGTGGCAGATGCTGGTATTGCAATCATGGAAAGAAGTGCGAGTGCACAAATAAGTTTTTTCATGGACGAAAACTCCCGTTCTCATTTTTGATTTATGTGTTAAGTTTTGATGCCATCTTAAAATGATTCACGCAACCTCTTTTGAGCAAAAAATATGTTTGACGCAAAACTACGCCCTTTTATCGATCCTCCCCTTAATGCTTTTGGCAAAGCACTCGCTAAAATGGGTGTCCACGCCAATCACGTAACTGTTTTCAGCCTCATCGCAGGTTTAGGTGCCGCATTAGCCATTTATTACGGAGAATATACCATCGCTCTTTTATGCGTTATTGTCAGCCGGCTTGGCGATGGGTTAGACGGTGCCGTTGCACGCGCAACACAAAAGACTGCTTTTGGCGGCTACCTCGATATTGTCTCTGATTTCATTTTTTATGTATCCGTTCCCCTCGCATTCGGTTTTTCAAACCCAGAGTATTTACCCTATGCTTTTGTGTTGGTTGCTAGCTTTACACTCACAGGCGTGAGTTTCCTTGCCTTTGCCTCTATCGCGGCAGAAAAAAGAATTGAGACAACTGCGCATGGCGAGAAAAGTTTTTTCTATAGCACCGGTATCGCCGAAGGTGGTGAAACCGTTATCGCTTTTATTTTAATGTGCTTGCTACCTGCGCATTTTATTTTGATTGCATCTTTATTTGCAACTATGTGCTTTTTGACTGTTGCTCAGCGTACGTTGTCCGCCTATTTTATTTTTCAGGAGAACTAAATGATTTTTCATCTTTTTATTGGCGGGTTTTTAATCGCCTTAACTGTCGCTTTTCAGGCTATAACCTTTGACTTTCTCATCAAAAAAGTTTCATGGATTGAAAACATTGATATTTTAAAGAAAGGTAGTCTATGGAAGGCGAGCGTTATCACCATTATCGTTTTGGCTGTAACATCTGTGCTTTTCACACAAATGTGGTTTTGGGCGTTGTTTTATCTATTGGTAAATGCTCTTCCTGATTTGAGAACAGCTCTTTATTTTTCAATTGAGACTTTCACAACGGTTGGTTTTGGAGATGTTTTACCCACTGATGAGTGGCGGTTACTTGCTAGTATTGAATCAGCAAACGGTTTTATCATGTTTGGCTGGAGCACAGCATTCATCTTTGAAATTGTTTCCCGTCTCTACAAAAAAGAGAGCAGAGCAATATAGTCCATGAAAACCGAAACAAGAATTTTGATTAGTGGCGCAGGGATTGCGGGTTTAGCCGCAGCTATTCGCTTACAACGTGCAGGATTTAAGCCTGTGATTGTTGAAAAATCTTCTTCTACACGTGCGGGTGGGTATTTGGTTGCCCTCTCACATCAAGCCTATCGTTATGCCGATGAAATGGGTTTGATGCCCGCACTTAAAAAATACGATTTAAAAATTAGCTCTTCCAGTTATCACGATAAGTACGGTCATGCCCTTCTCAAACTTGATTACACAAAGATGTTTGTCGGTTTAGATATTGTACAGTTGATGCGCGATGACTTAGCACAAGTTTTATATGAGGAAGCTAAAGACAAAATAGATATTCGTTTTGGTGATCAGATTACCGCAATAGAAAACAACGAAGATGAAGTAAAAATCACTTTTGCCTCGGGTATAAAGGTAAATTACGACATTGTGATTGGAGCTGATGGCGCACATTCAGGAGTAAGAAAACTCGCGTTCGATACACATGATTTTGAAAGTCATTACCTTGATTTACATTGTGCCGCTTTCCGTCTTCCTAATGCTTTAGACATCCACGATAAATTCGAAACGCACATGGAGCGCAATCGTTACATGGCAACCTTCACAACACTTCAGGATGATATTGCTTCGGTTTTTGTTTGGGAAGATAAATCACGTGAACTACCTCCACATGACAAAAGAAAAGAACATTTATTAAAGGCGTATGAAAATGCGCCTAGGGCTATCCAGAAAGCATTACCGCATTGTCCTGACAATGAACCTTTCTATATGGATGTTCTTAGTCAAATAAGCATGCCCAAATGGTCAAAGAATAGGTGCATTGTGATTGGTGACGCAGGACATTGTCTGACATTGTTTTCTGGGCGAGGCGCTGCGGCTGCCTTTGCAGGGGCATGCCGTTTAACCGATGCTATTATTGCTGAAAGTACCCATGAGCAAGCATTTCAATCATACGAAGAAGTCATGCGCCCAGTAATTGACGATATTATGCCTGCCACACGCGGAGCAGTGAAATGGTATGTTCCCGGAAGCTATAAGAATTATTTCTTGCGTGATAATTTGATGCGCTTTGTTCCTAATTTTGTGTTCCGTAAATATTTTCAAATGAAGTATTCTAATGTCTAAAGCTATTACCTTCACATTAGATTTGGAAGATCACAGAGTTAATACTAGTGAACCCGCGCGATACCCTGTTATCACAGAACAGCTTCTCAATTTTCTGGATACACAGAATATCAAAGGTACAGTTTTTACAGTTGGGAAACTCGCTGAACAAAGCCCAGAACTCATCAAACATATTCACGAGCAAGGTCATGAAATTGCTTGCCATTCCTATGACCACACGCCCCTAACACAACAAACCCCTTCTGAATTCAGACAACACACACGGCGTGCTAAAAGTATATTGGAAGATATTATCGGCGAGAATGTCACTGGTTATCGCGCTCCTGTTTTCTCGCTGACCAAAGATACTTTATGGGCAGTTGAAATCCTCAAAGAACTTGGTTTTGAATATTCATCCAGTATTTTACCATCTAGCAACCCATTGCACGGGCTTCCTACCTCCCCTAAAAAAGTTTTTAGATGGTCAAACGGTTTATTAGAGATTCCTGCACCTGTTGGGAGTGTTTTTGGTAAAACAATGCCATATCTAGGTGGTTTTTATTTTAGATACTTGCCGTTCAGTATTGTAAATAGTAAAATTAAGACTTCGGAGCAGGATAATCTGTGGACTTACTGCCATCCATATGACTTTGACGCAGATGAAAAAGACTGGAGAATTAAAGGTGCCTCAATGCCTGTCAGTTTGTTGCTTTGGTTTAATCGTAAAAACACATTTTCAAAGTTAGAAAAATTAGCGAAAGCACATAAGTTTTCTAAACCGTTCAAAGAACAAACTTTTAAAAAAGATATTCCCGTTATTGACCCTGCTACATTATAACAGGGTAAAGATATGGACCTAATTTGTTGGCTAACGGTAGCGGAAGTTTAGACCACGCATTTGTAATCATTTTATTTCTCGCGCTATCAGGGTCCATATCAGGAACTTCACCTGCTTTTACCAAATGATATTGGTAATGGAGTTGGTTTGGTTCAAATCCAAAATTCTTTTTGAAAGAATAGGCTCCCGTTCCCTTCATGGAACGCCCAAAATCAAAAACCCGCGCGCCGTTTTCGACAGCATTTTCCATCACCTTCCAATACATGTAGGGATAAGCACTGTAGTTACGCGCCTCAGGCAACCCTCCTCCGTAGTAAGGCAGTATTTGGTCTTTGTAGCGAAAACTCAAAACACTAGTGAGGGGCTTCCCTTGATAAGAGACAGTTGTGATTTCACAATTCTTACCAAAAGTTTCGATCAGGTTTTTAAGATATTTTTTAGGAAA
>JBBKVR010000035.1:0-9700 GCA_037968575.1 Bdellovibrionales bacterium | reverse complement strand
CATCGCCTCGGCAGTTATTTCAATAACTTCAGGACGTATGGGCGTTGTGGCGTTGTAATCAAGGTAAATCATAGTGTTCGTGAATTAGCAGTTTTTCTATTTTGAGGCAAATGGGTTTCACATGTGTTTATAATAAAAATGCGGTTTATCTTATTGAATGTCCACAGCTATTTAGGGTTTAGCATAAAAAAAAGTAGACAAATCGAATCTCAATCGTCTATAAGAAGGCACTCAAATCGGAAGATATGGGAAATAAACACGGTACAACCTTGCTTTCACGAGAAAAGCTTAACGTCACGGGGACTAAATGCCAAATGTTATAATTAATGGCCCAGCTGGCCGTATTGATGCACACTACGCACATTCAAAGACACCTAATGCACCGCTTGCTATTGTTTTTCATCCAGACCCACTCAAGGGCGGAACGATGAATAATAAGGTCACTTACACATTATTCCAGAATTTTGTAGAGCGCGGTTTTTCTGTTATCCGCTTTAATTTCCGCGGTGTGGGAAAAAGTCAGGGCGTATTCGACAATGGTGAGGGTGAATTAACGGATGCGGCAGCGGTTCTTGATTGGATGCAAGCGATTAACTCGAAAGCACCATATGTTTGGACAGCAGGATTTTCATTCGGCGCGTGGATTTCAATGCAACTTCTGATGCGTCGTCCTGAAATTAAAGGTTTTATCTCTGTTGGTATGCCAGCCAGTGAATATGACTTCACATTTTTGGCACCTTGCCCACAATCAGGCCTGATGCTTCATGGTACAAAAGACAACATTGCGATGAAAGAAGATGTTGATGAAGTTGTAGACAGACTTCACACGCAAAAAGGCATAAAAATTGACTATCGCATGGTCGAAGGCGCTAACCACTTCTTCACAGATCATTGTGATTTGGTGTCATTGCATACGCATGATCACCTCAATATGGCGGGTGCCGGCAACATGATTGAGACAAATATGTTGAAAGAGACTGCCTAAATAGTGTATGTAAAGTATCTAACATAGAAAAATGTGAACTTTTTCTTGAGAAAGCCGTTAGGAACAGGTGAAAAGAATGCAAAATAAACTCTCAGATATTATCGATCTTGTATGGGATTTGGCTGACTTGTCTTTGGAATATGGTCATCTTTCACCTATTGAAAGTCCCAAAAACCAACAAATCATGGAAATCTGCGGTTTAAAATGTGTTTTTCAAGGTAATGATATCAAACGTATTCTTGGAAAAAATATTGATTTGCACCTGATATGGCGCGATATGCGTACTGCTAACGATAACGGCGGCGCAGAGAGAATTTGCGGTTTGCATATCACTGAAATCTTCCCAGAGTCGGCGACTTTCCTTATTGGCGACATGAGTGCGCTTAAGAAGTGGCATAGCGACCTCAGCGTTCTACGCGGCGCGCTCGTAGCATAACTTACTTTTCTAAATTTTAGGCGACTTGTTTAAGCTGGTTGAGTGCATCATGCACCTCATCAACGTGACCAGAGACTTTTATGTTGCTCCAGATTTGTGAAATCTTGCCACTCTCATCAATCAAAAATGTGGCGCGGTCAATACCCATATATTTGCGCCCGTACATGCTTTTTTCTATCCATGTGCCGTATTTTTCACAGACTTCTCCTTCTTCATCTGAAACAAGTGTGAAATTCAGCCCATATTTATGTTTGAACTGGTCATGTTTTTCGGCGCTATCTTTTGAAATACCTATTATTTTTGCATTCAAGCTTTTGAATTGTGAAAGCATATCATTAAATCCACAGGCTTCTTTCGTGCATCCAGGTGTATCGTCTTTAGGATAGAAATAGAGAACAACATTGGAGCCTTTCAGTTTTGAAAGGGTTAATGTGCCTCCACCATCTGTCGGAAGAGTAAAATCTGGTGCCGTGTTGCCTTCTTTTAAAGAACTCATGGGTATAATCTCTCTTTGTAGTCTCATGTCATTGATTACTCCTTTATAAAAAGGGTCTCTTAATGATAATGTCAACGCTCGAATTTGGATATAGAATAAAGATGCTGAAAAAAACCGCCATTTGGATTGTAGAAATTTGCGTTGTAATAGCGATTGTCGCTGCTCTGACAATCGGTGTGACGGCCTATCGCCTCAGTAAAGGCCCTCTGGACATTAGCTTTGCCGTGCAAACGCTTGAGAATGCATTGGTTGATGCGGATGAGAATATCAGCGTCAAGCTTGATAAGGCAGCTCTCCATTGGCCAGATTTAAAAGGACCATTACTGCTCGTCCTTGATAATGCGGTTGTTACACAAAATGGTAAAACACTTATAGAACTTGAGAAATCAGCGGTATCAATTGATTACAGCTCACTTCTTCTTGGTAAGGTTCGACCTAAAGCGGTTATCCTGACAAAACCGTCTCTTAAAATTATTCGTACCGAAGACAATGAAATCAAACTCGCTCAAGCCATTGGTAAAAGAACTTCAAAACCAAAGGTAGGAGAGCAAAAAGCCATTTCCGTTGATGATTTTATAGTTCAGTCATTGAATATGGGTAAGGGCAAAGCTGATGATCCTTTGTTTGGTATAGAAGCCATCGAAATTAAGGACGCAAAGGTTTTTGTAGAGGACTATGCTCAACGGAAAACCTGGTCAATCAATGCTCTGGATATTCTCTTCTTAAGAGAAAAAGGACGCGTTGAAATTAAAACCGCCATCGCATTGCTTGCTGGTGATAAGAAAAATGCTCTCAATTCTGTTTTTACGCTAAAGCCTGATAATGCTTATTCTGTTCAAACCACATTTGCCGATATTGATCCGTTCTTATTTGCAGAACTCTTAGGAGTTGCAGAGATAGGTCAAAGTGGTATTGGCGTAAATGGGGACGTTACAGTGACTTTAAGTGAAAATGGTGAGTTACAGTTCCTCAAAGCACTCGTCAACATTGATGAGGGCCAAATCACCCTGTCCGAAGAGTATAAAGAACCTTTTACGTTTGATAGCTTAGATTCTGAGTTTGTTATTGATGCCGCGGCCAATAAAGTTTCTCTCGATAAATTTGCTTTGAAAGCGGGGGATATTGATGTTTTGGCCTCTGGAAGTGGTGAAATAACAAAAGAAGGTTTGGAGTTTCCTTTAAAATTTACAGCAAATGATGTTCCTGTGGATGCGTTAGATGCCTTGTGGCCACCTGCTGAAGCTGAGTCTTCCGAGCGTGAGTGGATTGTCGAGAAAATGTCCAAAGGTATGTTGACCAAAGGCGAAGCTATTTTGCCAATATCTATTAATTTTAATCCTGAATTAGAAAAAGTCGCTCTACCTAAAGACAGGTGGGACGTGTCTGTTGGTGATCCTGAGGCGACATTCTCTTTGCAAGGTTTAACGGTTGATTATCGGCCACCATTGATGCCGGGTGAAAATTTAACATCTACAGGGAGTTATAAAGACGGCACGCTTACTATCGACATCAGTGATGGCTTGATTGGTGATATGAAAGTCACGGACAGCTCCATTGTGCTTGATGACATCGAAATTGCAGGGGGTGGAACAGCAAATGCTGAGATTAATGGACAAGGTTCACTAAAAACGTTGTTGGAGTATATCTCACGCGAACCAATTTCTTTGGGCGATGATATCGGTTTTGATAAAGAAAATGCCAAAGGCAACGTTGACCTCACTGTCTTGGTAAGTTTCCCTACCATCGAAGACCTTCTAGCGGAACAGGTTAGTGTTAGGGTGACCGCCAAAGTTAACGAAGCTCTATTGCCTAATGTTGTGCAGGGTATGGCACTCTCAGGCGGTCCATTTGATTTGACGGCAGCAGATGGAAAGTTACGGCTAGCAGGTGAGGGAGAACTGGATGGGACACCCATTAAACTTGATTATCAGGAATATCTAGAACTTGAGGGAGCTCCCTATATCCAAAAAGTCGAAGCATCTCTGACTGCCAACCGTGAGCTACGTTCAAAATTTGGTGTAGCGCTGGATGAATATATTAAAGGCTCTCTTCCCGTAGATATTACCTATACGCAAAAGGCAGGGGGCAAAGCAAAAGTTGACGCGCGCGCTGATCTTTTTCCAGTTGCTTTCCGCATCGATCCGTTGGACTATCTAAAGCCTGAGCGGATTAAAGGAACGGTTACTACAAGCATATATCTCACTAATGATATCGTGCAGGAAGTTGATGATTTAACCATTGATTTACCTGATGGGAAAATCAGTGGTGGACGCTTGATATTTGGTAAGGTACGAGGTGAGCAAGACGTCACTCAAGGGTCTTTTAAATCTATAAAACTCCCTGAAAATGATTTTTCTCTGCAACTGCAGCGTAAAGAAAATAATGGTCTGGACTTTTTCATTACAGGTAAAAGTGTTGATGCGCGCCCCTTCTTGGATGCCGATACAGATGATCGTGAAATTGAAGTTATAGAAGAAAAAGCAGGTCAAGAACCACCCGTGATTGTCTCAGGTACAACTGAGTATTTAAGAATTTCCGATGAGGGCGGTGTCGGCAATGCTAAAATTTATGCCGATATCTCTTCTATCGGGACAATCAAACAATTAGAGGTTGATGCCAGCGTTGGTGTTGGCTTGCTCCAGCTTCGCTATAAACCCGACGCCTATGGTGTTATGAACTTTACACTCGATTCTGCTGACGCAGGCGCAACGCTTGAGGCACTAGGCGTCTATGAGAACATGAAGGGCGGTAAAATCGCTATTGTCGGTAATGCGATTAAGGGCGGTCATCCCAATGATATTGAAGGTAAAATGCAAATTACTAACTTCAATATTGTGAAAGCACCAGGACTGGCCAGACTCTTGAATGCTGTTTCACTTTCAGGTCTGCAAGAATTGTTGCGCGGCGAAAAAGGTATGAATTTTACTAAGATGGCATCTGACTTCAAATACCTGAAAGGCTCGGAAGGGCAAACCACTGTTACTTTTGCAGATGGGCGTACTTCAGGAACGGAAGTGGGGCTGACATTTGAAGGTGCGGTGTATCTAACGGCTGGTACGATGGATATTCAAGGAACTATTGTGCCTATTTCTTCCCTCAATTCTTTTATTGGAAAAATCCCGCTGGTTGGTGATATTCTCACGGGCGGGGGTGCACTCTTTGCTGCAACCTACACGATGAAAGGCCCAAGCAAAGACGCTAAGGTCTCTATCAATCCTCTTTCAGCCCTTGCCCCTGGAATTGTCCGCAAAATTCTCTTTGAAGGTGAAAATCCAGCTAACGATGCGGAGTAACTAGTTTTAAAAAAACATTTCAATAAGTAAAAATAGGAAATACGAAGTAAATCGTAAGTCTAATTCAAACTCTATTTTGTTAACTAAGTTTTTTATGTTTATTTTTAAAGTCATGAGCAATCATAACTTATGAATTTATTTTTTTAACGCACCAAAAGTCATGTGTTATGAGAAGTAAATGTTTAAGCTGTCTTAATCAATGCGTGGCGTTTTTTACCTGCTGAGACTTTGATATAGCCGTCCGCGGTCATATCGTTTGACCCGACATTACGGTTTTCATCACTAATAGACTCATCATTGATGCGTGCACCACCACCTTGAATAAGGCGACGTGCTTCACTGTTTGATGAGGCAAAACCAACGACTTTTAGAACTTCAATAATTGATAGACCACTATCGAGTTGTGATTTTTCCACGTCTACGGAAGGGAGATCATCGCCAACTGTACCTTGTTCAAATGTCTTTTGGGCTGTTTCTTCTGCGTCTTTAGCGGCATCTTCACCGTGACAAAGTTTAGTAGCTTCAAATGCCAGAATTTTCTTAGCATAGTTAATATCTTGCCCTTGCAACGCTTCCAGTTTTGCAATTCCATCCATTGGCAGGATTGTAAAGCGTTTGAGGAGTGTTCCCACCATCGCATCATCAACGTTGCGCCAATATTGATAATAATCATATGGGGATAGCATTTCGGAATTGAGCCACACTGCACCATTGAGCGTTTTACCCATTTTTTTACCATCAGGTGTGGTCAGAAGAGGAGCAGTGAGAGCAAAGAGTTGAGCCTTGTCAGCTTTGTGTCCCAAATCTACACCGTTAATGATGTTGCCCCATTGGTCGGAGCCTCCCATTTGAATGAGCGTGCCATTACGGCGATTAAGCTCTAGGAAGTCATAACCCTGCATAACCATGTAATTGAATTCGAGAAGGGAGAGCGGACTTTCGCGCTCTAGGCGTTGTTTTACGCTATCAAAAGACAACATACGATTGACTGTGAAATAACGCCCGTAATCGCGTAGGAAGTCCAAATATTTCAGACCATCCAGCCAATCATTGTTGTTGACCATCAACGCATCTGTCTCGCCGTCACCATATTTTAAAAACTGTTTGAAGCAGGTTGAGCGGATATGTTCGATATTTTCATTGATTGTTTCGTCATCCATGAGGTTACGTTGCTCGTCCTTAAATGAAGGATCACCAACCTTACTTGTTCCTCCACCCATGAGTGTGATGGGCTTGTGGCCGCATTGCTGAAACCAGTACAGCATCATAATACCAGTCAAATTCCCGATGTGGAGAGACTTTGCAGTCGCGTCAAAACCGATATAGGCGCTTTGTGTGCCCTCCATCAATTTTGTATCAAGGGCTTCGACATCGCTACACTGGTTGAAGAACCCGCGTTGCTCCATTATATTGAGGAACTCTGATTTGTATTTACTCATAAGGATAATTTATAGGCATGGAAGCGCGAAAAGTCTATACGGTCATCGGCTTGATGTCAGGAACATCTGTGGATGGCATTGATGCTGCCCTCATCCAGACGGATGGGAAGGAATACGTGAAGGTTCTGGACTTTATCTCCATGACCTATGACGAACCCCTTCGCAAACGCATTAAAGCGCAGTTCGGCAAGCGTC
Source organism: Bdellovibrionales bacterium (assembly GCA_037968575.1). Classification (GTDB taxonomy): domain Bacteria; phylum Pseudomonadota; class Alphaproteobacteria; order Micavibrionales; family Micavibrionaceae; genus UBA2137. Next base: position 2,856 of record JBBKVR010000035.1, on the reverse strand, counting down.
AGAGCGACCCTGAACTTAGGGCTGTTGAGGATGAACTCACTGTTGAGCATGCCAAAATTGTCAAGAAAATGACAGATAAGCATAGCAAGCTAAATATTGATTTGGTGGGCTTTCATGGGCAATCAGTATCCCATGACCCAGAGAATGGTTTTACCAAACAAATAGGTAATGGTGAATTATTGGCACGCGAAACTGGCATTGATGTGGTTAATGATTTTCGCTGGGATGATGTGAAGGCGGGCGGGCAGGGTGCACCGCTTATCCCGCTTTATCATCAGGCTTTGGTGAACAGTGCGGATATTTCTTTGCCTGTAGCTATTCTCAATATCGGTGGCGTATCGAACGTCACCTATATCGGCGAGGATACAAACGATATTCTGGCCTTTGATACGGGCCCAGGGAATGCGCTTATGGACGATTTTGTGCTGGAGAGAACAGGCACGCCATACGACCAAGATGGACGTTTGGCAGCGGAAGGCACAGTGAACGAGTCTATTTTAAGTAAGTTTCTTGAAAACCCATTCTTTGATTTAAAACCACCAAAATCACTAGATAGAAACCCATGGAATCAAACGGTGAGTGTCCTTTCCAATGAAGATGGTACGGCGACACTTTTGGCGTGCACGCGGGAAGCAATAGTTACCTCACTCAAGCATTTACCAGAAATCCCAAAGATTTGGTATGTGTGCGGAGGTGGACGTAAGAACGCAACACTCATGAAGAGTTTGCGTGAGAGCTTGAAAGTTCCTGTCGAGCCTGTCGATGTATTGGGCTGGAATGGTGATGCGTTGGAGGCTGAGGGCTTTGCCTATCTGGCTGTGCGTTCACTTCTTGGTTTACCATTGAGTTTGCCAACCACAACGGGCGTCAAAGAGCCACAAACGGGTGGGACATTGCACAAAGCCTCATGATGAAAGCCGTAAATGATACCAGCCTGAAAGAGGCCTCAGAACTCATACGTGATGGGCGTTTAGTTGCCTTTCCGACCGAGACTGTCTACGGACTTGGCGCGGATGCCACCAATGGTGAGGCGGTTGCACGAATATTTGAAGCCAAAGGTAGGCCTTCGTTTAATCCTCTAATTGTTCATGTCGCAAAACCAAGTGACATCACCGAATTTGTTGAGGTTAGTGAAAAAACCCAAGCCGTTATGGCGCAATTCTGGCCTGGTCCTTTGACATTAATATTGCCACTGAAAGGCAACTCCAGAATATCGCAATTATGCAGTGCAGGATTGCCAACCTTGGCTGTGCGGTGCCCCTCCAATCAAACAGCACGGAAATTGATAACACTCGCGGGTGTGCCTATTGCGGCCCCAAGTGCCAATGCCTCTGGACATCTAAGCCCGACAAATGCACAGCATGTTGAGAAATCATTAGGTAATAAAGTCGATATGATTTTGGCAGGTGGCTCCACGCAAGCAGGGCTTGAGTCCACGGTTTTGGATTTAAGCACAGATATTCCAACCATTTTACGCCCGGGTGTTGTCACGGCAGAAGATTTAGAGCCGTTGCTTGGGAGTATTGAAACGGAAGTCAAAGACGGTGAAATTAAATCACCAGGAATGTTACTCAAACATTACGCGCCATCTATCCCCGTGCGCCTAAACGCCGTTGATGTTGCCGAGGGCGAAGCTTTATTAGCCTTTGGATCAATCAAATTTATGGGACTAAAGACAGGCGGAGGGGCAAGTTCTCTACCAGAAGAACGTCTGCGTAATTTGAGTGAAGACGGCGACCTTTATGAAGCAGCAAGTAATTTGTTTGCGTATCTACATGCGCTGGATAATGGCGAGAACAAGGCAATTGCTGTAATGAATATTCCCAATCAAGGGGTAGGTATTGCCATCAATGATCGCCTCAACCGCGCTGCAAGTTCTTAAATTCTTTATTAAAAACTTTTACCGTCCATTTCCTTTTTGAAGTCCTCGATTTGATCTTCAGTCATATGATCACGATAATCATTGTATTGTCTTTTTGTTTGATCATCCTCTATTGCAAAATTTCTAAACAACAGAAAAATACAAACAAGGATTACAAACACAATAGCTATAAGTATGTTTTTTTTCGACATAGTTACAGTTTAAAATATTTTTAGATAAAAAGCATCTGTCATTGCGAACGCATGTGAAGAAATCCAGAAAAAATAGATTGCCGCGTCGCTAACACTCCTCGCAATGACGGAGAGTTAAAGTCTTTTGTTTCCTGAGGCCAAATCGTCATTCAATTGTGCCAACCAGAGAACATCTGCTGGGTTTTGAATGAAATTACCGAAGGCCACTGACGGGAAACGGCTTTTGTTGCCCATGATGGGAAGTGTTGAATGCGTTTTGCCATTCCCGCCATTTAAAATATCCATATATGGGTGATGAGCAGCTAGACGCTCGATTGTGCTGGTATCTTCAGCTAAAAACTCAGTTTTTTCGTTTTCCTGTTTTTGCAGACCCATGAAACCGGCTACATATTCTTTGAGGCGTGTCTCATCTGTATCAGGCTGTTGTTGAGCAATCTGAATATTGTTTTGAGGAAGACTCCCGCCCTTAATTTCAAACTTTTTGTCAAAGAAGGAATAGATTTCACCAACCGAGCGGGCTTTACCTTTGGAGTTATAAAAAACACCGTGGTTGGCTTTGGCTTCTGCTGGGAAGAGGTTTGCTGCGGCTGTTTGCGGTTTTTGCTGTAATGTTTCAAGGAAACCAGCCGCCTTTCCTGCGCCCATGAAATGTGCAAAATAAAGTTCTGTTGGACCGACTTTAAAATCCTGTCCCAAACGTGCCTTCAAAACATCGCTGTTTTCAGACGCCAATTCGCCCGCCATAAGTGATGAAATTTCAGGATCTTTACGAAGGGCTAAAAG
>JBBKVR010000034.1:0-4148 GCA_037968575.1 Bdellovibrionales bacterium | reverse complement strand
ATGGCTACACAGCCATACATGCAGATGTTTTGAAACTTTTGCCTTTGGATAAAATTAATGAGGGCTATTTCTTTGAGTCTGACATGCTTTTCCGCCTTAGCACTGTACGCGGAGTTGTGATGGATATTCCGCAAAAGGCGGTTTATGGCGAAGAAAAAAGTAATTTGAAAATTTCGCAAGAACTTACACGTTTTGCTGGTCACCACATCAGTAATTTCTTCAAACGTATTATTTACAGCTATTATGTGCGTGATTTCCACGTGGCTTCATTGGAATGGATATTGGGCCCTGCATTACTGTTATTTTCGTTGACCTTTGGAACATATAAGTGGATTGCAAGTATTGAAGCGGGTGGGTCCGCAACAGCGGGAACGGTTATGTTGGCAGCTTTACCTTTGCTCGCTGGTTTACAATTAACTTTATCAGCGCTTCACTTTGATATTCAGAACCAACCTAAAACACCGCTCCACACCTTAATGAAGAGTGATGTTAAAAACTAATGGCTTTGTTGCGTAGATACGAAATTTTAATATTTCTGCTTGTGTTCGGGGTTGGACTTCTCACTTGGCAAAAATATGACACTGAAGCTCCTATATTTAAAGGAGATGATTTCAGATACTTGAGCTATGCATCTCTATTATATGAACACGGGACATTTGGGTTAACTTTCGGAAAAGACAAAGGTGAGCCAGGCAAGGCGAATGCCCCCTTATACCCTGCTTTGATTGCAGGCGTAATGTATTTGGACAAGTCTTTTGCGGATAATATTTTATGTGCAATAGAAAATAGAGGAGGAGAAGGTTGCGGTGATTTTGATATCTTCTTTACACTACAAGCTTTACTTGGATTATTAAGTTTACTCCTTATCTATTTAATCGCCTTTAAATATAGTGGTAATCGTATTATTGCCTGGATAGCATCGGCCTTAGTTTTTGCATCCGGAATTCTTATTGAGTTTTCGGGCATATTTATGACAGAAATATTAATATTTCCTGCTTCTTGTGCCTTAGTTTTATTTTGCCTTCTTTTTTATCAGCAGAAAAAATTGATGTGGATTTTCTCTATAGCAGTATCGTTGGGCTTTTTGACTTTAACTAGACCATCATATCTCTATCTTTTTTACGGATTTGTTATCTTCTTCGGAGTTTTAGCCGTTTATCTTCGAGATAAAGCTTCATTAATTAGGCTGGCTGTCCTCGTTGCTGTGTTTATCGTTTCGGTGATGCCTTGGGCTATACGGAATAAAATTCATTTCGACTCTTTTGCTTTGAATACCAGTAACTATGGACGAATTATTCTTGCTCAAAGAGTAAGTTATAACGATATGAGTTGGCCTGAAGTGGGCGTTTCATTCGTTTATTGGCTTCCACAATTTGGTGATTCTTTGGCAGAAAGAGTGTTCCCTGAAAAATACTATAACCGCCTTGGTTGGGACCAAGGTACTTACTATACAGAAGGTTATGCTGCTGTTTCTAAAGAGATGCGTGAAAATCCAAACGGTGAAAAAGAGGCAATGAGGCGTATGATTTTGGAAGATGTTTTAAGTTTCAAACACGTCATAGTAAGTATACCTCTAGCCTTAAGAGGTATGTATCATTGGGGGTTGTTTGGTGTTGTAGCTTTTAGCGCATTGCTGTTTCAGACACTTTATCGCAAAGACTACACACTGTTGGTTATATCTCTTCCAATATTCTTTATGGTCGCTTTTCATGCGGGATTGTCAGTGAGCATAGCGCGCTATAACGTTCCGCTTGTAATTCTATATGCTCTGAGTCTCTCATGGTACATAACTCTTCTGGGGCAGAAAATTGTTAAAAAAGCACGCTCTTAATAAGCCTTTTCTCTGGATATCGGCATCGCTGATTAGCATTGTCCTATTGAGTGCAGTTATCGCCCAAACGGATTTTTCACAACTAAAAACAATGGTTGAAAATTTGTCGTTACTAATGCTGGTAATGGCACTTATTTGTCTGACCTTTGAGGGCATTATCACAGCATTACGTATTTGGTTGTTTGCAGATAGAAAGCCATGCCTTAGACCTGCTTTGAAAGCTAACGCTTGGTATGTTTTACTCTTGGTTATATTACCTGCTCGTTTAGGCGAGGTTGCTGCTGTTGTTATTTTTGAGCGTTACCTTAAACAAAAGCGCGGCGCAGCTGTTATGAGTATTATTACCCAACGTCTCTACGATGTGATTGTGCTTGGTAGTTTCTTCTTGATTGCCCTTATGGGACTAAGTGGTTTTGGAGACAAAGGGGTGATGAGTGGTCTGGCTCTCGCTGTTATTGCGTTTTCACTTTTCGTTTTGTTTCGTTTGGATATGTTCCTGACATTTGCTGCTCTCATTTTTCAAAAACTAGCAAAAGGCAGTCGGGGTTTATTTCGAAAACTCCTCCATATTTGTTTACAGGGACGGATTTATGTTCGCCATGGTCTAAAATCGCGCGATATTCCATTGGCGTTGCTTTTCACAATAGGAAAATGGGTCAGTAATCTAGGTGCAATTCTTTTCCTCTTTATGGCGATTAACTTGGATTTATCTTTCTTCGAAAGTCTTACCATTGCGGGTGCTTATAACTTCTTGGCAATCATTCCATTGCAAACCATTGGTGGCATCGGTGTAGGAGAGGCAGGTCTTGCTGTGTTGTTTGTTGCAATGGGGTTAACTGTCTCGCTGGCAGCAGGTGCAAGTTTACTTATCCGTTTTGTCATTTTACTCTTCCCGCTATTGTTCTGGGTTATGGTGATGGGCGGATTGAATTTAAAAGATAGAGTGTTGAAATGATTGAAGCTGATAAGGACGTTGATGCGCGCTATAAATTTTTACGCGATAAGCATGGGGAAACAAATCCTCAAGCCAACGGTTACCGTGTTCAAAGTTTCTTTGCGCGCGAACAGCGTATCATTTTCTCTGCGCTTGATATTGATAATGGTCCTTTTTTGGATATAGCTTGTGGATCAGGCCTGATGCTTGAGCCGTTGTTGAGCGAGGGCAAAGATGTGTATGGCTTGGATTACAACGACGATGCGTGTGTGGCAGCGCACCAGAACGACATTAAGATTGTTCGTGGTGATGCGTTTAATGCACCTTTTTCCGATAACCAAGTCGGACAAATCATTAACTGTCAGTTTTTAAATCAGCAAACTGCGGAACAAACTCAAAAATTCATTGAAGAAAGTGCGCGCATTCTAAAACCTGGAGGGCAATTAATTATCCTTTGGCGTCACGCACAATCACTCATGCATAAAACAGTTCATGCGGTGTTTACTATTAAGGATAAATTTACAGGGCAACCACCATTCCCACAATATGTGCATCCCATGAGTGAGGTTAAAGGCTTTGCCAAACAAGCAGGACTTGAAGTTGTAAAAGAAGCTGTAACCCTGCCGTTTCTCAAGCCTGATATTTTGTCTTCTCGCAATCCTGCGTCTTGTATTCTGGGCGCATCACTTTTTATCGTGTTGAAAAAAACATGAGCATCAAAGAATTTACCGAAAATGACACAGAGCGTTGGAACAATTTTGTTCTGAACAATGCACACGGTACTTTTTTTCACTTAGCAGAATGGAAAACAATATTTGAAGAAAGCTTTAGATTAAAAACTTTTTATTTCTACGCAGAAGAGTGTGGTGAAATTGTTGGTGTTTTGCCACTGGCTCTGGTAAAGCGTCCTGTGTTTGGCGCAGTGCTTATTTCTTCTCCTTTATGTGTTTATGGTGGCGCGCTGGGTAAAGTTGAAGAATTAGAAAATGCAGCACAGAAAAAAGCAGAAGAACTGGGTATTCAGTATCTTGAGCTGCGTAATCAAAATCAAACCAGTAATAACTTTCAAACAACCGATAGATTTTATACTTTTCAAAAAGAACTTTCTGAAAACCATGAAGAAAACTTAACCTCCATTCCACGTAAGCAACGCGCAGAAGTGCGTAAAGGCATAGCTATTAATCTGGAAACAACAGTTAATCAGAACATTGAACTTTTTTACAAACTTTATTCAACAAGCGTTCGTAATTTAGGAACACCCGTCTTTCCTAAAAAATATCTTAAAAACCTGATCGAAACTTTTGGTAAGAATTGTGAAATCACAACTGTCTCTTATCAAGGGAAGCCCCTCACTAGTGTTTTGAGTTTTCGCTACAAAGACCA
>JBBKVR010000033.1:0-9702 GCA_037968575.1 Bdellovibrionales bacterium | reverse complement strand
GTTGGTTATGGCGAGGATATAAACAAAGCTTTCAAGACGTTTGAAGATGTTGTCAAAAAAGAGAAACGCTTGATACGAACAGAGGGCAAAGAGCCTATCGTTATGGTGAATTCATTGGGTGATTCATCAGTGAACGTCTCGGCGCGCGTCTGGTGCAAGACATCTGAGTACTGGCCTGTGAAATGGGACTTAACCAAGTCTGTGAAAGAAGCTCTTGATAAACAAGGAATCTCAATTCCATTCCCAACACGTACAATCGAATATGCTGGTGGCGATGCGGTAAAAATTAAGAGTAGTAAGAAATAATAAAAAACCCTCATTTGAGGGCTTTTTTAGGGTATTGATTGTTACCTAAATCAGGGAGGTGGGGCTACGGGCGGACAGCCACTTAATTCTCTTATAACCCAGATTGTTGATGCAGATTCATCAAGGAACTTTAACGTATCCTCGACATTCCGACTTCTAACTGAAAATTGCGCTAAATCGAGAAAGTTTTTTTCCACATCTGGATGCTGAGATCGTATCTGGTTATATTGGGGTACCGAAGCACCGCCATTGGCATGTAATGAATCCATTTGATTAAGTACAGCTAGCTCACTTTCGGTGAGTGAGGAGAGTATGTTATCACGAAGTGTTAATAGGTCATTGCCTTGTTCTATTAATGAATTGGCTGTTTCTATCTCACATATTTCTTTATCACGATTGCTTTCAAAGAGGGTTCTATGTGCTTGGCTAAATTCTCTTACTTGCTGGCCAAAAGTTTCCATCTGAGCATAAACATTAACTGCGATACTACCACCATGGGCGACACCTTCATTAGAACTAATGTTACTTTGACTTTGAGTAACATCCTGAATAGGTGGGTTGGCATCTGGAGTATCTGCAGCATGTGCAGAAAATGGACTGATTAAGGTTGCTGCGGTGAGCATGGCTTTTTTTAACATCTTTAAAGTCCTTGTTTATTTTTTAAAGTCCCAGTAATTTAAGCTATTTAAATAATTATGTCAAATATAATATGAATTATTTTAAGTTATATATATCTTTCAATGCTTTAGCTGGGAGTATTTATACTCATTAAATTGTTATTTTGACAGGGTTATCCCAGCTTGATAAACTCGCGACAATCCTATAAAGCACGAAAGGAGATTGCTATGTTAGAAAATAGCTTTCCACAGAGTGCTGAGGCGGCAGTTCCTGATGTGGGAAGAGTCGATATGGGAAGACGGATGCTAAACGCGTTCGGTTCGGCCAGCGAAGATCTTATGAAAAGATTTTGGTCTGGTCAAATGACAGCTGATCAATGCTTTAGATTTTTATCTACGTGTCCTCAGCTGTTGGCATTTTTGAAAAATAGCCCTGTTTTTAAAAGGGTTATGCCCGAAGTTGTTCTAGAATCCGCATAGATAGCTACCCCGCCAAAGTGTGTTTGATAGCTACCTTATAGATGAAAATATGCTGTGCTGTGCAAAACAGATGTCAGACCCTTAACGGGTAGGATCGTAGCCGTATTGAGGCATACAACACAGAACATATTGAACGAAGAGGGAGAGCCTTTTAACAGAGACTCCCCCTCTTTTGTGTTTTTACATGAAATATTAGCTTAAAATTTCGCCATGCTTGGTGCATTCAGGTGAGGCGAGTTCAATGAATAGCGGATTGAGGGTATCTGGTGTCTCAAGAGTTTCTGGATCTTCACCAGGATAAGCGCTGGCGCGCATTTTCGTTTGTTTTTTACCAGGATCAATAAGGTTGACACGTAGATTGGTTTTTTTTGTCTCGGCTGCATAAGAGTGAACCAAGGCCTCAAGTGCTGCTTTACTGACTTTGTACGCGCCCCAATAGGCACTCTCATCCATTCGTGCAACGCCTGATGTCACAAAGATAGCACGACCTTGTTCTGCATTGCGGAGTAAGGGGTCAAGAGTACGGATGAGTTGATAGTTGGCCGTCACATTCACATCCATCACATCTTGCCACTCTTTGAGTTTACCATGCGCAAGAGGTGAGAGTGTTCCGAGTAATCCTGCATTCCCAACTAAAATATCGAGACCGCCAAAACGCTCAGCAATTGTTGGGCCTAATTTATCCAAGTCTTCCAGTTTTTTTAAATCCAGAGGCATAAGCGTTGCTTGCCCACCTTCAGAGCGAATAGCATCGTCTACTTCTTCTAGTCCACCAACTGTACGCGCCAATAAAACAACATGTGCGCCTTCGCGTGCGTAAGCTTTGGCAACCTCAGCGCCAATACCGCGAGAGGCACCTGTTATCAAGGCTATTTTATCTTTAAGAATTCCAGTCACTATCGTTTTGCGTTTTCACGAAGTTGCGTGACGTTTGCGCCTGTCTGATTATTTTCATGGTCAATCAGAGGAATCATGTAGTCACCCGTAAAGCAGGCATCACAATATTGTGGTTTATCATTGTTACGACCATTTTCACCAACCGCGCGATAGAGACCTTCAACAGAAATATAAGCAAGTGAATCAACACCAATGTGCTTGGCTATCTCATCAACAGAATATTTATGCGCCATAAGTTCTTCAGTAGAGGGCGTATTAATACCATAGAAACAGCTATGCTTTGTTGGAGGTGAAGAAACACGCATGTGGACTTCTTTTGCACCAGCCTCGCGTACCATCTCAACGATTTTACGAGATGTTGTTCCACGTACGATTGAATCATCAACGAGCACAACGGATTTTCCTTCAAGCATATGTTTGTTGGCATTGTGTTTTAGGCGCACGCCAAGGTGGCGGATTTGGTCGGTTGGCTCAATGAATGTACGTCCAACATAATGGTTACGGATGATACCTAATTCAAAAGGTTTACCGCTGGCTTGTGCGTATCCGATTGCAGAGGGAACACCACTATCAGGGACAGGAACAACAACATCGGCATTCTCAACGGGAGCTTCTTTGGCAAGTTCAAAGCCAATGCTTTTCCGCATTTCATAAACAGAATTTCCGTCCAGAACACTGTCGGGGCGTGCAAAGTAAATATATTCAAAGATACAAAAGCGTCCTTCTTTATCAGTAATTTGTTTTGAGAGCATGCCCTTCTCGTTAATGACAACCATTTCACCTGGATTTACGTCACGTACAAATTCAGCATCAATAATATCAAGCGCGCATGTCTCGGATGCCAAGATATAAGATTTTCCAAGCTTTCCAATGACAAGAGGACGAATACCATGGGGATCTCGCACACCTATGATTTCATTGTCTGACATCGCAACTAAAGAATAGGCACCTTCAATCTGCGAAAGGGCATCGAGTAATTTTTCTTCAACAGTAGTTTTGCCTGATAAAGCAGTTAGATGAATAAAGATCTCAGTGTCTGAAGTCGATTGGAAGAGAGAACCTTTTTTGACGAGCTCTTCTCTTATTTTAAGCGAGTTTGTTAAGTTTCCGTTGTGCGCGACTGAAAATCCACCAAAGGAAAGATCGGCGTATAAAGGTTGAACATTCCGAATGTGACCTTCGCCAGTAGTGGCATAACGGTTGTGCCCGATTGCCATTGAACCTTTTAGGTAATCAATAGCTGATTTTTTACCAAAGGTATCGTCGACTAAACCTATGGCGCGTTTTGCATAGAAGGATTCCCCATCATGAGAGACAATTCCGCATGCTTCTTGTCCGCGATGTTGAAGAGCGTGCAGACCAAGGGCTGTAAGTGATGCTGCATCCTCATGATTGAAAACGGCAAAAACACCGCACTCATCATGGAATTTATCGTCATCAAATTGGGTCATTTTATGCCTTACTGACTAAAGTCAATTTGTCCTGGAGCTTCGTCTTCTGTTTGCCCAACATCTGGTTTGGATTCTTCTATAAGAGACTCCAATTTATCGCGCTCTGTTTCTTTATAACCGTCTTCCGTGCTTTCAAGAAGTGAATCTTCAGGTAAATCTTCTGATGGTGTGGGTTCTTCTGACGGGTCTATCTTTTTCAAGATATCAAATTTGTCTAAAATTTTGCTAGTCGCCTTGGTTGTATCGTATTTCTCGTCACCATCTGTGAAGTAACTGGAAATCTCTGACGATGTCCACTCCACATATGGAATAAGCTTAGAATTTCCAAACCATTCATCTTTGGCTTCATCCGAGAAGGTTAAATAAAGAGGCATGTAAAGAATGGCAAGTAGCAGTAATCCGCGCGTTAATCCGAATAAAATCCCGAGTGTTCTATCAACAGGCCCTAAACCGATTGCAGATGCTGCTTTTGAGAGGAAATGACTAAGAACCGAAAGTGCGATGACAAAAGCAAGAAATACTGCGCCGTACGCCAATGCCGTTGCTACAAATTCATATGGAATAAGACCAAAGAGCTGTTTTGGTTCTTCACTTTCACCAACACCAAGCCAACCTTCCATCATAGGAATAAGGTTATCTCCAAACATAAGGGCAGCAATCCCGCCCCCGATAACACCAGCGAGCGTTAGAACTTCACGGATAAGACCACGGAAAAAGGCAACACCCGCGGATATCACCATAACAACCACAATGATAATGTCGGAAATCAGCGAAATATTGAAATCGGTTGATAGTGTGGACGGGTCCATGTGTCTTACTTTTCGCTAGTCGTAAAATTGGATGCAACAATGCCTTGGCGGACGTAAAAAATCAAGTTGTTATGCCATTTCCACTAAAACTTTATGTTGTCCCCGCTATCCACAGGCAAGAATGTAATTTTATGCGATTTTCTATGTTTTTTTATCTATGGTTTGATTCATGAATATAAAAATTGCTGAAAAGCCAAAAATTCAAGAGACGGAAGCCCGTAGCTTGCAACCTCCTTATAATTTGGAAGCCGAACAAGGGCTTCTTGGTGCCCTTCTTCTTGAGAATAAAAAACTCGAAGATGTTGCTGACTTTTTAAAGGCAGAACATTTCTATGCTGGTGCACATTCTCGTATTTTTGAAACTATTAAAATTTTGAATGAGCGTGGGCAGGCCGCAACACCTGTTACTTTAAAGGCGTATTTCGAGCAAGATAAAGAACTAGAAAATGTCGGCGGTGCTGAATATCTGGCTGACTTAGCGGCAACGGTTATCTCGTTATCAAACACAGTTGACTACGCCAAAACAATTTACGACCTGCATATGCGCCGTGAGCTTATTCTTGTTGCAAGTGAGATGATTGAAAAATCACAGTCCTTCTCTTTGGAAGAAGGGGCAGAAGATGTGATGACTAACGCTGAGGCCAAGCTTTTTAAGATTGCCGAGAGCGGAACAAGCGGACAAGGTTGGGTGACTCTCCGTGATTCTATGTTTACTGCCATTGATGTTGCTGAGAAGGCTTACAACAACAAAGGCGCGGTCACAGGTGTTACGACTGGTCTTGTAGATTTGGATAAAAAACTTGGTGGTCTTCATAATTCTGATTTATTAATTTTGGCTGCCCGTCCTTCTATGGGTAAAACGGCATTAGCGGTTAATATTGCCTTTAATGCTGCCAAAGCTTTTGCAGAAACTGGAGGAGAAGAGGGCGCAATCACTGCGTTTTTCTCTCTTGAGATGGCACATGACCAGTTAACCACTCGTATTTTGGCTGACCAATCCAATATTTCCGGGGATATCATTCGTAAGGGGCAGGTGACCCAAGACCAATTTAAGGATTTTGCACAAGCAGCACACGCCTTGACAAGTGTTCCTCTTTATATTGACGATACACCAGCACTCACAATTGGCGCTATTCGTACACGTTCACGCCGCCTAAAAAGACAACACGGGCTCGGTATGATTGTGGTCGATTATCTTCAGCTTTTACGCGGAACTGGTTCCCGTCAATCTGAATCCAATCGTGTGTTAGAAATTTCTGAAATTACGCGTGGGTTAAAGGCTCTAGCAAAAGAACTAGAAGTTCCTGTTTTAGCATTGTCTCAGCTTTCTCGTGCTGTGGAATCGCGTGATGATAAACGTCCCATGCTTTCTGACTTGAGAGAATCGGGGTCAATTGAGCAAGATGCCGATATTGTGATGTTTATTTATCGTGAGGAATACTATTTGTCTCGTGAAGAGCCTGCGCAGAAGGTAAGTGAGAATGTCGAGAAATTTAATGAACGCTATGAGAACTGGTCAAATCGTATTCAGGATATGGCCAACATTGCAGAAGTGATTGTTGCCAAGCAAAGGCATGGTCCGATTGGCCCCGTGAAAATGTTCTTCGATCCGAATTACACACGCTTTAGCGATTTAGACCAAAATCATTCCTAGAAGAAATTAAGCAGCTTCGTCTGTGATGAATAAGTCGTGCTCTCTTATGAGTATTGTCAGGACGTCTTCATTTTCAGCATCGCGCAATTTGGAGAGGAAAGATTTTTCCTTTAATAAGCGTGACATTCTTGAAAGTCTGCGTAAATGCAGTCCTCCATGATAGGCAGGAGAAATAACAACACCAACCAAATCGCATGTCTGGCCATCCACAGCATTAAAGTCCAAAGGTTTAGCAAGCCTTGCAAAACCAATAAACTTATTCATGATTTGTGGACTTTTGATATTGATGACGGCAACGCCGTTCCCTAATGCAAAACCATGTTTTTCGAACTCAGATTGAAACTCTGATGTCAGATTGAGTTCCTGATCATGGCTTTGATTTTCTACAAAGGCATCTTGGATAAATTCGTACAGGTCTTTTGTGGTTTTTACTTTGGGGTGGTCGGAGATGAAATCAAAATCTATTGGTACTGCCTGCATTTTTAAACCCTCTTTTGTGGTGAATAGAACCTTTCACGCCCTCCTGATATGACTTTCGGGAACAAAAATCCAGCCCTAATTTAGCTCTAGTCACAAAAAAAGCTGCCGCAATGCGACAGCTTTTTAAAACCATAAGTTTTACTTCACTTATTCTGCAGCAAGCATTTCTGTAGTCTGCGGATCAACCCATCCGATATTTCCATCAGAGCGCATGTAAATCATATTTAAACCATCGGTTTTTGAGTTTTTAAAGAGCATTGCAGTCTCACCGGCCAAATCCATTCTCATCACAGCTTCTGAGACTGTCATTTTCTGAATTTTACGGGTCATTTCAGCAACAATTGCGGGTTCGGCAATTTTTTCTGCTGGGAGCTCGTCTTCTTTATGGTCTGCAAAGGCTTCAATTACATTTTCACGAATAAGCGTAGGTGCTAATTCACCAGGCTCTTGTTCAAGTCTTTCATGATGGTCACGAAGGCGTGTTTTATAGCGACGTAACTGCTTGGCAACCTTATCAGCTGCAGAGTCAAAAGAGGCGTAAGGGTCACCTTCAGTTGATGTACCCTGCATAAGAATATCTTGTCCACCGCGAAGAGAAATGTGCGTTCTGAAGAAGTTATGTGGTTCAGGACCAATTGTAACAATTGCTTCAATCGCCCGCCCAAAATATTTTTCGTTAATTTCCTCAAGCTTGTCTTGCATGTGCCCTTTGAGAGCGTCTCCTACATCCAGATGTTTTCCATGAACTGTGAGTTCCATGTGCTTATCCTTTTTATAATTTTAAGTGAGTGAAACAGCCTGTCGTAATGTTGATAACGACCTGCTGGTAAGGCGAACTACCTTTTCTGATATACCGTTGAATGGGCATATATATAGTATAGGTCGTTTGGTGCAGTTTGTTAAGGGAAACTGATTAAAATTTTTCCTTATTTCTTTAATTTTTCAACTAAATCAATGAAATGCTGGCCTCTTTTTTCAAAAGACTCATATTGGTCAAATGAAGCGCATGCCGGCGAGAGAAGTATAGTAACGCCTTCTTGCCCACGTCCCTCTTCATAAGCATTTTCTAGAGCTTGCCCCAGTGTTTCATGTAGTGCGCAATTCAAGTTGTTTTGAACAGCAAAATCCTGGAAGTCTTTGCCAGATTGACCATAAAAATATGCCTTTTTAATTTTGGGAAAATATTTGGTTAAGGAAGAAATTCCACCTTCTTTTGGCAAACCGCCAGCCAACCAGTAAATATTGTCAAAACTGGACAATGCTTTAGATGTGGCATCAGCATTAGTGGCTTTACTGTCATTAATGAAGGATACACCGTCAAACTCGGTCACTTTTTTCTGTCTGTGTTCTAAGCCTTCAAACGAAATGATTTTATCAAGAATCTCTTGTGGGGGTTTATCAAAGAACTCTCTAACTAAAGCATACACACAAGCCGCATTTTGATGATTATGTGTTCCTTTTAGATTTTCTGCCGAAGAAATGGAGCCAATAACTTCTCCTTTTTCGTATAAATTACCTGAAAGAACAGATACACCATCATCCACCATCTCTGTGGTACTAACGCAAACGACTTTCCATTTAGCATCCTTCGATATTTTATCGGCAACATTACGGCTATATTTGTCATCGCAAGCAATGACGGCAATACCCCCTTGATTGTGTCTTTCAAATATTTTGAGTTTGGCATCGACGTAACCATCCATATCACCATGTCTATCTAAATGGTCGGGTGTGATGTTGAGCCAAATGACACCGTCAGCATTGAGGTTGTCTGTAAGCTCAGTCTGATAGGAAGAAAGCTCAAGTACGGCACATTCTATTTCATTAGAAAGGGACAGCACGGCCCTTCCTATGTTTCCTGCGGCTTCTGTTTTGTAAAAATCATTCAAAACATATGCTAATAAAGTTGTCGTGGTTGATTTACCGTTGGTACCCGTCACTGCAAAGAGTTTGGTTTGGTCTATATCTCTCGTCTCTGCGTAAAGAGATATATCTGTGATAATTGGTAGCTTCGCATCTTTGGCGGCTTGAGCAATGGGATGTGCTTCTGGCAGGGTATGCGGGATGCCGGGTGATATCAAAAGTGCATCTGCACCATCTAATAAACCATCTTCTAAGGAGAGAATTCCAAAACCTTTATCTTTTGTGTTTTGGCGCGAATCTTTATTATCATCCCAAGCACGCACGGAAATTCCGCTGTCTTGTAAAGCTTGCAGGCCCGCCATACCTGAACGCGCAAGTCCAAGAACGGCAATGGTTTTGTAAGGTAGGTTTTTTAAATTTATCATGTGTAATGGAGACTACAGCGAAATTTTCTGCAATTCCAGTTCTTCGCCGTAAATGTTTGCCGCACTTTTGCGGTAAGAGTCTGTAATATCTGTCACGCAGAATGTACGTTTTCCATTATGTTCCAGCTTTTCTTCAATCTCTGGGTGGCGTTCAAGATAGTCAGAAAGTTTTTCAGGAATGATTTCATCTTGAGAAATAATATCTGTTTTAAAGTCATGTTTTTTGAAGATCTCTTCGATTTCAGGTTTTAGAAAAGAATAGTGTGTGCATCCTAAAATGAGGCTTTCAACTTTAGCCTCTATCAGAGGTGTAAGGTATCCTTCGAGAATAGGTGACACCCAATTACGCCCATCATTCTCTATTAAAGGAACAAGTAATGGACAAGCTTGATCTACAAGTTCAATTTCAGGGTTCATCTTTTTAAGTTCAGCGCCATAAACCCCAGAATTGATTGTTGACGCGGTTGCCAATAAACCAATGCGTTTATGTTGTTTTTCAAGAGCAACTTCCAGAGTAGGGACAACCACACCTAAAATACGCCTATCAGGATAATGGTCCATCAACCAGTTTTGTTGCAGAGGCCTTAAGGCCGTTGCACCTGCTGTGTTACAGGCAATAACGACAAGTGCGCAATCTTGTTGGAATAGATATTCAACTGCATGTTTTGTGGCTTGATAAATAAATTCGTTACTACGGTTTCCGTATGGAACGTTTAGTGT
>JBBKVR010000032.1:0-3635 GCA_037968575.1 Bdellovibrionales bacterium | reverse complement strand
GTAATGTGCTGGAATGGATAAAGATGTCGGCAGTTAGTCCATTGGCACGCACAAACCCAAAGCCTTTAGAGGTATTGAACCACTTCAACTCGCAGAAAACATCCAAAAGGTTGTCTTCTTTGTTGGTAATCTGGTTATCTGTATTCAATTTGACCTGCCTGAATGAAATGGCGGTAAGGATAGTAACGAGAATAATTATGACGTATCTAAGGTTGTATGTATAGAGCGAACTTTGTTTTTTCTCAACTAAGAAGCTTATATAAATAAATTCTAATATAGTTGAATATTTGTAATCAGTGTAAATAATGCTAATCTCATTTTCGGAAAGTTTATCAGTTAGTTGCGAAGTCTTAAGACAATGCATTTTTAAAGGAGATAGTTACACATGAGAAACTGGGTCAATCATTATCCCAAACATATGAAATGGGATGCAGAAATTGAAAGCAAGCCAGTACACACTCTTTTGGATGAAACGGCCAAGAACTATCCAAATCATACGGGCTTTAATTTCATGGGTAAGACATGGACATGGGCTGAGCTCAATGACCTATCTCTACATATGGCAAAAGGCTTGCAAAGAATGGGTGCGGGTAAGGGCGTTAAAATTGGACTTTTCCTGCCTAATTCCCCGTATTTTCTGATTGCCTATCATGCTATTTCCCGTACAGGTGCAACGATTGTAAATTTCAATCCTCTTTATAGTGAGCGCGAATTAAACCATCAAATTGAGGACAGTCACACCGACATTATGGTGACGCTCGACTTAAAAATATTGCACGATAAGATGCTGAAGATGCTGGCGGGCACAAGATTGAATCAGCTTATTATTTGCTCATTTGATGACATCCTTCCTTTTCCCAAAAATATCCTTTTTAAACTTCTTAAAGGCAAGGATTTAGCACGTATTCCTAACGATGACCGCCATGTTCACTTTGACAAAGTCGTTGATAATAACGGAACGCTGGATGAAGTTGAAATTGATGCAGAGAATGATGTTGCTCTATTGCAATATACGGGTGGGACAACAGGAGTACCTAAAGGAGCGATGTTGACGCACAAGAATATTTACGCCAACACCATCCAAGCCTCAATGGTTATGCCGAATGCAAAGCCGGGCGCAGAAAAAATGCTGGCTGTTATTCCGTTCTTCCATGTATTTTCTATGACGGCAGCAATGAATTTAGGAATTAAATTTGCAGCGGAAATTATAGCCACACCACGCTTTGAACTAGATACCACAATCAAGCTGATTGATAAGGAAAAGCCAACAATGTTTCCGGCGGTTCCTGCCATTTATACAGCGATCAATAATTTCAAAGATATTGGTAAGTACGATTTGAGATCGCTTCGTGTTTGCGTTTCTGGTGGAGCTCCTCTTCCTGTAGAAGTCAAAAAAGAATTTGAAGAAAAGAGTGGTTGTGCCTTGGTTGAAGGTTACGGGTTGACCGAAACATCGCCTGTTTTGTGTGTAAACCAAGTAGATGGCGATAACCGCGCAGGGTCAATTGGGCAACCATTACCACAAACCGATATTGATTTGCGTGATCCAGAAACAGGCAAGTCGGTTAAACAAGGTGAGCGCGGCGAGTTATGTGCTAAAGGACCTCAAGTGATGAAAGGCTATTGGAATAATAAAGAAGCGACAGATGACACATTCTATGATGGTGGATGGTTGCGCACTGGCGATGTGGCGACGATGGATACTGAGGGCTACTTCTATATTGTCGACCGTATAAAAGACATGATTATCACCAACGGCTACAATGTTTACCCACGTAATGTCGAAGAAGCTATCTACATGCATCCTGCCGTCGAAGAATGTATCGTTGCTGGTATTCCTGATGACAGAAGAGGGGAAGCAGTTAAGGCTTGGATTAAATTAAAAGAGGGTCGTGATTTATCCGAGAGTGATCTCATGGAATTCCTTGATGATAAAATTTCACCGATGGAAAAACCAAAGCATGTCGAGTTTCGTGAAAAAGAACTTCCCAAAACAATGATTGGGAAATTGTCTCGCAAAGATATTTTGGAAGAAGAAAATGGACAGTCGCCTGCGCCTCAACCTTAAGCGCGTAACTGGCCTTTAGTTTTTGCACTTACAGCATCAATGATTTTTTTACTTATGCCCTCAATTTCACTGTCGGTGAGGGTTGCTTCTTCAGGTTGTAATGTCACGGATAGAGCCAAAGATTTTTTGCCCTCTTCAACACCCTTACCGCTGTAAACATCAAAAATCTCTGCATCTTGAATGAGTTTCTTATCAGCAGATTTTGCGGCTCTTATGAGCGCATCTGCCTCGACATCATTATCAACGATAAAAGCAAAGTCACGCTTCACGCTTTGGAAAGATGAGAGCTGTAGAGGCGTTCTCCCTGTTCCTTTTTTCTTTGAAACAGGAAGGGCATCCATAAAAAATTCAAACCCTGACATGGCTAAGTCTGTGTCAACTTCTTGGAGAATTGCAGGATGAATTTCACCAAAATAACCAATGACATTTGGACCAAGTCTTAATGCACCTGAGCGGCCAGGATGGTAATAATCTGGAGCATCTCTCGTGACTTGTAAGTTTCCAACGGGACATCCAGTGGCCTCCAAAGCATTCAAGATATCGCGCTTAGCATCATACATATCTGATTTGCGCTCTTTGGTGTCTTCTGTCCAATGTTTGGATTGTACTTCTCCATAGACAAGTCCGCTTGCACTGACTCTAAAGCCGTCGGCTTTTGAAGATTGGAAGATAGGCCCAACTTCAAACAAGCGCCCGTTTAATTTTCCACGAGCAGAATTTTTTTGTGCCGCCTCAATCAGATTGGGAAGAATGGATGGACGCATTTGCGACATCTCGGTACTGATTGCATTAAGAAGTTGAAGAGAGTTCTTATCCTGATTTTGATTGGCACCAAACAGGTCAGCTAGTTTTTCATTCATGAATGACCACGTCACACACTCACGATATCCCAATGTGGACAAAGTTGCGCGTGCCAATCGGCCTTTTCTAAACGTTTCCGTTTCAATAGAGGTTTTATGTTGTGTGTCTAACTTAGGCAGACTGGTTGTTGGAATGAGGTCGTAGCCGTTGATACGTCCAACTTCCTCAACAATGTCAGCTTGTCCCTCAACATCACCACGCCATGACGGTGGTTGGATGCTCCATTTATCCTTACCGTCTTTCACTTCAAAACCAAGAGCTTCCAAAATTTGCTTTTGCTTTTTTGTATCAATATCAACACCGAGCAATTCTTTTGGACGGCTCGGATTAAAATCTATATTACGTTGCCAGGTTGTCGGGGCACCAGCAGTCACAACTTCGCTTGCTTCCCCACCACAAAGTTCAAGAACAAGAGCCGTTGCGATTTCCATACCTTCTACTGTGAAGGCAGGATCAACCCCACGCTCAAAGCGATAACGCGCATCGCTATTGATACTGAGCGCACGACCTGTACGGGCAGTTCTCATTGGGTCGAAATAAGCACATTCAATATAAACATCTGTTGTGCCATCAGTGCATCCTGTGGGCTCACCACCCATAACACCACCAAGACCAATAACACCGCTGTCATCACAAACAACGGTCATTGTGTCATCAAGAGTGTAAGTCTTATCATCTAGGGCTTCGAGTGTTTCACCTGTTTTAG
>JBBKVR010000031.1:0-10987 GCA_037968575.1 Bdellovibrionales bacterium | reverse complement strand
TCTGTTGGACCGACTTTAAAATCCTGTCCCAAACGTGCCTTCAAAACATCGCTGTTTTCAGACGCCAATTCGCCCGCCATAAGTGATGAAATTTCAGGATCTTTACGAAGGGCTAAAAGCTCTGATTTGGGCGCAGATGTATCAATTCCGTACTTTTCACCGTGTGTCTCGACCATACTCAACCATGTGCGGTCAATAAACTGGAAAAGACCCGTTGCAGAACTAGTTTTAGCTTTAACATCGGTTTGAAAGGCACTTTCTGCCTGCGCTTGTTGCATCAGGTAGGAAAAATCGACCCCTGTCTCGGCACTGGCCTTTTGTATAGCAGAAGTGACTTTACCGCCTGCTTTGGTTGCAAGGGCAGCAAGTTGTTGATGCTGTATGTTTGGCTGTGCAATTGTCATGTGGATATATATTGCAAATGCCATGCCAAATGAGAAAAATATGCCTATTTTTCCATCTTGTGTAATTATGCTATGAATAAACAACCCTAAATTGAAACAAAAGAACCTATGACGACCTATAATCCCCCTGCTAATGATATGATTTTTGCCCTTTACGACGTTTTGGACGTTGAAAAAGAGCTTCCAGACAGTGGAATGGACAGAGAAACAGCTAGTGCCATTCTCGGTGAATCTATGAAACTGGCGCGCGATGTTTTGGCACCACTCAATCATAGCGGAGATACAGACGGCACTACGTTGAAAGACGGTGAGGTCACAACGGCTTCTGGATTCAAAGAAGCCTATGCTCAATATCAGCAAAGTGGGTGGAATGCCGTGCCATTTTCAGAAGAATTTGGTGGGCAAGAACTCCCTTGGTTTATTGCTTTTCCCATTCAGGAGATGTGGCAAGCGGCCAATATGTCTTTTGGGTTGTGTCCTTTGCTTAACCAAGGCGCGATTGAGGCGATTGAATCGCATGGTTCGAGCGAGCAAAAAGAGAAGTATTTGCCAAAAATGATTTCAGGTGAATGGACAGGAACAATGAACCTGACCGAGTCTCAAGCTGGGTCTGATTTGGCGGCGTTAAAATGTAAGGCCGTGAAGCAAGGTGATGGCACCTACAAGATTTCGGGTCAGAAAATTTACATCACTTATGGTGAACATGATTTTACGGATAACATTATCCATCTTGTTCTTGCCAGAACACCTGATGCGCCCGAAGGTTCAAAAGGGATTTCTCTGTTTATCGTTCCTAAATTTTTAGATGATGGGTCACGCAATGATGTGAAATGCGTCTCTATTGAGCACAAACTCGGTATTCATGCCTCACCAACCTGCACAATGGTTTTTGGAGATGAAGGTGGGGCAACGGGGTATTTGATTGGTGAAGAAAATGCTGGCCTCAAATATATGTTTACGATGATGAATAATGCCAGACTTTCTGTAGGTCTACAGGGCGTGGCTATTTCCGACCGCGCATTCCAAGCAGCGGTTGCCTATGCCAATGACCGTAAACAAGGAAAGTCACTTGATACAGGTGAAGACGTTGTGATTGCCGAGCATGCAGATGTGAAACGCATGCTCCTGACTATGGAAGCTCTCACAACAGCAGGGCGTTTAATGACTTACGAGGCAGCAATCACTCAAGATAAAGCCCGCACGGGTGACGCAGTGGCCAAGGCCAAGCAAGAATTTATGACACCGATTGTGAAGGCATTTTGTACAGATAACGCATTGGAAATTACGTCATTGGGTGTGCAAGTACATGGTGGTATGGGCTTTGTTGAGGAAACAGGTGCTGCGCAATATTACCGAGATGCTCGTATTTTGCCGATTTACGAGGGTACAAACGGTATTCAAGCCAGTGATTTAGCGTTCCGTAAGATATTACGTGATAAAGGTGCGGCTGCAACAGCCTGGATTGCAGAGAGTCGTGAAGTTTTCGAAGACATCGAATGCCCGCAATTGCGCGCTGATATGAAAACGGTCTTTAAAGCTTTGGAAATGATTATTGAGAAGGTTGTTACATTAGGTGAGCAGAAGAAATTTGAAGAACTTGGAGCTCTCTCAACGCCTATTTTGAATATGTTTGGCTATACGCTGGGGGCTGTCTCAATGGGTAAATTGATGAAAGCACTTCCGTCTCTATCTGATGAAAAACGCAAAAATCACTACGAAACCTTGGTGAAGTTTTTCTTGAAGGCTTTGATGCAACGCTCTAAAGCAGATGACTCCTATTTTGAGCGTGATGTTGCACCGATTGTTGTGAAATCAAGTTACATTAATTCATAATCGTGTCTTCGAGGCGTTTTTTGAATTCCCTGTCTTCGGCAGGCGTGCTTCCTTTGAGAGGATAATCTTGATTACAGCGTTTTAAAGCAAATTTTGCCAGCTTAGGTTCAATCCGTGAGAGTGGTGCGGTTTGCCCTTCGAAGTTTTTAGCAAAAGTTGCGCCGTAACATTGGCAATATTCCTGATAATTATCGGGACGCTGTAATTTTGCCCAATCAATACATTGTTGGTATTTGATACTGGCAATTCTTGGTAAATCAGGACATTGCGGGAGAATGGTTCCCAATAAAACACCTCTTTGTGTTGGCGCGGGCTCTGCCAACCGTGCATTATAGAATGCACCAGCTACACAACGACAATCATGATAATTGGAGAGGTAAGAGGTAGTAGTACATTCCTGATAAACATCAATTGCTTCTTGATAGGTTCTTTGCTCGCGTTCTTTATCTACTGGTTGAGCAAATACACCAGTCGAGATAAGGAAAAGGCAAAGAAAAACGGGCAGAAAAGTTTTCATACCCTTCAGTCTAACATGTTGTTATTAGTATTCGCGAACTTTATCAGGCGCGTTTTTTACCTGTAACTTTTTCCCAGAAGCTTGATGAGCTGTTCTGGTTTTGGCTTTTGTTCTGCAAGCGTTGCATATTTTGTTGCATGCGTTTTTGACGTGCAGCTCTGGCACGATCTTCGCGCTCCTTCAGTTCTTTTTTCAGGTCATCAGCTTGCTTTTGTGTGTGCTGATTGGTCAAAAGAACCTGTTGTGCTTGTTTCTGCCACTGGTCACGTTGACCACGCAAATCTTCCATTTGTTTCTCAGCAGTGTGTAATTGGTCTTCAAGTGTGCGGATACGCATTTTGAGGCGTTCCATCTCAAGAATGTCTTTTGCTTTTTGAAGTTCTGCCTCAACCGAGTCTTTTTTAGTGGTTTCTTCGTTTAAACCAAAGACACGCTCAAGTTCACTAACATCGATTGCGCGACGGTTATTGTCCAAGACTTCAAAGGATAATTTACCTGATTTCATGGCGCGTTGGATTGTTGATTTTGACTTACCTGTCAGTTCAGCGGCGCGTTGTGCTCCTACTTTAGCCATAAGCTCTCTCCCTTACGGTTGACTATAATGTGGTACGAATATGAACTTTTCTTACCATAAAAAAACGACACAAAGCAACAAATTGAATCGTTTCATGCACATTTAACTCATGTTTCATGACCCTTTAGCGGGTCATGAGTGAGGCGCTACTTCATTTTACCTTGAAGAAGACGTGTCAAATTTTGCCATTGTGCCCCACTAAATAGGTGCGCATACATAAATGGAAGCCATGACTTGGATCTGAATTCCAAGAAAGCTTTGTCATCAAGTTTAGCGAGTTTTTCTTCATCAATAATACGGAATCCAGCAAAATTGATTGTCTTGTTATCAGGTGTCTTAATTTCTGCAGCACGCTCAATCAATAAACCACTCTCATTCAGTGCTTTTCCGAAATCGACAGTCTGTTGGGCTGCCGCATGATAGGATTTGCAGAACTCAAGGGCATTTTGCGATAAGGCGCTTGGCTTTCCTTTTTCTTCAAAGAACTTCATTTCTTCGCCGTCACCGACAATCTTGTCATTGGCATCAACGCAAAGTGTTAATTGGTCAGTATTTGGCATTTCAGAGAAAATAAACGGATATCTACGGATGTATGCGGGAATATATGTACTTGGCGCCCAGTTTCCTTTGCCATCAACAAACAAGTTTTCATTGTCACGAAGTCCGAGGATTGCCACAGGTGTTGCTGTTTCATCAGGTGAGAAGGCAATCGGATAGAAATGACAGATTTGTGGAAATTCAATGAGGTTAATTGGAACGGCATTCACTCCAGAGGTGAAACCGAGACCAAAATCTTTTTTGAGACCCCATTCAAGGTGTTTTTCTGAGTCGAGAGGCACCGGATTGGAGTAGAAAAGAGGCATGCCTTGCGCACTCTGATTGGGAGGGTTTTTCCCAGCTGAGCCATTTTCTGATTTATCTGATGTTTTTTTATCTTCTTTTGCCATGATGAAATTTGTCCGTTACTGCTCGACGTGAATTTAAAAGTTGGCTCATCTTATACAATTACACTCAAAGGAAAAAGGCTCTTTTGACTTTATTTTCATTCGCCTTTCCTTTAACACCATAATCAAGAGATTCAACCACTTGGAGTAGAGTAAATGAAAATCGGAGTTATTGGCACAGGCTATGTTGGTTTGGTATCGGGAACATGTTTTGCCGAGTTTGGTCATCACGTCACTTGTATTGATACAAATGAAGAAAAAATCACGGGGTTAAAAAACGGTGTCATTCCGATTTATGAGCCTGGCCTTGATGATTTGGTGAAAAAACAGGTTGATGCCAAGCGGTTGACCTTCTCAACGGATATCAAAGACGGTGTACAGGGCATGGACGCAGTATTTATCGCTGTGGGGACACCCCCTCGCGTGGAAGACGGACATGCAGATTTAACCTACGTCCATCAAGCATCTAAACAAATTGCTGAAAACCTCAATCAGTTCACTGTTATCGTCAATAAATCGACTGTCCCTGTGGGCACAGCACGCGAAGTTGAAAAAATTATCAGAAAAGCTAATCCTAATGCGGACTTTGGTGTGTGTTCAAACCCTGAATTCTTGCGTGAAGGGGCTGCCATCAACGACTTTATGCGCCCTGACCGTGTTGTTGTGGGAACAGATTCCGAGCGTAGCGCTGATGTGATGCGTAAACTCTATCGTCCTTTATTTATAAATGAAGTGCCTATGGTTGTGACTACGCCAGAGAGTTCTGAAATAATCAAATATGCCAGTAACGCGTTTTTGGCGACCAAGATTACCTTTATCAATGAAATTGCCAATTTGTGCGAAAAAACAGGCGCAAACGTGCAAGATGTTGCTAAGGGCATGGGACTAGACGGACGTATTGGTTCTAAATTCTTACATGCTGGCCCAGGTTACGGCGGATCATGTTTTCCAAAGGATACGCTGGCTTTGTCTCAAACAGGTCAAAAATACGGTGCGCCGCAGACAATTGTTGAAACAGTTGTGAATGCGAATGCACAACGCCAGAAAGATATGGCTGAGCGCGTTGTAAAAGCATGTGGTGGTGATGTAAAAGGCAAGAAGATTGCTGTTCTTGGTGTCTCCTTTAAACCCAATACGGATGATGTGCGTGATGCGCCCTCTTTGGTGGTTATTCCAGTATTGCAAGAAGCTGGTGCAGAAGTCACAGCCCATGATCCAATTGCCCAAGAAGAGGCCTCAAAACATTTAAACGTGAACTGGGCGAGTGATCCTTATGAGGCAGCAAAAGATGCCGAAGCTTTGGTTATTTTAACGGAATGGAATGAATATCGCGGACTTCACCTTGAGAAGCTGAAAGAGATTATGGCGTCACCAAGATTGATTGACCTTCGGAATATCTATAAGATTCCTGACGTAAAGAAACACGGTTTTCATTATGTTTCTATCGGGCGTGAAGAGATTTTGCCTGACGGAGAGAATTTAAAAATCGTAAGTGCATAGTAAAAAGGACACTTTTCTTGTCAAACCGCTACCTAGACAGGCTTGAAGCCGAAACAATTTATATTTTACGGGAAGCCTATAACAA
Source organism: Bdellovibrionales bacterium (assembly GCA_037968575.1). Taxonomy (GTDB): domain Bacteria; phylum Pseudomonadota; class Alphaproteobacteria; order Micavibrionales; family Micavibrionaceae; genus UBA2137. Next base: position 5,130 of record JBBKVR010000031.1, on the reverse strand, counting down.
GGTTGATCCCTTAGCGATGCTTTGGTCGATAGGTAAAGATTCCAATGCGTTGCTCTGGATGGCGCGTAAAGCATTTTTCGGCAGCGTACCGTTCCCTGTTGTGCAGTTGGATACCGAAATGGAATTGGATGAAGTCTACACATTCCGCGATCAGATTGTAAAAGATTGGGATTTAGACCTTAAGATTGAGATGTGTCCTCCTGAAGAAGATATGGACAAAACATTGCCTCCGAACACACGCGCGGCAATGCGGAAAACAGAAGGTTTGAAAAACTTGCTTGATACACACGGTTATAAAGGTGTGATTGCAGGCATTCGTCGTGACGAACAATCCATGCGCGCCAAAGAACGTGTTTTTTCACCACGTAGTACGCATGGAGATTGGGATTTCAAAAACCAGCCTGCTGAAATTTGGGATCAATATAAAACCGATGTACCTGAGGGATGTCATTTGCGTATCCATCCATTGCTGAATTGGACAGAAATTGATATCTGGCGCTACACGCAACGTGAGAATATCCCTGTTGTACCACTCTATTTCTCAAGAGATGGAAAACGTTATCGCTCGCTTGGTGAGAAGAACATCACTTTGCCGGTGAAAAGCAAGGCGTCCAATATCGATGAAATTATCGAAGAATTACTAACAACGAAAACGTCTGAGCGTTCTGGGCGCACAATGGACACGGAAAGCGAAAGTAGCTTCGAAACATTAAGAACACGCGGATATATGTAGGCGCATTATGGCTGATAAAAAGAGAAGAAAAACCGACAAAAAAGATCCTGATGTCAAATTAGGGAATGAAAAAATTCGCATTGTGATTGTCGGACATGTTGATCATGGAAAATCAACTCTGATTGGTCGCTTGCTTCACGATACGGATAGTTTGCCTGAGGGGAAACTGGAAGAGATTAAGAAGGCCTCCAAGAAACGCGGTGATGTTATTGAATGGTCTTATTTACTGGATGCTTTTCAAGCAGAACGTGATCAAGCCATCACTATTGATACAACGCAAATTAATTTCTCAACTAAAAATCGTGATTTCGTCATTATTGATGCGCCAGGTCATACTGAATTTTTGAAGAATATGATTTCGGGTGCAGCGCAAGCTGATGCCGCTATATTGGTTGTGGATGCTGAAGAGGGGTTGCAGGAACAAACGCGCCGTCATGCCTATCTCTTAAGTTTGATAGGTATCCGCCAAGTCTCAGTCGTTATCAATAAAATCGACAAGGTTGGTTTTGCTAAAGATAGATTTGAAGAAGTTGCCAAAGAGGTTGTTCATTTTCTTGCAGGATTAAATATTAGCCCAACTGATATCCTGCCTATTTCTGCAAGACACGGTCATAACATTTTGGAATCTTCCGAGGATATGGGGTGGTTTACAGGAAAAACACTTCTTGAACTTTTGGAAACTGTTGAGCCTCGCGGACCTTCGATTGCTCGCCCTTTGCGCTTCCCCATTCAGGATGTTTACCGTGTGAAAGAAAAACGTATTCTGGTTGGGCGCCTTGAAAGTGGAATTTTGAGAAAAGGCGATACACTCCTTTTCTCACCGACAAACGAAACAGCAAAAATTCAATCAATTGAGTCTTGGCCTGAAACTGATGCTGAAATGGTTGAGGCACATGCGGGGCAATCGGTCGGTATTACATTAGACAACAAAATATTCGTTGAGCGCGGCCATGTTGCTAGTCATGAAGAAAAAGCGCCAATGCTTTCAAATGTTTTTCGCGCACATTTGTTCTGGCTATCCAAAGAACCTCTCAAAGTGGGGGACACTTACAAGCTACGTATTCATTCCTCGGAATTAAACGCAACTATTCAATCCATCGACCATATGATTGAAACTGAAGACCTTTCTGAAGTTTCAGACTGCGACAAAGTTGAGCGAAACCAGGTAGCCAAAGTTACTATCCGCGTAAGAGACTTAATCCCGCTCGATCCTTACATTGATAATGAAAAAACGGGACGTATCGTATTGTATGACTCTGACTCCGTTGTAGGTGGTGGTACAATCTTTATGGAGGGCTATGCCGATCAACGTCGTATGGTTAAGCCAAAATCAGAAAATATTTATAAAGTTGACCACTTACTTAGCCACGCTAAGCGTGCGGAGCGTAATGGATACCATGGCGGTATCTATTGGTTTACAGGACTTTCAGGATCTGGGAAGTCGACATTGGCGATGAAAGTTGAACAAGAATTATTCCGTCGTGAGTATCAGACTTACGTGCTAGATGGTGACAATGTTCGTCATGGTTTGAACGTTGATTTAGGATTTTCACCTGATGATCGCGCCGAAAATATTCGCCGTATTTCTGAAGTTTCTGCCCTAATTGCTGATGTCGGAGTTTTGTGTATTTCGGCATTCATTTCACCTTATCGCTCAGACAGGCAACGTGCCCGTGATGTGAAACCAGAGCAATTCCATGAGATATATATTAAGGCATCTCTTGAGGCGTGTGAAAGCCGTGATCCTAAAGGCCTGTATAAGAAAGCGCGTAAGGGTGAAATCAAACAATTTACAGGAATTGACTCACCTTATGAGCCACCTGAAAATCCCGATTTAGTAGTGGACACAGAGAAAAATGATATCGAGACATGCATCAACCAGATAGTTGATTACATTGAACAAAACGCTTCTTTCAAAAAAAATGATCAAGACAACAAGGCTAATGGAGAAAAAGCTCTTGTCGGATAATCCTCTCCCCAAACTCCTCCAGCATAAACAAGCATTGTGTAACCAAATTAGGCGCATTGCCATTGAAGCAGGCGAAATCACTCTCGATTTCTTTGATGAGGGTGGTTACACAAACGCTGATACAAAAGATGATGGCTCACCTGTCACACAGGCTGACCAAAAGGCTGAAATATATATCACCAAGGCTTTAAAAGACATTTTGCCTGATGTTCCCGTTTTAGGAGAAGAGGCGGCATCCGAAGGAAATTGTCCTGATTTATCAGGTGAGAGATTTTATTGGTGTGTCGATCCGCTGGATGGCACGAAGGAATTTATCTCAGGTAGCGGCGATTATACGGTGAACATTGCCCTCATTGAGGATGATAAGCCTGTTCTGGGTGTGGTTTATGCACCTGTACATGGCGAACTTTACGCTGGTTGGGGTGAGGGGACAGCGCTCCGCTGGATGGAAGATACAGATACCGAAAAATCAATTCGTACCCGTAAGGCTCCGATTGAAGGCATTACCGTTGTGGCCAGCAAAAGTCATGGAAGCGGAGAAAAACTCGATAACTTCTTAAATAACTACAAGGTCAAAAAATTGGTGAAACGCGGTAGCTCCTTGAAAATCTGTGCTGTGGCAGCAGGTAAAGCAGATGTTTATCCGCGCTTTGGGCCAACTTGTGAGTGGGATACGGCTGCCGCTGATGCGGTTTTGCGCAGTGCAGGTGGCGTTCTGACCGATACCAATAATAGGCCTCTCAAATACCGTAAAACGGGTGATAAATTTCTGAACCCAGAATTTTTGGCGTGGTCGAAAGATTTATATCCACTCGAGCTTGACGACGACGCGGCCTAGAATAATTTCATCCCTGATCTCTATAACTTCACTTTCATACTTTGGGCTTGAAGCAGAGAAAGTCATGAATTACGAGTCTGGACGGAACGACATATCCTTCGAACACGTTGAAAAGCTGTGTCGATTTTACAATTTAGAGTATGACTTGTTTTTCGAGCACGCAGATTTTAACGAAAAGGACTCAAATTTCCATGGTAATCAAAAGCATAAACCCTACCACTGAAGAAACACTTCAAACATTTGACGAACATAGTGATGCGTATGTTCAGGATTCTATAGAGCGCTCTGTTCAGGCCTTTACCCATCAAAAAGCCCAAACATTTGCGCAACGCGCCGCGAAAATGAATAAGGTCGCCGATATTCTTGAGAAGAATTCTGATGAGTATGCTGAATTGATGGCCTTGGAAATGGGAAAACCTGTTGCACAAGCCAAAGCAGAAGCTGAAAAGTGCGCGTGGGTCTGCCGTTTTTATGCAGAGAACGCAGAAAAGTTTTTGGCTGATGAGCATGTACAAACAGATAAGAAATATTCCTACGTATCGTATCAACCCATTGGTCCAGTCCTTGCCATTATGCCTTGGAACTTTCCGATGTGGCAGGTTATCCGCTTTGCCGCACCAGCATTGATGGCAGGAAACACCGCACTTTTGAAACACGCCTCAAATGTTCCACAAACGGCCCTTAAGATTGAAGAAATCTTTAGAGAAGCGGGTTTCGATGCTCATGAATTCCAAACGCTTCTTGTTGGTTCAGACAAGGTTAAAGCCATTTTAAATGATGACCGCGTGCGTGCGGCAACCTTGACGGGGTCAGAGCCTGCTGGGCGTGCTGTGGCCTCAACTGCTGGAAAGAACATCAAAAAAATGGTGCTTGAACTTGGTGGTTCAGATCCATTTATAGTTATGCCCTCTGCTGATATGGGCAATGCGGTCGAGATGGCAGTTAAAGGGCGTACCCAGAATAACGGTCAGTCTTGTATTGCTGCCAAACGCTTTATTGTCCATGCAGAAATCTATGATGAATTTAAAAAACGCTTCGTTGAAAAATTCGAAAATTTAAAAGTTGGCAATCCAATGGAAAAAGACACGGATATTGGCCCGCTTGCAACAAAACAGATTGCTGATGAACTCGCTGAACAGGTTAAAGAAACGGTCGAGAAGGGAGCAAAGCTGTTGGTGGGCGGAAAACGCCTAAAACAAAAAGGTTATTTTGTCTCTCCAGGCATAATGGAGGAAATCCCCGAAGACGCACCAGCTTACAGTGAAGAGCTTTTTGGTCCTGTGGCATCACTCTTTAGGATTTTAAGTCTGGAAGAAGCGGTTATTCTGGCAAATAGTACACGCTTTGGATTAGGCTCGGCTATTTTCACGCAAGATGACGGTGAAAAAGCCTATGCCATTAAACATTTAGATGCGGGTAGTACCTTCATCAATACAATCGTTGCCTCCGACCCACGCTTGCCATTTGGCGGTGTAAAGGCATCGGGTTATGGGCGCGAATTGGGCTCTGATGGTATTCGTGAATTCGTGAATATTAAAACCGTTGCGGAAGGCTAGCTTCCCGTCACTGTGAATGTATGTGAAGCGATCC
>JBBKVR010000030.1:0-38059 GCA_037968575.1 Bdellovibrionales bacterium | reverse complement strand
CTGCCGTTCAGGACATCCGCCTCGACCAACATCCACGGGCCATGGCATATGGCTGATACGGGTTTGTGTTGCTTAAAGAAATCACGCACAAAGCTCACGGCCTTTTTATTCATGCGAAGTGTATCAGGGTTTTTCAGACCGCCAGGTAAAACAAGCCCGTCATAATCAGCGGCAGAAACCTCATCAATTGTCTTGTCGACTGTAAATGTGGCCTCTTTATCACCTGTTTTGCCTTTAATCTCACCTTTTTCGAGTGAAACCAGTTCGACCTGCGCACCAGCACCTTTAATGGCTTCCCATGGGCGTTCAAGTTCGCTGTACTCATATCCGTCAGTTGCTAGAAATGCGATTTTTTTACCTGTCAATTTTGACATGAAGCTTTCTCCTTTTCTTAAATTTGTGTGCTTAACAAATAGGAGAAAGGGGAAGAGAGTTCCAATATTGAGTATTTATTTAAGTACCAGGAGCAGGCGGTGACTGATTTGCATTATTATCAAAGAAAGCTCCATAAGTTGCAGCATCCACAAGCTCACCCACTACTTGAGCTTGAGAAATTTCAGAATTAGTTATGTTCGTATAATTCTCAGTGCCAACGCCAAGATTATCAAGACTTTCCAAAAAGCTCGAGGCTAATAACATTTCCTGATTTTCTAATGGCTCATCTTCATTGGAAACAAGTTCTCTTAATGCCTGATTTATTTGAGCTAAAGTTGGATAGCCTTGCTCTTCAAAAAGTTGATTCATCCTTATTTGGTCAGTATCACTAACTCCCATTTGCATCATAATCCTGTCAGCCAAACTGAGGGAAGCGTTGTGGACATCATCAAAGGTGCCGGACAAAGAATTTCGTTCAAAAAATTCACTCATCTGGGCACGTGTATTATGCGTACTCTCCCCCAATACATCTATGCTGCTTTGGTCTTCGCCCAGATCACGGACATATTTGTGTAAATAAGAGACATCAACAAAGGCTTCATCTCGCATTATATCTTCGCGAGTATAAAATCTTTCAAGGTTTTGTGAGGCGGAAATATCAGCGTCCAGTTCCTGATAATAAGAAGCATGATTACCAGAAAGCTCATGTTCATGAGCAGCAGCGTTTATATTTCCCTGTTCAAGATGTTCTAGTTCATGGAGTAGGATGCGCGCTCGTGCAATTTCAGGGTCTAAATCGGGAATAGTGTCTCCAAAAGCACTAGCAAATCGCTCAGAAGTAATATTTTCAAAAGAAAAGTCTTCTACATCGCCGATTGTCACAATACCTATGACAGAGCCGTCCGATAATTCCATGGTATTTGCAGATCCCATGACTATGAAACGTGGTGACTCTACATGTCTTAACTCGTACATGTTGTGTGCTCTTTCAAAAAGCTGGAAACGCTGCTCGGTCGTCATTTGGGCTATATAGCCGATATCCTCTTCACTAAAGTATCCCTGCGCCTCCTCCAGAAAGCGTGAAGCCATTTGATCTTTTAGTTCAGTAACTCTATTCGGATCAAAGCTGTCATCTGCACCCCTAATTATGTTTTCCTCTTCATATTGGTCCAGCAGGTCCAGTGAAGATTGTATGGGGTTATCGGCTGTACCGAATATTCTTTCTGCAAAATCAGGGGAAACATGAATTATAGGTCTGTTTGTGACAACTTCCCACTGTAAAGGGTCATTCAAAAAATTATCGGTAATTTCTTGATTTGCGGCTACATGAACATTAGTACCCAAGGGCATTTCATACTGAAATTCGCCACTAGCATTAAAAAATAGCTATCAGACTGCCTGTTTCACTTTCATCCATAATCTTCTAAAAATAAACGAAAACAATGAATTTTTTATTAATTATGAAAATATAACCAAGGGAATAGGTGCTGGGTCTAGAGGGATTTGATCTCGCGACCAATCCGTTATGTACAAGTTGTTCTAGTCTTACAAATTTATAAGTTTGATTTCAGATTAAAGCGCGTGTACGACTTCTCTGGGAACCGCAGAAGGAGCTGCTGGAGCTGCATCCGGTGTAGGAGTAGGTGTCACATCTGGGCCAGCAGACCCTGCAAATGAGGCTGCAGACGTTGCTTCATCTGAAGCTTGCCCATCAGAATCTCTACCGTATGAAGTTGGGGTTCCACTACGAAGCTCTTCATCCGATACTTCCGCTCCTGCTTCAGGAACTTCCGCATCAGCATCAACTTCGGCTTCTTCATCATCGGCAGTCGCCTCTCCCGCGTCAGGACGTTGAAACTCAGGAACGATGCTTTCGAAATCATTATGTGCATTTTCCAGCGCCTCGTAAGTCGCCTCATCTATCACTCCAATTTTTTCCGCGTCCAGATAACCTAAAACAGACAAACTACTCTGGTACTGGTTGGCCGCAAGTGAACCTGCGGTGGCACCTATACGTGATTCAATGTTTCCTGCCACTGCTTGTCTTAAAGCCTGATCTTCACCAATCTGGTTTGTAACCCATTCTACGCCCTCGGCATCACGGGCACCTCTGCCAATTAATGCCCAATTCTGTGCCGATACACCTTCGAGTTGTTCATCTCCTACGAGCTCTCGTAGAGCACTGAGAGTTTCAGGTCCAAATCTACCATCGACCTCTACACCCAGACCCCTCTGTAATTCACGAACGGTATCCATGGTAATAGGTCTTGAAAGAATTTCTTGGACATTACTACTAGTAAATTCAGTTGTTTCGGCAACTTCGGCTGGCGCGTCACTTTCGGGCGACGACCCAGTTGGTGCTGGCGCTGACGTACCACTATTTAAAGTGTTTAAGGCCGGAGTGTACATTTTTCTATAACCTGCAGCACTTAAATGAAGGCCGTCTCCCCCATCCAAGTTTGCAGCAATATTAGTAGCTTGAAAACTTATACCTCTTTGCGCCGCATAGGAACGCATCTCTGTATTCATCACTGAGACAATATTCTGAAATTGATCAGTTTGGGCCTGCGTCCCGTTTTGAAATCTGAATGAGTCGAGTGGCGTGCGCATACCTACAACAACAACATTGTTTCCTGCGGCTTGCATTTCTGCTGCAGTATCAATAATTTGCCTTGCAATTTGCTTAGCCTGATTTTCGCTGTTGGATGAAGTTGCTATACTGGCTGCATCATTGGTTCCTACAGAAACAATGACATTACTATTGGAGGGTATGGAAGAAGCAGGATGTGCTGACGTTACTGCGCTGAGTGTCTTTCCCTCTTCCGCATGGTCTACACCACCAAAGACGTTAAATCCGCCTTGGGCTATAGAATCTCCCCAAAAAACTGTATTTCCTGCCATATCAAGATTATATAGCATAAGGTCTAAATAATCGAAAAAATACTATAACTATATGATTTTATTATAAAATTATTTGTTTAAGATAAATCATTTTTTAGAAAATAGTGGTACCGAAGGGTTTTTTCCGCGAAAAGCCTAATTACCTATTTATTGGAGGCACACGAAGCTGTAGATTCCAGTCATTTGCAAATATGAGCCGTTTACTACCTGTTCAGTCTGATTTCAAAGAAACCAATCAAACCAAAATCTTAGCAATCAACACGCAAGGCAATCAATTGATCACTCGCTACCTTAACATCTGCTTCTCTTGAAACTCCGTTTGCATAGAATTTAGAGATAACAGCCTTCCTAAAACCATCAAATATCTCCAAATATTCGGGAGTTAAAGAAGTAAATTCCGGATGAAACTGAACACCGAGGAAAAATGGATGGTTTGGCAGGGAAAAAGCCTCAACAATTCCATCGTCAGATAAAGCCTCAACAAGAAGCCCCTCACCTAAATCTTTTGGTGTTATGCCCTGTTTATGGACAGAAGTTACGTTTAACTGTGAAGTTTCACCAAAAAGCGATTGAAGTACTCCTCCATCTTTGATGGTTATTGTATGTACTGGCTTATCTCTTAAATGAATATCTGTATAACCTTGGTCATGTCCTTTTATACGCTGCTGTAAACGTCCAAATAGAGCAATATTCATATCCTGCATCCCGCGACAAACACCCAAAATAGGTGTGTTGTTTTCTTCACAAGCGTAAATTAACTTTATAGCCGCCAAATCACGCGCTGTATCAAAAGACTGTCCCTCTAATGGGCGTTGCCCATAATGCAAAGGCATATGGTTGCTGTCTGACCCAGGAAGCATTATCCCATCCACTTGAGCTAAAATATCACCCGCTTCATTATCTAGAAAATCTGGTTTAATAGGCAATACACGGAGTCCATAATTTTCCAAAGCGTGCTTCCAACGAATACACAACTCAGCCTCATGGGAATTAGGCTTAGAGTTCATAAGCAGTCCAACCGTAGGGCGAGACTTAATTTCTCTTTGGCTTTTGAGAGTTTCTGCTACACGTTTGGCCTGCTCTCTTAGCCCCGACACAATTTGGTAAAGAGGACCAATATGTCCATAATCAAGCATTGAATCTCCACCTACAACTGGCCCTACTACAAAAACATCATTATTTGGAATGCCATTCTTACCTATTGCGCGCATTGTAGAGCTATCAACATCTATACCAATACCTGAGCGGGGCTCTTCTCTCACAACTCCTTGATCAAATAATTTTTGATACAAAGGTGTTTTTTTAGGATCACTAGAAGGCGGTAAAGTGGATATTAAGGCGTCATAACGCGCTTCTTCAGGATCATCTTTAAAGAGTAAAGTTACACCATTGTCATCTGGTATGATTGTAGCAGTATTGCCTTTCCTAACTTCAACTTGGCATTTGGCCTGATACGCATAGAAAGCTTCTCCGATAATATCCGCCATAGGCACTGCCGTTGTATTAATTAGACTTCCATAGTTCTTCAAGAGGGCCATTAATTCTTTTGGTTTTATACCGCAAGATTGAACAAATTGAGGCAATAGAGGTGTGAGCGCGAAAAATACTTCTTCATCCGTATAATCACGTCCTATTTTTTCTATTCCTAGAGCTTTGGCTTCTGTGAAAATTCTTAGTCCGTAAGCAGGAACTTCTTGCACAGTATTTGGCAAATCACCAAACTGCTCCAAGGTAATTTCTGGATGTTCATACGTCTCATCTGTTTTCATAACATGGTGAAGATTTCCACTCCTTGAAAGTAAAGTGAGTTTTGTGTCATTCCGATCAAAATATCCCACGCGTGATGCTGTCATGACAATGTCCATAGCGCTCAGTCCTGTTCCCATTACAAGAATATTCTTGTTTTCAGGGTCACTTAATAAAGATTCAAGCTTAGACATTTCCCCCCATTGATCGCGGACAATACGGCGATCGTCTTTTTCTGCTGCTTCATTTAGAAATCCTGGAGATTTACTTGCTCCATGCCCTGTTGCATAAACAACGTCGGTTGCATTTAAATGACGACCATCTTCTAAAGAGATTTGATGACCTTTTGATGTTTGCTTTAGACCACTTTCTACAGAACCATAGACGATTTCTACATCAGCAACATTTAGACGACGAGCAGTTTGAATAGCCTCATACAGTCTGTGTTTAAGATAATACTGGTACATACGCCTTTGCGTTGCAGCTCCAGCATGGTTATGTTCAGGCAAATGCAGTTCTTCAGGCAAATGCAGATAGTTTTTATTGCCTCCATAAGCCCCATTGCTTTGAGCCTCTAGCCAATCAACATAATCACGCGGTTTATCTGGATCCAATGAAAGATATTCAGCAGGAACATTCACGTGGTGTTCGTAGCCTGCTGCTCCATAAGCCAAACCACCAGCAAGATAGTCTTCTCTACGCTCTATCAAGCGCAGGCGCACAGGTCCGCCGCTTGGATCTTTAATTATATCTTCTAAATATTGAATTGCAGTAGAAATACCACTAAAACCACCACCTATTACTGCTATATCTTGACTATAAGCATCGTCACTCACTCTATCCTCTAAAAGTGGTGCGGCACGTAAAGATAAATGTGCATCAACATAAGCGGCAGCAGCTTCTGGATGAATAACTTTTAGAATTTGACTACGATCAAGTTGCCATGCTTGCTGCATATTACGAACAAGATCAACTAGGGCATGAGCATCAGCAAGTGGAAGATGGGTGTCTCTGCGTGCGAGAAGTCGTACGTGGATATCTTCACCCTTAGAATTAAGAGTTTCCACCTGATATAAGCGTTCTAACCATTCAGCAAAATCCTGTTGTCTTTTTGAAGGAGAAATTTTTAATTCAATTTGGTGCGTTTCAGGATTGTCCTGGATAGAAACTTGATCTGAAAAACTTTCGTAACGACAGCGTTCATTCAATGAATCTCTACTTTCTGGATCACATCCGTCCAGAAGTTTTTCAATGGCACAATCATAACGTGCACTCAGATATCGCAACAGTTCAGAAAAACTGTCTTCTTCACCACGACTAACTTCCGTTGAACAACGTAGAACGCAGGAATCTCCGTTTTCTATGCGTTTCACATCATAGTTTCCACGCATATCATTTTCAAAGATATCAAGAATACTGGGGGGAATATCTGAGAATTTTTCTAAACTGAGGTCTATGAATATCTGTTCCCCAGAAACGTAAGAAAAGCGTATTCTCGGCAAGATATGTTGCGAGATAGTGTAACTATACATAGTCTCTACTCTACCCTAGTTTTATTTATGACAATTAGTTATTCTCATAAAACCAGAATTTATATAATATGTCAAAGAAAATATAAGCTGTTTACTACCTGTTCGGTCTTATTTCAAAGAAACCAATCAAACCAAAATCTTAGATCCCCTAGGGTAAGGGATATTTTATTAAACTTAAAGCCTGGTTTGCTTGGCAAAAATACGAAGCAGAAAAGGCATTAAAGAGCATAGATTAAATAGAGCCTTGGACGTAGCTGGAAAAGATATGAGCATGCCAAGCCAATATGATTTTCTTATATGAAAGCCTAATTTTTTCTTTGCCATCTTAGCGTAATGGACATCATCATAGTTTAAATAGGCGTTTGATGCGTCCCCTGCACTATATAATGCAATTGCCATTCCTCCGCCGACAAAGGATGGGATAACGCCTATCTGATCACCTAAATAATAAATACCTTGCTGGCTAATTAGGGATGCATTCCGTGTATACCCATAAGGTATCCCAAATATAGTCAACGGTTTATCCCAACAAGATTTTGCATTTTCAAGAATATTTGTAAGATGGGGCGTTTCAATACAAATTTTGTTAAGAAGGTCTTCCCAGTTCTTCCCACATTCGAAAAACCGAGATTTTTTTACAACCAAACATAGGTTTGCCGTGTTCTTAGCAACAAGCTGCAGACCAGCATAGCCACCCTTAAACAGTATAATCTCGGTAAAATCTGAAAGCAGCTTTGCCTTTTCGGGTGTTACCAGATAATGCATTTTGAACCCAATATAGTCATTTTCTACTTGCTTCGGGTTTACAGACCTTTGCCATCCCTTAATCTCATGCTTACCATTTGCCAAAAACAGAGCTTTTGATTTTGCAGAAAAACTTCCAGCAGACACATGCCAGCAGCCCCCTTCTCTATGAATATTACCAACTGTTACACCTCTTTTTACTTCGGCTCCTACCTCCACTGCTTTTTGTAATAAGGCTTCATCCAATATAAATCTTGGTAGACTAAATGCCTCAAAAGGAAGCTTTGTTGATATGGATTTAGCACCATGGATAAGGCGTAAATTATTAATTTTTTTGGCGCCAATTTTTTGCAAATTGATATCGAGATTGGAAAGGTAAGTTTCTGCCTCCGCGCTTAAAAATTCACCGCAGACTTTGTGGTGCGCTTCCTTTTCCTTCTCTATGATAAGTACACATTTGTTGGCTTTTGCGAGATGAATGGCTGTTGCACTTCCAGCCAATCCTGCCCCAACTATTATTGCGTCATAAGTTTTCATTGTTTCTTACAAGTCACACTATAGCGAAAAGGAAAATGCCATTTCACTCTGTATCGGTCATTCGAGATGCCTGCTTCATTTAAAATATCGTGCCAATCTGCTTTTGTGAATGCGCGCGCCACTGAAACCGCCGCATCGTGTTTTACAAATCGGTGAAATGGGAAAATACGCGTGACTAATTTTATAAAATAGTAAGGTACAAAATGACGGTGGAGATCATTTATAAACCAACTTTGTTGGGCGTTTAAATCCATCCATTTTATAAATTTTATCAATTGCTTGTCTGACAGGTGATGGGTAAAAAGTGAGTTCGTTATAAAGTCAGGTTTCTTTAAGAGATCAAGATCAAAAAGATTAGATGTTATATATTTGATAGGTGCATTCGTATCTGTATGTTTCAGCCCATATTCCTTCGCCCACTCATTCATATCAACGCCAGTAAAATTGGTGCTACAGATTTCTTTTTCAGAAATCTTTAACAAACGACGCATCATGTCGCCTCCCCCGCTCCCCACATCCAGAAGAGACAACTCTTCCGATGAGTGCTTAGTTATTTCTCGTCTAAACCAGCGCAGAGTGGGTCTATAGGCAAAAGTAAAAATATTGATGATTTCCAAATGAGCAAGGCATTGTGCAAATTCTTGATAATCAACAACCTCACTATCCATAAGTTCTTTTTGCTGACTACGCTGATGAAATGTCTGCATAACGCTTAATTACTCTTTTCAAACCGCAGACTCTCAACGACAACACCAGGACCAAAAGCCATGGCACAGCCCTGATCACCCTGCACATCATTCGTAAGAATTTTTTGCAAAACAAACATGATTGTTGCAGATGACATGTTCCCGTAATTACGCAGAACATCACGCGATACATTGAGGTCTTCAGAATTTAGTCCGAGGGATGTTTCAACAGTGTCCAATATGCTTCTACCCCCTGGGTGAACAGCCCAATGCTCTATCTGACTTTGAGAACAATCTTCCAAAATTTTGTCTATGAAATTTGGTAATTGGACTCCGATAGTTTTAGGAACCTTACCTGATAAAACCATATCAAACCCCAAATCGCCTATATCCCATGTGATTTGTTTTTCTGTGTCTGGAATAAGGATCGAGTTGAAGCTTTTCAATTCAAGTCCATGAGGCTCACTGCTTACAAAACTTGCCGCACAACCATCTGCAAAAATTAAAAAAGAAAGAAGCTCCTCCATGTTGTCTGTCTTTTTAAGGTGGAGAGTGCACAACTCTATGTTCACAATAAGAACCTGAGCATTGTCTTCCGATTTTACAATATGATTTGCAAGTCGAAGGGCATTGATAGCCGCATAGCAGCCCATAAACCCAATGAAACTACGCCCTATATTGGGCTTAAGCTGGTAACGTTTTATGATGTCTATATCAATACCAGGCGCATAAAAGCCTGTGCAACTTGTTATTATTATATGAGTAGTATCAGTGATTTTCTTTTTTTGACTAAGGTTGTCTATGGCTCGCTTGACCAGCTCAAAAGCATGCTTTTTGTAAAATTGCATACGGGAAGCCGTTTTTGTTGAACACTCTAAAGAATAAAACGAATTTTTATCAAGCTTATTGGGGTTTTCATCAGGTTCTAGGAAAGAAAAGCGGTGCTCTATTTGAGACCGCTCAGTCATTCTTTTGAAAAGCTTTTTTTGTCTATCTTCTTCTAAAAAATGAGGAGCAAATGTTGTAAATTTTTTATGAATATCAAACGGCGGTACGGCGGTTTCAATAGTGTTGAGAAAGGCTTTTTTCATTAAGAACAAATAGAGCGTTCATCTTTCATAACAACCAATGAATATGTTCCTCTTCTAAGCTTTGAACCTTACTTTAAACCTACGCGACATCAGCAACTTGATTTATTATTCTCCTGCAATTACCTTGTTTACATTCTCAGGGCAGGGTGAAAGTCCCTACCGGCGGTAAGTTTTTGATTAAAACAAGCCCGCGAGCGCCTTTTAGCTTGCTGAAAGGGTCAAGCAGATTTGGTGAAAATCCAAGGCCGACGGTTATAGTCCGGATGGAAGAGAATGAACCAAACTAACCCAAAGCCATACTGGTTTTTGGGGTTTTGGTTTTATGCCCTGATTCTTGGTTTTTTTAAGAGAAAGGGGCAAAACCATGAGTCAGTTTTTACTACCTAAATTATATATTTTTGATGTTGATAACGTACTTTATCGTCACAAACCTAGTTGCTATCAAAGATTTGGCGAAGTTGCTGGTACAGTTATAAATAAATATACGGGTTTACCAGCAGCAGAAGCTGAACACTCTGCCAACCAATCTTTCAAAGACAGTCGTGATGGCTTTCGTTTTTTAATAGACGACTTTGGTAGGCATGCTTATCGTGTTGTACACCGTCAGTTTTCCAATGATGCTAAATTAGATATTTGCGGTGATAAAGATCCCGAACTTCCTAGACATGTAAAGCAGCTTGCCGAATATGCCCATGTCTGTTTTGCATCCCATACTCCCATAAAACCTTTGCAAGAAGCCATGAGTCGATTGGGTTATGACCCATTCTTGATCGACAGACATACTTTTGGTTGGGAGGATCTTGGCAAGGGAGGTTATGCAAGAAAAGATGACCCCGATTCAGGTGTATATGATTGGCTTTGTAAACAGTATGGGGTAGTACCTAAACAAGCCGTTCTTATAGAAGATACACAAGCCAATATAGATTGTGCTATCAAATGTGGTATAGGGCATGCTGTATTAATTAACGAACTCAATAGCCCAAGAATATATATAGAAGAAGAGCTTCAAAGACACAGACAGGAAAGTACTTTTGAAAATGGTGGGCCTGGAGGGATTTGAACCCCCGACCAATCCGTTATGAGCGGACTGCTCTAACCAACTGAGCTACAGGCCCTTATAGAGAATGTTTTCTATAGCAGGATTACCCTGCCCTGTTAAGTTACTTTAAGCAGAAACATTCCGTTACACAAACGTTTCAAAACTTTACAGAACTTTTTTGCACACGCGCGCGTTGGTGTGGCATGAAAACGAATACACATACTCACGCATATCTACTTGTCAGTCTTATTGTTGGGACATTCCTAATCATGTCTGCCACAGCAGTTGGGCAAGGAACATTGGCTAAAAAAAGCGTTGGAGCGCCTTCTTGCCAAAAAGTTTGCATAATTCCAAACTATATCGTAGATTAGCACCCAAAGGAGATACTATTATGTCTAAACTATTCAAATCAACATCATTGGCTTCACTTGCAGCCGTTGCTCTATTGGCAACAACATCAGTGGGCCACGCCATGGCAAATGATGCACCCATGCAACAAGCGCAAGTTCAAACAATGGCGTCACCAGCCGTGACCTCAAATGTAACGACTGATCCGCAAACCCGCGTGACAACTTCAAAAGTCACTGTTTCATCGGACAATTTGGTTCGTGACAATTACGTGATTTCATCTGAATTGCGCCCTTCTGCAGGTGACCCGCAGAACTATGCGCAGTTAGATCAAATCTTGCCACAGCAAAATCAGGCAGCAATCAGCAGTAATCCTGTTCAGACACAGACGACAACGACTATGACTGCAACGACAGCGCAACCGATGAACCCAGCAATGATTGAACCTGCAGCAGGAAATGAGTTCGCACCAATTCAAACTCAAGCTTATGGTCAAACAATGACACAGGAGCAAGCCGAATTGGCAGCCGATGGTCAAATCATTCCATCAGTTCGCCAAGGTGAACTCTCTCCGGAGATTAACGTTCATGGGAACGGTTACTAAGAATTAAAAAATTCACAATTAAAGAAGCCCGCTTTTGGCGGGCTTTTTGTTTGTCTTATTATATTTCTTTAAGTATCTAGGAAACTACGCAATTTCTTGGAACGCGTTGGGTGTTTCAACTTACGCAAGGCTTTTGCCTCAATCTGGCGAATACGCTCACGCGTCACGTTAAATTGTTGCCCCACCTCTTCCAATGTGTGGTCAGTATTCATACCAATACCAAAACGCATTCTTAGAACACGCTCTTCACGCGGTGTCAGTGATGCGAGAACACGCGTTGTTGTTTCACGCAAGTTGGAGTGAACAGCAGAATCCAACGGAAGGACTGCATTTTTATCCTCGATAAAGTCACCAAGGTTTGAATCTTCCTCATCACCAACTGGTGTTTCAAGAGAAACTGGCTCTTTGGCAATTTTGAGAACTTTGCGCACTTTATCCAAAGGCATATGCAGACGTTCTGAGAGTTCTTCAGGTGTTGGTTCGCGACCAATTTCGTGAATCATTTGACGTGATGTTCTGACAATCTTGTTAATTGTCTCAATCATGTGCACAGGAATACGGATTGTTCTGGCTTGGTCAGCGATTGAACGTGTAATTGCCTGTCTAATCCACCATGTCGCATAGGTTGAGAATTTGTAACCACGGCGATATTCGAATTTATCAACCGCTTTCATCAAACCGATATTCCCTTCCTGAATCAAATCAAGGAATTGTAGTCCACGGTTTGTATATTTCTTGGCAATCGAAATCACCAGACGTAAGTTTGCCTCAACCATTTCTTTCTTGGCACGCGCTGCTTCACGTTCACCTTTTTGTACAGTAGAAACAATACGGCGGAATTCACGGATGGGAAGCATCGCCTCATCAGCAATAGTCGCAATCTGTTCTTTCAGTGTATTGACTTCATCGGCATGGTCTTTAGAAAATGCTGTCCAGCCTTTACCTCTTAATTTACCTACATTGGTCATCCACTTTGGATCAAGCTCGGAACCATAATATTCTTCGAGGAATTGTCCACGGTCGACTTTACTGTCAATCGCCAAACGCATGATGCGCCCCTCGATGCCAACCAAGTCGCGGTTCATGGTGTAAAGACGGTCAATAAGCTGCTCAATACGTGAATTGTTCAGGTGAACCGAATTCATGTGGTCGACCATCTCTTTTTTCAGCTTGAGGTATTTTTCATTTGTTTTTGAATCTGGGTCCCTACCCTTTTGCAATGCCTCAAGGCGAACTTGCTGCACATTTTGCATTTTCTTATAGGTCTTTTGAATACCAGAGAAAACTTTCAAGACTTGAGGTAGAAGCTCGGCCTCCATAGCTGTAAGAGAGAGCTGTGCCTCTTCTTCATCATCCTCATCGTCATCATCACTGGCAGAATCGGCATCTTCATCGTCGCCTTTGCCTTTTTCCTTCTTGGTCTTTTCAGCTTCTTTCTTGGCTTTTTCTTCTTTTTCTTTTTTCTCGTCATCAGCCTTAGTCTTCGGGCTGTGTGTCTCACCATAAGTCGCATCCAAATCGATAACGTCACGCAGAAGAATGTCTTCCTTATCAAGGGCGTGATACCAAGCAATCATCGATTCAATGGCTAGTGGAGATTCACAAATTCCACCAATCATCATTTCTCGACCAGCCTCAATACGTTTGGCAATCGCAATCTCACCTTCACGAGAGAGAAGTTCAACCGTACCCATTTCGCGCAAATACATACGCACAGGGTCGTCGGTACGACCAGTATCATCAGAGGCTATATTTCCGGCTTTTTTGTATTTCTCGCCAGTTTCCTCTTCGTAATCATCTTCTTTTTCAACAAGCTGAATGCCCATGTCAGAGATTGCCGCCATTGCATCTTCGATTTGTTCGGACGCAAATTCTTCGGTCGGAAGAGCCTCATTGATTTCATCATAAGTCATGAAACCGCGCTTCTTACCATCGGTAAGCAGTTTCTTTATGACAGCCGTAAACGTCCCCTTAGGGGTCTTCGACTTTTTCTTCTCTTCGTCTTTATCGGGAGTTTTGTTTTTTGCCATTTTGCTCAATATCTTCGATTCGCGAATCACTTAAAAGAAAGTAAGTTTACCGACATTTACCGCCTGTACCAAACCTAAAACGAATCTTTATTATTTAAGTGATTCGTTTTGGTCTCACTTACTCTTTCTGACCACCTAAAAGTTTGCGCATCTCAAACAGGCGGTTCTGCGAATCTTCTGAAAAATCCTCATTCATTTTTTGTCGAGCAGTTCCAATCTCACTTTGGAGTTGCTCACGTTCCAATTGTTCAAATAATTCCTTAATCGCTTCACTGCTGTCGTGCTCTTCGCATGATGCTCTAGCGTAAGGAGCATGGATATATATATGTTCCCCGTGCAAAGCATCAAGGGTGCCCTCAAATCCAGCCTCGATTAAATGGTCTTTTATCGCATCAAAGTCAAGTTCATTCTTTTGATTCAATTCGTTAAACTGCAGAAGTTCATTTAACAGCTGAAGGTGATCTTCCCGCCCTTTTTGTAAATCATATAACCTCTCCTCAAATTGTAAGATGAGTTGGGGATGAGTAAGAAACGTTGCAATCATGCGGCGTACAATCTCATCAGTTTTTGAACCTTTGATTGGTTTCTTAAGCATGACACTCGCAATTTGTTTTTGCCCTTTGCCGCCTTTAGAGGAGCTATAACGGAATGCCTCCCACATTTTATCACGGAAGGCTTGCCTGTAATATCTTTGGACACTTCTATCAGCTATAGAGTCCGCTTGTGCCTCAAGCCTTGCAGATAATCCAGCTTTGGCCTCGGGAGATTTAAAATCACGCCCTTCCATTTCCTGCATCCAAATAAATTCATGTAGAGGGAGAGATTGCTTCAATACATCAACAAATGAATCGCGGCCTTTCGCCTTGATAAAAGTATCTGGGTCTTCGCCGTCTGGTAGGAACGCTAGCAACACACTTTGGTTGGGCTTTAAAAGTGGCAAGATACGCTCACATGCACGCGACGCCGCACGACGCCCAGCATTATCACCATCAAAACAAAGCACAGGGGCTTTTTCTTCCTCATGACACATCGACCACACCAACATAATCTGGTCTTCGGTCATGGCTGTGCCCAGTGGTGCAACCGCACCCTGAATACCCGCTTGATGGCATGCCATCACATCCAGATACCCCTCAACCACTATAGGCGTGTGACCTTGGCGAGCGGCTTGTCTTGCCAATGAATCTCCGTAAAGCATCCTCCCTTTATTGAATAAGGGTGTGTCAGACGAGTTTATATATTTCGGCGGTGTAAAATCTGAATTCGTTGGCGGCCTGATATTTTCAGGAAGCACACGTCCGCCAAAGGCAACCACGCGACCACGCCTATCACGAACAGGAAACATCAAACGATCACGGAAAAATGCGTAAGGGTCACCGCCCTTAACTGATTTCTTGGTCAAGCCAACCTCAAGGATTTGAGAATCATCATACCCTTCGGCAACAAGATACTTTCTTAGAGCTTGTCCATCATCGGGTGCATAACCAATTGTGAATGCCTCCAGAGTTTCTTGCTTAAACCCACGCCCAATCATGTAAGAGAAAACATCTTTATTGTTTGGTTCAAATAACTGCTCTGCCATCCAACCAGTTGCCGACTCCATCAAGGCATAGAGATCTTTCTTCTTCTTTTCTTTTTGAACCTCTTCAGGGGATGCCTTGGGAACTTCCATACCTGCTTGTGGAGCAAGTGTTTCCAATGCTTCAATGAATGACAGGTTTTTGGCCTGCATCATAAAGCCAATAACATCACCATGCGCGCCACAACCAAAGCAGTGATAGAACTGCTTTTCATTATTCACGTAAAAGCTTGGGGTTTTCTCCTTATGGAACGGGCAACAGCCCTTATACTCACGACCAGCGCGTGTGAGTTTAACCGCCTTACCGACTTCATCAGAAAGGGTTAGGCGATTACGCAGATCATCCAAAAAACGCGGAGGGATTGTCATGCTTTAAGTTCTAGCAAACTTGAGAGGCAAAAGACAACAAAGGTTACAAGGCTATCAACGATTATCAGGCAAGCTTTGCTTTTACAGCTGGACCAGCCTTACCCATATCAAGTTGGCCTGTGTATTTGGATTTGAGGATACCCATAACTTTCCCCATATCCTTGATGCTTTCGGCACCCGTTTCAGCAATTGCCTCATCAACAGCCTTTTCAGTTTCTTCCTGAGATAGCTGGGTAGGCAAAAATTCTTGAATGACCTCGATTTCAGCCTGTTCTTTATCGGCAAGTTCTTGGCGACCAGCATCTGCGTACATTTTGATAGATTCATTTCTCTGCTTAATCATAAACTGGAGAAGAGCAAGAATCTCATCATCAGAGATTCCTTCAGGATTTCCCGTTCCACGCGCTGCAATATCACGATCTTTGATTGCGGCATTCATCAGCCGAACTGTGGACAATTTTAAATTTTCCTTATTTTTCAAGGCCTGCTTCATGGCGGAATTAATTTCTGTGCGTTTTTCTGACATTTTTTCTTTTCTTTCTTTCGAGAATTCCTTATTACAATAGCTTTCCAGTGCCGTATTGCAAATCAGCATTTTTGCGGCCAACAAAACGGACTGGAAATATGCCTGATTTTTCTAAAGTAAAAAAGCCCAAAAACGCGACCGCTTGCCTTCTGTTGAATGATGGCTCTGTCATCTATGGATACGGCATCGGCTCTGAGACCAAAAAAATTGGCGAAGTGTGTTTTAACACAGCCATGACAGGCTATCAGGAAATTCTGACCGATCCATCCTACGCACGACAAATCATCACATTCACCTTTCCCCATATTGGAAATGTTGGTACCAACCCCGAAGATGTTGAAACCTTAAACCCCTCTGCATGTGGGCTGGTTTTACGCGAAAGAATAACTGACCCCTCCAACTGGCGTTCAACCAAACACCTTGATGAATGGCTGAAAGATCATGACTTACCTGGTATCACGGGCGTTGATACACGCGCGCTTACACAAAAAATTCGTGATGGGGGCGCACCAAATGGGTTGCTGGCTGTAAACCATGCAGGCGAATTTGATTTAAAAGCCCTTTATACAGAGCTGGAAAGCTGGCCAGGACTTGAAGGCGCTGATATTTCCAAAGAAGTGACCTGCAAGGAAAACTATAGCTGGAATGAAACATTGTGGAGCTTGGATAAAGGTTATGGCTCATCCACGTCTGATAATCTCCATATCGTTGCCATTGATTATGGCGCCAAGCGCAACATACTGCGTTGCCTCGCGAATACAGGGGCAAAGCTGACTGTTGTCTCGGGGCACACCTCTGCTGAGAATATTCTAAAACTTAATCCTGACGGTGTGTTTCTCTCCAATGGTCCGGGTGACCCGGCCGCAACTGGTGAATATTCTGTACCCATCATTCGCGCGCTTTTGGATGCTGGCCTACCCATTTTTGGAATTTGTTTAGGTCACCAGATGCTGACACTTGCTCTTGGTGGACAAACCAAGAAAATGAAACTGGGACACAGAGGTGCAAATCATCCAGTGAAGGATTTACAAACAGGAAAAGTTGAAATCACATCCCAAAATCATGGTTTCGAAGTGATTGAAGATTCACTTCCTGATAATGTTGAGGTCACACACCGCTCGCTATTTGATAACAGCAACGAAGGCATTCGTGTCACAGATAAACCAGCGTTTTCAGTCCAGCATCATCCTGAGGCCTCACCTGGACCACAAGACAGTCATTATTTGTTCGAGCGTTTTATCGACATGATTAAATCCAATCAGAAAGCACAACTTAAGAAAAAGGTGAGTGCATAAAAAATGACAACAATCACACACAATATTGTTTTAAGTTTTGATGGGGCATTGTCACAAAAATTTATCGACTTTGCGCAAGCCAACTTTGCCAGTCACGCTGATGGCTATTGTGTCTCAGAGAATACCATTCCCCATATAACTCTTGCACAAACAGAAATAGAAAATAGTGCTGGCGAAAAGTCACTTACAATTTTTCTTGAAAGCATTAATTCAAAGATGCCCAACCCTGATCCAGTTAATTTGTCTTATCGTTTTGGAGAAAATGAACATACTGGTAAGCTATGGGCAGAAATTTCAATTAGGAGAAATTCATCTCTTCTCAATCTTCATAACTCTATTTGTGGTCAACTAGAAAAATTGGGTTTAACCATCATAAACGCTTCTAGGGATTTATTTCACCCTCACATTACATTTTGCCGTCTTGATATCAAAAACCCAATTCCTCAAGTAAAAATTCCAGACACCTTTTCTTGCATTTTTAAAGGCGAGCTATTCTTAGCATTAGGAAAATCTGACGCAAATGGTCAACTAGCAGATTTACTCTGGAAGAAAAAGGTGAGTGCTTAATGGTTGATATTCTTCTTGATGGTTTTAAAAAGTTTCGTCAAAAAGCGTATGAGGGTCATGACCCCATAATGGCAAAATTGGTTAAAGATGGCCAAGATCCTGACTTTTTTATTATCAGTTGCATTGATTCACGCGCCAACCCAGGAACCATTTTCAATCCACCACTAGGGACATTTTTTGCCCATAAAGCTATGGGTGCAATCGTCCGTCCCTATCATAAAGGTACTGCCCTTGCTGCGGCTCTACAATTTGCACTTCATTATAATGGTGTAAAAACATTGATTGTTATGGGGCACACACAATGCGGAGCAATAGATGCCCTCATTAAAGGTATAGCCGACAGTGAAATTTCCAGTTTTCTGGATGTTGCGAAAAAAGGGCTAAACAAAGCAATTAAGGTTTGTCCAAAGGACGAGGACAGCCACCTTCTCCACCGTACAACCGAAGAACAAATTGTTCTGGAAAGCATTGAAAACCTAAAAGCTTACCCCAGTGTTGCAGAGGCGCTCAAACAAAACAAAATTGAAATTAAAGGTTGGTTGTTCGACCTCGAAGAAGGTCAAATATATCAACACAATAGAGCAAGTAATAAATTCGAAATTTTAAGTTTGGGGGAAGCAACGTAAATGAACGTCATTGTTTTTCACGGTACAAAAGGCTCCCCTGATATCAACTGGTTTCCTTGGATAAAGGAAAAAGTCCAAGAGACAGGACTTAAAATTGATATTCCTGTTCTTCCTACACCAGAGGGTCACAACTTAAAGAATTGGCTTGTAGTTGCTAACACTCTCGACATAAATGAAGACACAATCTTGATTGGTCATAGTTGTGGAGCAACATTCCTTTTGCATCTTCTTGAAAAGAAAAGAATTAAAGAAGCTATTTTTGTAAGTTGCTTTACAGAGGAAATAAACATTCCCGAATATGATAAGTTGAACGCATCTTTTATAAAAGACTCAGACTGG
The DNA here is from genome assembly GCA_037968575.1 of Bdellovibrionales bacterium. Classification (GTDB taxonomy): domain Bacteria; phylum Pseudomonadota; class Alphaproteobacteria; order Micavibrionales; family Micavibrionaceae; genus UBA2137. The sequence continues at coordinate 19,125 of JBBKVR010000030.1, read as the reverse complement.
GATTGGAATACAATCAAAAGAAATTCTGGAAAAATTACAATTTACCATGGCTCTGATGACCCTTATGTTCCAATAGATCAGGCAAAAGATTTACACGAACAAATAGGTGGTGGACTTGAAGTTATAGAGGGTGGAGGTCACCTCAATTCAGAAAATGGATACACCAAATTTCCAGAACTTTGGAATCATTTAAAACACAAATTAAATAGGGAAACACATGCCTAAAAGAACCGATATCAAATCCATCTGTATTATTGGCGCAGGACCCATCATTATTGGGCAGGCTTGCGAGTTTGATTATTCAGGTGCACAGGCTTGTAAGGCCTTGAAAGAGGAAGGTTATCGCATTGTTCTGATTAATTCGAACCCAGCGACCATTATGACCGACCCCGATTTAGCCGATGCAACCTATATCGAACCTATTACCCCTGATGTTGTTACCAAAATCTTAGAAAAAGAAAGGCCTGATGCCCTCCTTCCAACAATGGGTGGGCAAACAGCATTGAACACGGCTTTGGCTTTGGCAAATAGCGGCACTCTTAAAAAACTTAATATTGAATTAATTGGTGCAGACCAAGAGGCGATTGAGAAAGCGGAAGACCGCCAAAAATTCCGTGACTGTATGGACGAAATTGGTCTTGAGTCCCCCAAAAGTCACGTCGTTCGTAATTATGAAGAGGCATTAAAGGCCATTGAAGACACAGGACTGCCCGCTGTTATTCGTCCCTCCTTTACATTGGCGGGAACAGGAGGCGGGATTGCCTATAACAAGGCTGATTTTGAAAAAATCGTTAAGGAAGGACTGGATGCCTCACCTGTGACCGAAGTCTTGATTGATGAATCATTGCTTGGCTGGAAAGAATACGAGATGGAAGTTGTCCGCGACAAAGCTGATAACTGTATTATTGTCTGTTCTATTGAAAATATTGATCCAATGGGTGTGCATACAGGTGACTCCATTACTGTTGCCCCTGCCCTGACACTCACGGACAAAGAATACCAAATCATGAGAAATGCCTCAATTGCCATTTTACGTGCGATTGGTGTCGAGACAGGCGGATCTAACTGCCAATTTGCTGTTCACCCTGAAACTGGACGTATGGTTGTCATTGAAATGAACCCGCGTGTGTCACGCTCATCTGCCTTGGCTTCAAAGGCCACAGGTTTTCCGATTGCCAAAATTGCCGCTAAACTTGCGGTTGGCTATACGTTGGATGAGCTTACAAACGATATTACAGGCGGCAAGACCCCTGCCTCGTTCGAACCAACCATTGATTATGTGGTTACAAAAATTCCACGCTTTGCGTTTGAGAAATTTAAAGGTTCTGACAATGGCTTGAGTACTGCAATGAAATCAGTTGGTGAAGCCATGGCAATTGGGCGTTGTTTTGAAGAGTCGATGCAAAAAGCTCTTCGCTCTTTGGAAAAAGGTATTACTGGATTTGATGATATCCAAATCGGGCAACCCTCCAAAGAACAAAAAACTCCGCACATCGATCAAATTCGTGCGGCTCTTTATAAACCAACCCCACAACGCATCCTTTATGTTGCACAAGCGATGCGTTTTGGACTATCGATTGATGATATTTACGACATTACAAAATACGATAAATGGTATCTAGAACGTATCAAGGGGATTGTTGATACAGAGCAGGGTATTTTGGATAATGGACTTCCAACTAATGCCGAAGACTGGGCAGCCATCAAGCGTTTAGGTTTTTCTGATGAGCGTCTCGCTAACCTTGTGGATGTTTCTGAGGATAAAATCCGGAAAGCCCGCCATAAATATAACATACGGCCTGCTTACAAACGTGTGGATACATGCTCTGCCGAGTTGCCTTCCCTTACACCTTACATGTATTCAACCTATGAAGGTGATGGCCTAAACGAGCCTATTTCCGAGATTGAGCGTTGCGAAAAAGAAAAAGTGGTTATCCTTGGCGGTGGCCCGAATCGAATAGGTCAAGGTATTGAATTTGATTATTGCTGTGTTCATGCCGCCTACGCCTTGAAAGAAGCGGGTTACGAGACAATAATGGTCAACTGCAACCCCGAAACGGTGTCAACTGACCCTGAAACATCAGACCGTTTGTACTTTGAACCACTTACAACCGAGGATGTGCTTGAGTTACTGCATGCCGAGAACAAAGATGGCAAGCTCAAAGGTGTAATTGTTCAACTTGGTGGACAAACACCTCTTAAATTGGCTGAAATTTTACAAAAAGAAGGCATTCCGATTTTAGGAACTAGCCCTGATGCCATCGATTTGGCAGAAGACAGAGAACGCTTCCAAAAATTGGTTAAGAAATTAAAACTTCGCCAACCGCCAAATGCCTTGGCCCGTTCAACCGAAGAAGCCATTCAGATGGCCGAAGAACTTGGCTTTCCTCTGGTTATACGCCCATCTTATGTTTTAGGCGGACAAGGTATGGAAATTGTTCAGGAGATGGACTCTTTGAAGAAATACATCGCAAATGCTGTTCGGATATCCGGTGACACCCCTGTTTTGCTTGACCGTTATTTGAAAGAAGCTATTGAAGTTGATGTTGATGCGTTGTGTGATGGCAAGGATGTATATGTTGCGGGTATCATGGAGCACATTGAAGAGGCGGGTATTCACTCAGGTGATAGTGCTTGCGTTCTCCCACCCCACTCTCTTCCCTACCGAACAGTGAGAGAATTAGAGAAACAAACAAAACAGCTAGCGATTGCTTTGAAAGTAAAAGGCTTGATGAATATTCAATTTGCCTGCAAACGTAACCGCAATACAGGTGAGTATGATATTCACTTACTTGAAGTTAATCCACGGGCCTCAAGAACTGTTCCCTTTGTTGCGAAAGCCACAGGCACACCAATTGCCAAAATTGCCGCACGTATCATGGCAGGAGAAAAACTCGCAAACTTCAAATCAATCTTGCGCGGAATGACGCCAGACCATGTGGCTGCCAAAGCCCCCGTCTTCCCCTTTGATCGCTTCCAAGGTGTTGACCCGATTCTGGGCCCTGAAATGAAATCAACTGGTGAGGTGATGGGCTTAGACCATGATGTTGCACACGCTTTCCTGAAAAGTCAGATGGGTGCAGGAACAATTCTTCCAACTGAAGGCAAGGTTTTCTTGTCAGTTAAAAATGCAGACAAAGATGCCCTTGTGCCAATTGCTAAAGACCTTATTGATTTGGGCTTTAAACTGGTTGCGACATCAGGAACATGTGCGCACTTAAAAAAGAACGGTGTTGAGGTTGAGCGCGTCAATAAAGTAATGGAAGGGCAACCTCATATTGTGGATGCCCTCATCAACCATGAAATTGATTTTATGATTAACACCACCAAGGGTCCGCAAGCAGTTGCCGATGCACAGTCCATACGTCGTAACGCCCTAATGAATAAAATTCCGTATTATACATTGATTTCAGCAGCAAAAGCGGGTGTGCAAGCCATACGCGCACTCAAAACACGCGATATCAGTGTTGCACCATTGCAAAGCTATTTTGAAGATTTAGAAAAAGACCAAGAAGCAGCTTAATTATTTTAGATCTAAACTATCCTGAGTTTTTTTATTTAAAGAAGTTATGATTTCTTCCCAATCCCTACCTATTTCAATTAAATCTGGGAGAAATTGTTTAACGAGTTCAGCATCAGCAAAGAACTTTTCAGTGTGCCCACACCTCACACCTTCTTTTTTCCAAAACATGCCCGCTCCTTTGTCGCCATTCTCCTTGCATAAGGCAACCATCGAAAAGGCCCCTTTAGACGTTGGGCTCATGTTATACGCCTGTTCTAACCACGCGTATGCCATGTCTAGATTTCGAAGCCGGTGACGATATAAAGCAGATATGTGTTTTGCAACGCTAGCTGTTGGTTGCTCATCATACCTGTCTAATAAATGATCTTAACGCTTTTCTGAATTTGTTACTCTTCTTACCATAATTTAAGAAATATAGAGAAAATATAATATTATGTCAATAAATCTCTTGTCTTGACCAATTTTGAGACTGAGTGTTAGTATCTGGACATAGACCCCGCCATTGGCGGGGATTTGTTTTTTATAGATTATAGAGGTTTAAAATGGACAAAGTTCCAATGACACCAGCAGGACACAAAAGTCTTGTTGCCGAACTAAAGGATTTGAAAGGCGTTCAACGCCCAAACGTTATTGCAGCAATTGCAGAAGCACGCGAGCACGGCGATTTATCTGAAAACGCCGAGTATCATGCTGCGCGCGAGCAACAGAGCTTCATTGAAGGTCGCATCAAGGAGCTTGACGGTGTTATTAGTGCCGCCGATATCATTGATCAGTCCAAATTCTCGGGTGACATAATTAAATTTGGCGCGACCGTGACCATTGTTAATGAGGAAACAGATAAAGAGCGCATCCTGCAAATCGTTGGTGAATATGAGTCTGATGCGGATAGTGGCAAAATCTCTTTAACTTCCCCTATCGCACGCGCACTTATTGGTAAATCTGTTGGAGATAGTGTTTCCGTTAAAACACCCAAAGGTGCAACAGGCTACGAAATATTGGAAGTTCAGTATAAATAATTATTCTTCTATTGGAACGCCAGGGAGTTCTTTGCTAGCGCGAATAGACAGAGAAGACTTTACGCCAGCAATATTAGCTAACGCCATCAATTCATTGGTAAGAAACTCGTGATAGTCATCCCAGTTTTTCGCAACAACCTTCAAAAGAAAATCTGTCTCACCCGTTAGCATCCAGCACTCACGGATACGTTCCCACTCTTCAGCTTGCTTTTCAAACGCGGCAAGTTCTTTATCAGAGTGATTTTCTAACTTCACATGCGCGAAGATGGTAACGCCATAACCAAGAGCGCGTTGGTTAACCCGAGCATGATAACCTTTAATGAGGTCATTTTCTTCTAAAACACGCACGCGACGCAAGCACGGCGGTGCAGATATACCAACCTCTTTTGCCAAATCAACATTGGTCATACGACCGCGATTTTGAAGGTTTTTCAAAATATTTCTGTCGATTTTATCGAGTTTTGCGCGCGTCATATTTGTGTTAATACTTTCGTTTGAGATATCGGATGATATAGACATTACTTCAGTGAAAGCAAGCCAAAAGAAACATGCAAAAAAACTTAAATGATCAGACACCTTCTGTATGGGTTGTTACAGAAGATTTACGCGGCACGCAGAACCAATGTGTGGGCGTTGCAGAGCGTTTAGGTTGGCCCTTTGAAATTAAAACTATATCACTTAATCAACCTTGGAAATCACTTTCGCCTTATTTAAGGTTTGAAACAGAAGCAACTTTTAACGGCGATAAACTCCAAGCACCTTGGCCAGATTTGGTCATTGCATCAGGTCGTAAAAGTATTGCTGCTGCTCGGTACATCAAGAAACAGTCAAACGGGAAAGCCTTTACGGTTTATATTCAAGACCCCCGTGTATCCCCCAAAGATTTCGATTTAGTGGCACTACCTGCACACGATCCAACGCGCGGAGCAAATGTTATGACGACCAATGCGACACCTAATAGGATTACAGAAGAAAAACTTGCAGAAGGCCGCAAAGACTTCCCACATTTGGGAAAACTCCCCTCGCCGCGCATGGGTGTTTTAATTGGTGGAGAGAGCGCGTTCTATTCCTTTAGTGATAAAACAGCACATAAACTTGCTGATGACTTGGCGCGCATTCTCACCGAAACAGGCGGCTCACTGATGATTACAGCATCACGTCGAACGCCTGAGCATATTCAAGATATCCTTCGTAAAAAACTAACAGGCCAAAATATTGAGTTCTGGGATAACACAGGTGAAAACCCATATTTTGGCTATATGGGTCACGCAGATACTCTCTTTGTCACATGCGACAGTGCCTCCATGCTATCCGAGGCGGCAACAACGGGGAAACCCGTATGTATGATTGAGTTGGACAAAAAAATGACCAAGAAAACCCGTTTACAAAAGTTACAAGAAACTCTCGTATCTCATGGCTCGGTTCGTCGTTTTGAAGGTCAGTTCGAACAATGGGACTATCCTCCTCTAAATGATGCACAGATGATAGCCAATGCTATCAAAAAAGCCTTGCCCCGCTAGGGTTGGCAAGGTAGCAATAGGAGTCTCAAAAATTCAAAATATCTTAATATAGGAACAAAAAATTTCGCATGTCTGAAGTACGTACAAAAGTTTTAATTATTGGTTCTGGTCCCGCAGGATACACTGCTGCCATTTATGCAGCGCGCGCAAACCTAAAACCCACACTGTGCACAGGTATGGAGCCTGGCGGACAGTTAATGATTACAACAGATGTTGAAAATTATCCTGGCTTTGCTGATGTCATTCAAGGTCCTTGGCTCATGGAACAAATGCAAAAACAAGCCGAGCATGTTGGCACAGATATCATCAATGATATGATTAAGTCTGTTGATTTTTCTAAACGTCCTTTTATGTGCGTTGGGGAAAGTGGAACCACTTACATTGCCGAAACGATTGTTATCTCCACTGGTGCAAAAGCCAGATGGTTGGGACTTCCTTCCGAAGATAAGTTTAGAGGACTGGGCGTATCAGCCTGCGCAACTTGTGACGGGTTCTTCTTTAGGGGTAAAGAAATTGCAGTTGTTGGAGGCGGCAACTCAGCAGTTGAAGAAGCTCTGTTTCTGACAAATTTTGCTTCAAAAGTCACACTTATTCACCGCCGTGATGAATTGCGCGCCGAAAAAATTATGCAAGAGCGTCTTTTTAACAACGACAAACTTGCCTTTGAATGGGATACGGTCGTTGAAGAAGTATTAGGCGTTGGTCATGGTGAAGAAAACACTCCTGGCATGACAGGACTTCGTCTTAAAAATATTAAAACTAATAAAGAGAAAACACTTGATGTTGATGGTATGTTTGTCGCCATTGGGCACGACCCAGCAACCAGCCTATTCAGAGGGCAGGTTGATATGGATGAGGCTGGTTATATCATCACCACACCAGACTCTACAGCGACATCAGTAGAAGGCGTTTATGCCGCAGGCGATGTCAAAGATAAGATTTATCGCCAAGCGGTGACCGCCGCAGGAATGGGCTGTATGGCTGCTCTTGAGGCAGACAAATTCTTGGCCGAGCAGAGCGATAGCGGTCAAGCTTCTGCCGTTGCAGAATAAATAGCGAAAGGCACTAAAATTCATGTCGATGGATTGGGATAAATTAAAGGCGTTCTATGCTGTTGCCGAGGCTGGCAGTTTTACCCATGCCAGTGAGAGACTGAAGCTCAGTCAATCTTCTATTTCCCGCCAAATCGCAGGACTTGAAGACAGCCTTGGCATAACGCTTTTCCACAGACATGCACGCGGGCTAATTCTAACTGAGCAAGGTGAACTTCTGTTCGAGACGGCACAAAGCATCTTTCGCCAACTCTCTCTTATTGAAGGTCGTCTACATGACACCAAGGATGAAGCCTCTGGCACTTTACTGATTACAGTTGCAGAATTTATTGGTTCAACATGGCTTGCACCCAAACTTCCTGCATTCCTAAAAGAAAATCCAGGCATCAAACTTTCCATGATTTTGGAAGACCGTATTTTAAATTTAGGAATGCGCGAGGCTGATGCCGCCATACGATTGTATAAACCTGAACAACAAGATTTAATTCAAAAGAAGCTCGGACAAATTCACTTCTCTATATGTGCATCCCAAGATTATCTTATGCAACAAGGAACACCTTCTTCCTTAAGAGACCTTAAAAATCATTTTCTTATCGGACATCCAGAGGAAGCACCAGCTCCACATAAGCGCCCCAATTGGCATTTTGAAATGGCAGATATTGATCCAAATATTCATAAGAAAACCCTATTGGTAAATTCTATGAACACCTGTTTACAGGCGGCTCAGCAGGGTTTGGGCATTGTTGCCTTGCCTGATTTTTTAATTGAAGAAAATCCCACATTGACTAAAATTTTACCAAAAGAGGCAAAAGAAGCCATTGATGTCTATTACGTTTACCCAGAAGAACATCGAAACTCGAAGAGAATCAATTTATTAAAAGAGTTTCTTATCAAACAGATGAGTAAGCACGCTCTATAATAGCAAATGCATTTAATGCATAGCCGCTATGCGTTTTTCTCTGTTTATTTGTTAACCTTTGTGTTATATCACATCTCCATGGTTGCCTTTGGTAGTCACAGGTTTTCATTTATGAAGACCTTACGTCTTCCCAGACGTAAAACCTCCCTGTTCAACTCGCCGGGCCTTAGTGCCCGGTTTTTTTTACTTAAAATCTAGCTAGCTTCCTACTTTCCCGAGATAAGACCATTCAGAGCCAACCGATGAGCTTTCTTTTGGTAAAATGAGTACACCATCCTCCAAAATACGAACCTCTTCACCATCTTCGAAAGTACCAAAAAGCGTTCCTTTTTCAACAAACTCAAAGTTTTTCCAATTCTTTGCAAACCTACCCTCTTTAGGTTTCATAATGGGATGCATCACTTTGATTAACTTAGGGTGTCTATTTTCTCTTTGGGTATGTTTCTCAAATTCTGCTATTTCCAGATAAGTCATAGCATTCTCAATGGCTCTGCGTGCGTTCACAGGACTTTGCGGATCAAGGTGCTGGCCACATTCATACGTAATACCAACCCCTCCTTGCTCTCTCATATAATCTGTATCGCCTATTCCCATTTTCTTCTCATCTTCGGTCAAATTTTTGTAAGAGTCTGACCACCCGTAAACAATAAATTCAGGGTAAAGAGCATTTGCAAAGGCTAGTTCATCACCTTCAGGCTTCTCGATGAATACAAAAGCAGGCCCCCCACTTTTATAAGAATGTAAATCAAGTAAGACATCTGAATTTTTAAGGTACGGGCAAATCTGATTAGTTAATCCATCCTCATAAACTTCAATTTTATCTTTAGGAAAGAAATAGCGATTAAGGTTTCTATCAATATAACGTTGATTTTGCTTATAAGCTTCTGGATTACAAACAGGGATAAATGTCACGCGTCCCTTTTCAATTTTAAGGCGGTTGTTCTCAATATCATCTATTATCTCTTTAATGGCTTGAGGCCCACAGATTTCATCACCATGAATTGCCCCTAAAACAAGAAGGTGTTCACCTTCCTTACCACTATCAAATTCAAAAACCTCTATCTGATCCATTGTGCCTTACTTATAAGTCCTTTCAAATTGGTGCCGTCTATACCATAATGTAAAAAAACGCCTCTTAATATTCCAAACTTTCTCATATGGCTAAAAAAAATCTAATTTGTCTCTACACTTATGGCGGTGGTATGCGCGGACTTATTCCTGCCCTTATCATGCAGCGTATTGAAGAGCGCACTGGTCTGCACATGGCAGATATGGTTGATATCTTTGCAGGGCCTTCTACTGGTTCTATTCTTAATGCTGCTCTAAACATTCCCCATCCGAACGATCCTGAACAACCTAAATACAGAGCGCGCCACCTTGTGCGCTTTTATGAACGCGAAGGTATTCGTATTTTTCAAAGAGATGCGTTTAGAGAGTTTCGCGGACTTATCCATGATTTTAACAACCGCTTGATGAAAATAAAAACACTCAACAAGCTTCTTGATCACGGTCACTATGATCCCGCCAATTTGGGACGTAATTTGCGTGCACTTTTTGGCCGTACGAAGTTGGAAGATTCTCTTAAAAGTATCTTGATACCAATTTACAGTATTGATCGCGCCAAAATTAAAGCCGAACAAGAGACTACTGAGAACGAAGAAAGCCCTGTTCACCACAAAAACCCCTCCCTCCATGAGGGTGGGCATGCCGTCTGGCTTCAAAATCTTAAAATTGGTGACCACTACGTCTCAAACACAGATGTGAGCTTTTATGATGCCGTCATGGCAAGTACCGCCGCACCCACATATTTCCCATGTCATAATTTTCATGCAAACGTTGAAGGTGAAGATAATAACTTTACGGCCATTGACGGCAGCATCTTTGATAATGTGTGTATTACCTATATGGGTGCGCTCCGTCACCGTATTCCAAAAGACATGAATTTAATTATGATTGTTTTGGGCACAGGCTCTTATAATCGCTCAATTACAAAAGCCGAATGGAATAAATTTGGTTCTCTTGGTGTTGTTGATCCTACTAATGATTTACCTCTTATCAATATTTTCTTCCATGCCTCAGAAACAGCTCTGTTTGATGCTTTTAAGTATGAGATGGAAGATGATTTATATATTTTAAATAAATCTTTGCTCTATGGAACATTCGCTAAAGACCACCCAAGCACTGATATTGATGATGCAAGCCCAGACAATATGCGTCGCTTACGCAACTTTACAGAAATGATGATGGCTGAAAAAAGCAGTACTTTTGATGCCATTTGTGATTTGCTGGTTGAAAACTACGAGCAAGGAACAAAAAAGAAAAAAGGCCTTCTTGATTTCATGTCGTCTGATTAAAGTTTTCCCCAGAATCAGACGTTTATTACTTTAGACTAAAATAAAAAACTTGGCAAAACAGCTTATGTTAAGCTAGGCTTATTAAAAATAAGAACAATCCTCACAGGGAACTCTCTTACGTGAACTTAGTAAAAACCGCAGTAGATAAATTGCTTCCTCCTCGCCTAAGACATACTTGGCATGCATATCGTACTGAGCCAGAAGAACTTTCTAAATCCCCAAACCCCCATGAACTTTCCTGTTTTGCTCAGATAACTCAAATTGGTCATGAGGAATTAAGATATGGCTTTGTAGCTGGACAAAATCCACACACAACACTGACTTATATTACAGGTTTTAATGCAGGGGTAGGCTCTTACGATGGCTGGATGCAAGAGCGTGCTAAGGAAGGGTTCAATGTTTTCACCGTTCAATTGCCTGAAGTTTCTTCCAATAATGGCTTTATGTCTTCTTTTGAAGAAATAATCACTAATTTTCTTACAGACTCTAAATCGCCGTTATTTAAACTTGTAGATCCTAATATACCCCGTATAGCAGGGGCCCATTCTAGTGGAGCTCTTGCATTACAAAGGCTACTTCACAGTCATAGCTTTAGAGAAGATATTGAAGAAACTCATAAAGCCCTCGTTAGTATGGCGCCCATGATACAAGCTATAGGCTGTAATAGTCAGGTTGGCAGTAGAGTGTATAGATGGCACGCCAAGCGTAATGCAGATGCCATTTGTGGCAGTTTACCAGCAGATAGAGCTTTTTGTGCGTGGAACGATGCGGGCACCATGGCGGATGCAGATGAACATTTTACGTCGCCGCCAACACATGGTCAGGTTTTATCTCTAATAGAAGCAGGAGAAGACCTTCGGAGAGAAGGGCTGGCAGACGTACCACGTGTAAAACAAGCTTTATTTATTGGTGAGAGAGACCCCTTCATATGCAGAACTACAGCGAAATCTCTTTTTGAAAGAGCATCTCACCCCATCATTGAAATTGATGCCGGTCACAATCCTTGTATGGATACAGGTAACAGGAAACTTCTTAAGGCATTGTTTAGTGGTGATTTTGAGGAGGCATCTCTTGCAGCACAACAAAGACAGCTATTATTACCCTTCTCAATGCCTACTCAAAATGCGCCTGCTTCCTTAGCTGTCCATTAAAATTTAAGCCGCCTCAGTCTTTGCTCCACCATTGAGTTGAGCACATGCTTTTTGAATACGTTTACATGCCTCTTCCAGCGCTTCTTTTGATGTCGCGTAAGAAACACGGAAATATGGCGACAAACCAAATGCAGCGCCATGAACGGCAGCAACACCAACGTTTTCAAGCAAATAAGTTACGAAATCCTCATCACTTTCAATGATGTCACCATCAGGCGTTGTTTTGCCCATACACCCCTCACAACTTGCATAAACATAGAAAGCCCCTTCAGGCTTTAAGCATTTGATACCTTGTGCTTGGTTAAGCATATCAATCACCAAATCACGGCGCTCTACGTAGGCTTCATTCCACTCTTTCATGAAAGACTTATCACCTTCTAGTGCCGCTTGTGCAGCGGCTTGTGAAATTGAGCACGGATTGGATGTGCTTTGTCCCTGAATCTTAGTCATAGCCTTGATAATATCGACAGGACCGCCTGCAAATCCAATGCGCCAACCAGTCATTGAGAAGGCTTTGGAAACACCGTTAATTGTTAGCGTGCGGTCATAAAGCTCAGGTACAACTTGCGCGAATGTGACAAATTCAAAACCGTCATAAACAAGGTGTTCATAGATATCATCCGTCATAATATAAACATGAGTATGTTTCTTTAGAACCTCTCCTAATGCCTGCATCTCCTCTTTGGTGTAAGCAAAGCCCGTTGGGTTGCTCGGTGAATTCAACATAAGCCACTGGGTTCTATCAGTAATTGCACCTTCCAACTGTTCAGGTGTGATTTTGAAGTTATTACTTTCACCACATTCAACAATCACTGGCGTTCCACCAGCAAGAAGTGTCATATCAGGATAAGAAACCCAATAAGGTGCAGGGATGATTACTTCATCGCCTTCGTCCAAAGTCGTCATCAAAGCGTTGTAGAGAACTTGCTTTCCACCTGTACTTACAATCACCTGATTACGCTCATAAGTTAGGTCATTATCTTTCTTAAATTTTGCAATAATGGCATCTTTCAGCTCATTTGTGCCTGGAATAGGTGTGTATTTAGTTTTTCCCTCATCCATCGCCTTCTTGGCAGCATCCTTAATAAACTCAGGTGTATCAAAGTCAGGTTCTCCTGCTCCTAAACCAATCACATCTTCACCATTGGCTTTTAATTCAGCAGCTTTAGCTGACAAAGTGAGTGTTGCAGAGGGTTTAATTTGTGACATGCGTTTGGCGATAATGCTCATCGGACAAGACCTTTCTTGTTATTTCTATGGTGCAAAAGAAAAATTATAGAAAACAATATAACTTTACAAGAGGACAGCTTAAAAAGCTGGTTCAGATATATGTTTTTTATGTGGTGAGATATCACTTTGATTGAAATCAACACCAGCTTTTTCAAAGAACGTCTTAAGCTCTGTAAAGAAAGGGTTTTGTAATTCTTCTCTGATGTAGCTTAGTGTTCTTGGTAAAAATTCAAGTAAATCATCTCGACCTGTTTCCAACGCCAATTTAATAACTTGCCCTGCTATTCTGAAGTGAAATTGGAGGGCTAAAACGTCATACCAAGCTTTAAATGACTGTTGCTCATCTTCACTCATATTTTCCAAGGCTAATTGTAAGATTTTTTCTTGAACATCTTGTGGAACATCATGGCGTATATCTTTGAGAAGATTAGTATAATCATAAGCGATAGGTCCTCTGCATGCATTTTGAAAATCTAGAATTCCACATTGGTTTAACCCTGCTTTTCCCGTCATCAACATTAGATTTGCAGGATGATAATCAATATGAACAAACCCTGTTTGAGGCTCAGGTAACCCTGCTTCAATATTTTTCCAAATCTCTTGGTATTCATCACGCCATAACGGCTCTATTTGTTGTTTTAAAATAGTAGGCACATACCAATCAAGAACACGCACATGACCTTGCGCCACTGCCGTAGAGAAATAATCAGGTAACCCTTCTGCCATTTCAGGCTGACTTCTTAAAGTTACTAAAACTTCACCCGCCAGTCCGTATAGTCCTTCAGATGATTGTGGTTCTTTTTCTATGAGTTGTGCAAATTCCTGATTTCCAAAGTCTTCAAGCAACATAAAACCAGCATCTAAATTTTGCGCGTATATTTCAGGCGCACTTAGCCCAACATCTCTTAACTTACCTGCTATGGTTATGAAACTCTGCATAAGCGCACGTTGTGCATCATCAAGACAGACCATTAAAATAGCCGGCTTGCCCTCTCCATCAACAACGCGGAAATATTGGCGCGCACTCCAATCGGCTGCAACTTCCTCAAAATCAGGCGAAAATCCATGCGCTGTCAGAAAATCAAAAACAGCATCATTTTCGGTATTAAGTTTCAAGGTACGTCTTTAGTCTTATGATTTTTTGGTTTTGGAAGATTGTTCAGCTAGAGACCTCATAATCGCTACGTGAGATTCAGAGGCTGGCGTTCTGCGTGTTACAGGGCGAGGCGTTGCTGCCTCCATACCAAAGCGAACACTGTCACGTCCTGATAAGGCTTTTAACAAGTCCTTGCCAAACGCCTCTTCAGGCATATCCATTTTTTTGGCATTGGCAGGAACAGTTGCGTCACGCGACACATTTGCTGTTGTTTCTTGCTGAAGAGTTTTGGCAATCGCGTAAGATGCCAGCCCATTCAAATGGGATTTTGTAAGCCCAAGCAACAAAGCTAAATCCTGTGTTGCCCATGTCATCAAATATTGGCGCGCACGCGTTTGATTTCCTTTTGCCTCTTTCAAAGCCTCTTTGATTTTATTCTGGACGTAAACTGTAGACATGTCGCTCTCGCTTTCTAAGCTTAAAACCTAATTCTCTTTACAGAATAACACTGAAATGGTTCTTAAACCAAGGCTTAATCAAATATTCGGCTATACGCCAGAAACAATCCAGCTTGGCGTATTGTGACATTATGCTCTTTTGCCAGAGCCAAACATTCTCTGATATTCTCGGCAATTTTGGTTTCTGTCATGGTTTTGGCCTCACCCACCTTATTGTCACTCTCCGATGTCATTTCGACAAATGCCGCGATAATTCCACCAGGATTGGCAATAAAATCAGGAATAACCTGAATGCCCTTTTCATGCAGAAGTGGATAAAACTCATCGCCTATTGGTGAATTTGCACCTTCACTAATAAAAGGTGCTTTGATTTTCTCGTAATTGTGGCGGTTAATGACATTCTGAATAGCGCAAGGGAACAAAATATCGGTTTGAACTTCTAATACTGCTGAAGTATCCGAGGATATAAATTCACCTTTTTTCTCCAGATAGGTTTGAACCTTGTCACTTCGACGGTGTTGAATATCTTCGTAAAATTCTTGCGGTGGCGCAGAGGTTAATTTCCATGTGCCGCCATAGATAGGGTCTGACAATGCAGATAACTCTCCACCATAATTTGAGAAATAGCGAACAACTGCTGCACCCATCGCGCCTAAGCCTTGAACTGCAAACTTTGCACCTTTTACCGCTTTACCATTTTCTTCGAGGATTGTTCTTCCTGCAACTGCTACACCAAGTCCAGCAATTCCTTCACGGTCATAATCTGTCCCACCCATATCAACGGGCTTGCCTGTAAAGGATCTACCCGAACCCAAAACTTCAACAGCCCATTTGGCATGAATAGGTTTTGCACCTATATCAAAGCCAAGACCGCCACAAGCTCCACCATTTTCATAGAAATGCGGCTTTGCAAGCTCAACAAAACGTTTATAGGTTTTTTCAAAATCAGGGAGTTCGGGGTTTCCGCGCAAGCCAGACTTTGCACCACCCAATGGCAAACCAGCGGCAGCATTTTTAAGTGCCATCTTACGCGCCAACATTGCCACCTCATCTAAGGTCAATTCAGGATGAATGCGTGTTCCACCTTTGGCTGCACCTTTAAGGGGACCTGATTGGCTAATTCCTGTATTCCAGACAACTATATAACCCTCAATACCAGCGTCTTTATCTTCCAAAACAATCTTTTGTTCCGGCTCCATCTTCTCAAAGCGGGCTTCATAATCAGCTAATTGTGTGTGGAAATTTTGACTCATGATGAGCATTTGAGCATGAGAAACCCAAAGTGACCAGTACAATTATCCTGCTAGCGCGGTCATTTCATTCAAAATTGACTTTGTACCTGACACACGTTGGTCCAAAGATGACCAACCGCGAGACAAGGAAATCTTTTGGTCAGGGCGTAATTTCACTGTGCCATGTTTTTCTTGAATCCATGAGAGAAGCTTCTCAGGATTAGGGGGGCGATTATTGTGGAAACTTATCAGAGCACCTTTTGGTCCCACATCAATTTTATCTACGCCAGCGTGCCTGCAAAGTTGTTTGATTTTGACAATATCAAGTAAGTTTTCGACTTCATCAGGTAGCTTTCCAAAACGGTCAATCAGTTCAGCTGCAAAGGCTTCCACTTCCTCTTCTGTCTCTAACTCAGCTAAACGGCGATATAACGACATACGCACTGTTAAATCCTCAACATAATGTTCAGGGATAAGGATAGACGTTCCGAGATTGATTTGTGGGCTATAACTCTCGGACATAAGGTCTTCGACTTTGTCTGCGCCTGATTTTACCATTGCGACAGCCTCTTCCAACATTTGTTGGTAGAGTTCAATACCTACTTCTTTGACATGACCAGATTGCTCTTCACCGACAAGGTTACCTGCACCTCGAATATCCATGTCGTGGCTAGCCAGTTGGAAACCTGCTCCTAGTGTGTCGAGCATTTCTAGAACTTCGAGACGTTTTTGTGACTGGTCGGTTAGTTTTTTATTTGGCTCATAAGTCAGATATGCATAAGCACGTACTTTTGAACGCCCTATTCTTCCACGGATTTGATAAAGCTGCGACAACCCAAACATATCAGCGCGATGGACAATCATTGTATTAGCGGTTGGAATATCTAAGCCTGACTCGATGATATTGGTCGCAAGCAACACGTCATATTGTTTGTCGACGAAGGCATTCATCTTGGCTTCAAGTTCATTGGACGGCATTTGTCCATGGGCAGAAACAAGCCTCACTTCAGGGACGAGTTCTTTAAGGGCTTCTTCAACTTGCGCGATATCGGAAACACGAGGACAAACATAAAAACTCTGCCCACCGCGATAATGCTCACGCAACAACGCCTCGCGAATAACAACGGGGTCAGAGGGTAAAACGAATGTACGAATAGCCAGCCTATCAACAGGCGGTGTTGCAATAATGCTCATATCCTTCACACCTGTGAGAGCCATCTGAAGCGTTCTTGGAATTGGCGTCGCACTCAATGTCAAAATATGTACATTTTCTTTAAGCTCTTTCAAGCGTTCTTTTTGCTTCACACCAAAGCGCTGTTCCTCATCAACAATCATCAAACCCAAATTGGAAAATTTTATGTCCTTGCTGAGGAGTGCGTGAGTTCCAATCACAATATTCACACGTCCACTTGTCAGACCTTCTCGCGCCTCTTTTGCATCTTTTGTGGAAACCAATCTTGAGAGTTGTTCAATACGAAGCCCTGTGTTTTTAAACCTCTCAACAAAGTTCATATAATGCTGGCGCACCAGTAAAGTTGTGGGTGCAAGAATCGCGACTTGAACGCCGTCCATCGCAGCCACATGGGCTGCACGCAATGCCACCTCAGTTTTTCCAAAACCAACATCACCACAGACAAGCCTATCCATAGGACGGCCGCTCTCCATATCAGCTAAAACCTCTTCAATCGCACGTTGTTGATCATCTGTCTCCGTATAAGGAAAGCCCATAAGAAATTTCTGATAGTTGTCATTATCAGCGGAGAGTTTTTCGCCCTTCTTCAATTCACGAGCTGCAGCAATTTTCATGAGATGCTCGGCAATGCGTAGAAGGTCTTTTTTGACCTTCGATTTACGTGCTTGCCAGCCTGCCCCACCAAGTTTATCAAGCGAGGCAACAGTATCCTCGTTTCCATAGCGCGAGAGCACGTCAATATTTTCAATGGGGACAAAGAGCTTGTCTCCGCCGTTGTAAATCAGTTTCACACAATCATGTAACGTGCCTGCGGCTTTCAACGTTTCCAGACCTTCAAATCGACCAAGCCCATGTTCGGTATGAATAACCAAATCCCCTTGCGCAAGCGATGTCGCCTCGGCAATAAAATTATCGCTTTTGCGTTTCTTGGTTTTAAATTTGCGTGTCAGGCGGTCGCCTAAAACATCCTGCTCACTCAAAATAACCAAATCAGATGAGATAAACCCATCTTCCAAAGCAAGAACTGTCAGCCCTGTCTCGCGATTACCTAATTTTTTGATATCTTCGTATGAATTACAAATTTTGAGATTGGCAAAACCTTCATTTTCAAGAAGGCTCTTCATGCGTTCACGTGAGCCATCGCTATAGGCGGCAATAACTATCTTGCGGTTATCACCGCGTAACTTATCAATATAGAGTCTGACCTCTTTGAAAACATTCCCATCAGGTAGGGCACGAACATCTGAAAAATTACGTGCTTTTCTGGCTGTCTTTTCATTATTCTCAACAGGGGGCTTGAACGGGCTTAGAGAAAACCCTTCATCAATGACATTATTGAAAAAAAGCATTTCAGGTTTAATCGGTCTATAAAGACTACCCGACATATTTTTGTCTTTTTTCGTTGGCTTGAGTGCCGCTTGTGCCAACGTCTTACGAGTCTCGTAAAAATCCTGAATTTGGCCTATACGCTCGGATTGTGATTGAAGAGCATGATAGTCCTGTGTCACGAACGCATCAGGCACGTAATCAAATAGACTGTCCATCTCATCATAAAAGAGTGGTAACCAGTGATCTGCGCCATTATAGGAACGCCCCTCACTAATGGTTGCGTAAAGTGCATCATCTTCGCGGATTGTTCCAAAAAGTGAGCGATAATTTTGTCTAAATCTTGAAATGCTTTCCTCATTTAAGAAGAATTCAGCAGCTGGCGTTAATGCAAATGACGTTAAGGTTTCTTCACTTCTTTGATTCAAAGCATCAAAAGTACGGATAGTTTCGATTTCATCTCCGAACAAATCCAAGCGCACAGGTGTGTCCGAATTGGCTGGGAACACATCAATAATTCCACCGCGAACAGCAAACTCTCCTGGCTCACGTACTGTATCGCTGCGGTGATAACCGTTAGCAATCAGATAGGAAAACAAGTCTTCTTCTTTAAGGCGCCCTCCCACCTCAAATGAAAATGCTGCATTCTCAAGAGCCTGTTTTGGCATCACCTTTTGTAAAACAGCATTCACAGTTGTGAGAAGTATTCTGGGTTTGCGTGATTTACCTTTTTGCCAAGACATTAACTTACAAAGCGTTGCCACCCTCTCAGCAATGATATTCACGCTTGGTGAAACACGGTCATAGGGCAAACAATCCCACGCAGGGAAAACGGCAACTTCGACATCAGAACCAAAATAGGAAATGCATTCTTCCAGAAAATTTGTCCGCCTATCATCCAGCGCAATGTGAAGCAGAACAAGATCATCACGCATAAGTTCGCAAGCGCGTTCAATCAAAATACGTGCATCCTCACCTTCAGGCGCTCCAAAGATGGTTTTCTCTGTGACACTTGGCGCATCAGAAATTTTTGAAGTGACTTCGCTCATAAGTCAG
>JBBKVR010000029.1:0-74088 GCA_037968575.1 Bdellovibrionales bacterium | reverse complement strand
TATGCCCCCACAGAAATATCAAAGTCGTGCCACTTTAAAAGAGCCTCTACAAAATCGGATGTGTATTGAAAATAATTCCCATCAGGATCAAGTGGCCAGTTTAGGTCAGATGATAAATCGCCCCGCAACGCCACCAATCGTTTAATGCCAGAGTCCCAAAGACCATCAACATATTCTTTCAAATGTCCTGTATCCGTATTGATAAAGGTCAAATGGGCCGCAATATCGGTATCCACTTTTTCCATGAGAGCCTTAATTGTGCCAAGCGTGCCCGTTTGTGTAGAGCCGCCCGCACCATAGGTCACAGAAAAGAATGATGGGTTTAGAGCACTCAAAGATTGCGCTGTTTCCAGCAAGTTTTCACTGGCTTCCTCACTTTTAGGCGGAAAAAATTCGAATGAAATACTTGTCATGACCCCTCACTAAAAACTTCTAAAATTGAAATTGTATCTTTCTTTTAGAAACAGCTTTCGTTAAAACATAACGCATGACAGCACAAAGCCAAGAAAAAACACCACTCACTGAAATCCCACAGAAGCATGACCGTATTCTGATTCTCGATTTTGGATCACAAGTCACACAACTGATTGCCCGCCGTGTAAGAGAATCTGGTGTTTACTGTGAAATCTGGCCATTTAGCCAAGCCAGTGTTGAGCGCATCAAGGCCTATAACCCCAAGGGCGTTATTCTTTCTGGTGGTCCACAAAGCGTAACTTGGGAAGATTCCCCGCGCGCACCTGACGGTCTGTTTGATATGGGCCTGCCTTTGTTTGGTATTTGTTACGGACAGCAAACTATGGTGCAGCAACTTGGCGGCACGGTTGAGGGTGGTGGCGAAGGTGGCGGTGAATTTGGTCGTGCCTATGTGGATGTTAAATCTCACACCCCTATTACCGAAGGCGTCTGGGAAGATGGCGCACATGAACAAGTCTGGATGAGCCACGGTGACCGCGTCACTGAACTGCCTAAAGGGTTTAAAATTATCGGCACAAGTGACGGCGCACCTTATGCCTTTATTGCTGACGAAAAACGTAAATTTTATGGCGTGCAATTCCACCCCGAGGTTGTACACACACCTCACGGCATGCAACTTCTGAAAAACTTCACACATAATGTCTGTAATTGTGATGGTGACTGGACAATGGGCGCTTTTAAAGACGAAGCGATTGCCAAAATCCGTAAACAGGTCGGTAAAGGCAAAGTCATTTGCGGTTTATCAGGTGGAGTGGATTCCTCTGTGACTGCTGTTCTTCTGCATGAGGCGATTGGCGATCAACTCACCTGTATTTATGTCGACACAGGCATGATGCGCGCAAGAGAATCAGACCAAGTCGTCTCTCTGTTTCGCAATCATTATAATATTCCCCTTATCCACGAGGATGCAGGGAAACGTTTCCTCGGACTTTTACAGGGCGTCTCCGACCCAGAGATGAAACGTAAAATTATCGGCGCGACCTTCATTGATGTATTTGAAGAAATCGGCTTGAGAATTGGCGAAGTCGATTTCTTGGCACAAGGCACATTGTATCCTGATGTCATTGAGTCCGTGTCCTTTACGGGCGGGCCATCGGTGACAATCAAATCTCACCATAATGTTGGTGGCTTGCCAGAACGCATGGATTTACAACTGGTTGAGCCTCTACGCGAACTATTCAAAGACGAAGTGCGTGAACTTGGTAAAGAACTCGGTATGCCCGAGGACTTTATTCGTCGCCATCCCTTCCCTGGCCCTGGTCTTGCCATTCGCCTACCTGGTGAAATTACTGGCGAAAAACTTGAGATTTTAAGAAAAGCCGACACTGTCTATCTTGAAGAAATCAAAAACGCAGGTCTATACGATGCTATCTGGCAGGCCTTTGCTGTTCTACTCCCTGTGAAAACAGTCGGTGTTATGGGCGATGATAGAACATATGATTTTGTCTGTGCATTGCGTGCTGTGACCTCAACCGATGGAATGACGGCGGACTATTATCATTTCGATCATGAATTTTTGAGCCGTGTTTCAACGCGTATCATCAATGAGGTCAAAGGCATCAACCGCATTGTCTATGACATCACCTCAAAACCACCAGGCACCATCGAGTGGGAATAGTACCAATACTTTTATAAGGTCTGCCAAAGCTTGAAATATCGTCCTGAAATAGATGGGTTAAGAGCGCTTGCAGTTATTCCTGTAATTTTCTTTCATGCTGGATTTAATATTTTTAGAGGCGGATTTGTCGGCGTTGACATCTTCTTTGTAATAAGCGGTTTTTTAATTACCAGCATCATTCTTAAAGAGATGGAAAAAGGTCAGTTTAGCTTAGTTCATTTTTATGAACGCAGAGCCAGACGTATTTTCCCCGCTCTGTTTCTTGTTATTTTTTGTAGCCTGCCTTTTGCTTATTTCATCTTACTCCCAGATGCGATGGAGGATTTTTCAAAAAGTGTAATTTCCGCTTCAACATTTTGGTCTAATATTTTTTTCTGGCTTCAAACAGATTACTTTGCCACTCAAGCGGAATTAAAACCTCTATTGCACACATGGAGCCTTGCGGTTGAAGAACAATATTACATTTTCTTCCCAGTCTTTTTTATATTGTGTTGGCGATTCGGCATGCGCTGGATTATTGGCATTTTGGTGTTTGCCTTCATCGCCAGTCTATCATTAGCGCAGTGGGGAGCCTATAACGCACCTAATCCAACTTTCTATCTTTTGCCAATGCGTGGTTGGGAGCTTTTGATTGGTGCTTTCGTTGCAATTCACCTCAATAGAAACTCTTCTCAAGCAAGCTCTTTTGTTCAACAAAGTGGAAGCGCCATTGGGTTGATACTCATCCTATATTCTATTTTTTCTTTTGATAAAGACACCCCTTTCCCAAGTTTTTATGCGCTCGTTCCAACGATCGGCACAGCGCTTATTCTTCTTTATGCGAATAAAGATACATTTGTTCACCGCTTATTAAGCCTGAAGGTTTTCGTTCTTGTCGGGCTAATGTCTTACAGTGCCTATCTATGGCACCAACCAATTTTTGCATTTATGCGTCATGCAACAGACTCTACTCCTGAACCTTCCATCATGCTTGCCTTATGCCTTACCGTATTTCCATTGTCGTACCTCAGTTGGAAATACGTAGAAAATCCATTCCGCAACAAAACAAAGATAAATAGAAAATCAATTTTTACCCTGAGCATTATTGTCATTCTACTGGCCTCTAGCTTTGGTCTGGCTGGAGCACTAACAAAGGGTAATTTTTGGCGTTATTCGGATGACGATATGCGCATTTTCAAATCACGGAAGAATTTTGGTGAACTTGTCTGGCTCATCAAAAATGAACGCGAAGGAAAACCTTTCGTTACAGATGCTGGTAAAAAAGTTCTTGTCGTGGGGGACAGTAATTCTGGCGACCTTATGAATGTTCTTAATGCTATCCAGACAGACGAACAACTTCAATTTAGTAGTATTCGCGTCAATAATATTTGTGGGAATCTATATGTAGAGAGAACACTTTTTGAAAATAACATTCCCCCTTCATCGCGCAAAATATGCAGGGATGCGGATAACTTATTTACTGAAAAATCCAAACAACTGTTTATGGATGCCGATATCGTTTTCATTGCAACAGGTTGGCAAGAATGGGAAGTGGCGTTCCTTCCTCAAAGTCTCAAAAATCTCGTCAATGAATTTGGTAATAAATTTTTTGTTTTTGGAACAAAGAGACTTTTCTATTCACAACATGACATCATCGCTGTGCCTGTGCCACAAAGATACGAGATGCATATAGAGCCAAAACCAGAAACTTTTACAATCAATGCGCAAATTAAGAATAGCGTAGATTCGCCCTTCATTGATCCTCTTCAATTTTTTTGCAAAGAAAACAAATGTACACTTTTCGATGAGAATAATGACATCATAACATTTGATGGATTTCACCTAACACCTGCGGGAGTGAAATATTTTGCACAGCGTTTTCCGCGTAAATATTTAGAAAGTAAATAAACCTTACTCTTCAATATCATTAAGAACTTTGAGACGTAATCAAGTGGGAATAAATTAGCCGACTTGCGCAACACGCGGTTCAGGAGCGCACAACACATGTGTATCTACAGCCTCCACCACCATATCCAGCGGGGCACAAAAACCTCGTTGAACGTAATTACCAGGTCTATGGATATCGAGCTTTTTATATTCCTCCAGAACAGTACGGCTAATGGGGGTATCGTGCCAGTTATCATGGTTCAACCCAAAAGGATAAACAGCAGCAGTCGTGATAATCGGTCTGTCGCGCAGCCATCGACGCGCTGTCGCATGAGCACGTCTTTGGTTATCCGCCCGACAGACAATCGTAATTGATTCCATCTCATCAAGAACCCGTTTACAATTCCGAATGTTCTCACCCGTGTGTGTTGAAGCACCTTCTGTATAGATAATAGCTTCTTTTGGAACGCCTTCTTTTAAGAGAGTCCCGTACATCTGGTCAACTTCCAGACCGGGATAAATAAAGTCTTCTGCGTGGTTGCTGTGCAAATGCTTGTTACCTGCAACAATATCACCCAGTACAGGCTGATAGACTATTACTCCACCGCTCACAACAAGCTTATCAAAACATCCCGCGTGATACAGGCGCGCGGCTTCGCGTGCAACTTCGCCGCTTACACCGCGGCCACCCAATACAAGACCACACTGCGTATGCAGACGGTCAGTTTCGTAAAGAAGAAAATGATTAATTCTTTCGACAAGGTCAGGATTACGGACCTTCAAGAAAGCATTAGCTAAAAAACCTCTAATCATATTGCCCTCCATACACAGTGAGAATTTTATGCGGTATTTATAATTATAATTTTTACATATTGCAAGAAATTTTACTCTCGTTTTACTCAAAATTGAGAAAAATTACAAATTCAGATAATTTAGAACTTCACTGGACGGGGCAAAAACTGCACCAGCATTTATCATCTTTTGGGTACTACCATTTCTGGACATGAACAGAGGCATATCGCCATCCGCTGAAAGATCCGAAAGCACAACCACATCATAGCCAAGATTTCGTGCATCCATCACGCTGTCATAAATACATAAAGAATAATAAACACCAGAGACCATGATAGTTCTAATTCCCGCATCACGAAGGCAGGTGTCCAATTCACCACTCTCAAAAGCAGAACCAGAACTTTTGGAAATGATGGTGTCATCACCTTCTGGCTCCACAAGATAAAAATCTATAGTACCTGCACAATGCACCCAGTAATTTGAAATACCCGCTAATTTCAATACAGGAGCAACATCTGCAACTCGCTCCGCAACATCATGGGTGTCCCTGTTGCCACCACAAGATTCCGGGTCACAAAAACAGGTCTCAAGGTCTATCGCTACATGCGCAACTTTACCTTTATTATGGAACTCTACAGCCTGACACCATTGCGAAAATATATCAGGTGCAGTGTTAGGACTTTGCCCTGCATCTCTTCCAAAAAGAAAAGGGCTTGGAGAAAATGAGGAAAGAAGGCTCATCGGGATTCCAAATTAAATTCTTTACCGTCCCAACGCACAGCAACATTTGTATCTGGCGTATTATATAAGGGGGCAACACGCTCTAAATTATGCGTTGCGGTCTGCCAAGCAACCATATCTTTTATACTCATGTTTTCCTCCCCGTATACATGGCAGGAAAGTTAGCAAAATGCTTTACATATAGCAAGTATTTTAATCTTCAACGTCGTTAAGAATTTCGAGGGCAGTGTCGTAATCAGTCTCAGAAACCAGAATGCGAACACCGCCCAGAGCTGGACCGACCAGCCAGTCTTGTGCCATGTGCTCTCGAGATTGTGGGAAGGCCTCAATACCGCTCGCTTTTAATTTCGAGCAAATCACATCGGCTTCAAATACTGAATATGTCGTGGTCAGGAGTTTCATCAGATTTTATAATAGAGTAGATTTATTTAATGAAAAATCAGAAACCTACTCTTCTACCTTTGATACAGAAAAAATTTCTGAGAAGAAACGCTACTTAATTAATGAAAAAATTATTTCTTGGATAATGCTTTTTGCTGCTGGAAAAGGAACAATTACTGACTTTTATGGGAAAGAAATTTCCTATGGAAATGTCAAATTTGAAGGCTCGCCTAGAGATGTGTTTTGGGGAAGGTTTATTGAGCCTTTCCTAGAGGATTTTACAGAGGAAATTCTAAATCTGGTTGTTTTGGAATGCCAAAATAATAAGCTTAACATTAGAACAGAAATCGATGCTCTAGAGACAAACCTTAAAGCCATGTATGTACGAATATATCAAGAAATGACTAAAGCTGACCAGACTATGGGAGGTCAAGGACGTCCTAAAAATATAAACACAAAAGATATTAAGAATTACACTTCAAACATGAACTATTACTTAAACCAGCATATTGTAATGGTGCTCAATAAATACAAATCTAAAAACTCTATTAAGCATAAAATTATAGCTAGCATTGAAGAACATACTGGAAAATGGGTGGCAGCAGCAATCGTGGTTATAGCTTCTGCTTTCTGGAAAGGTATACTAGCTATATACTACTCACTAAATAGTTTTTGGCTTTAAATGTCCTCACTAAAGAAAAACGTACAGATTGAAGTGTTGAGGGGGTTATCAATTCTCTTTGTGTTTTTCTTTCATTTGAAAACACCATATTTCCAAAACGGGTTTTTGGGCGTTGATGTATTTTTTGTTATCAGTGGTTTTTTGATGGCACTCATCTATTTTGACCTAACCACACGCGAAAAAGTCTTCCGTTTTTACCGAAGGCGACTGGACAGATTACTACCCGCCTATTTTGCAGTGCTGTTTATCACTATTGCTTGCAGTACCTTCGTCACTCTGCCTTATGAGTTCCGCGACATTACGGAGCACGGAAGCTGGTCAGCATTTCTGATGCCCAACGTTGGGTTCTGGATGGATAATTCCTATTTCAATGAGCAACAATTTAAGCCGTTTCTTAACTTCTGGTCACTGGGTGTAGAGATACAATTTTATCTCATCTTCCCGCTCCTGCTTTGGTTCTATAACAAATCAAAAACCTTCTTTTACCTGATTGGAATCCTCTCCTTTGTCGGCTACATCAGCATGGATTTTATATCGCCCAAGACATCGTTTTTCATGACACCGTTGCGTATCTGGCAGTTTGTGATTGGATTTTATGCAGCACAACTGGTCAGTCGTGAACTCATGCAACATCGTTGGGCAGGATTGCTCTCTCTGGTTGCGATTTTTGGATTGCTCTTTGCTGTGCCTAACGTTAATGACTTGTTGCCTGTATGGGGCGGGCTTGTCTGTCTTTTGACTGCGGTGGTGATTGTCGGCGGATTGCCTGTAAAGATTTTGAATTCATGGCCCTCCAAGGCGATGGAGGTATTAGGGAAATACTCATACTCGATTTATCTTGTTCATTTCCCCGTTATTGCCTTTTTCATTTACGAGCCGTTCAACGGTATTAAAGGTAAACCCGAAAATCTTTTGGAGTACGCTCTTATTTTTGCAGTCACGGGGATTTTATCGGTTGCCTCTTACCATTTGATTGAGAAACCTCTGCGTCACCGTGATGAGAGCAGAACACGCAAACGCAACTGGAGTTATATTGGCGTGATTGTCATTACCCTGCTTGCTCTCCCACTTCTGAAATCTGCAAATGTTGAAGGGTTCTCGCCACAAGAAAAACAAATCTTGTCAGCTTGGTTTGACCGTGACGCCTATCGCTGCGGCAAGATTAAACGCCTTCTCGATCCATTTTCAGATTCTTGCCTCCTCACAGATCCACCAAAAGAAAACGGGAAGACTGTTTTACTGGTTGGTTCATCTCATGCCGATTCTATTAAACAAGCACTTGGTGAAGTAGCAAGCGAAAATAGTCACGCGCTACGTCTCATTAAACAAAACACGTCGTTGGGACAGGGCTATTCTCCACAAGACATTTTGAATGAAGTTAAAAAGAACAATATCGATATTGTGGTCATTCATAACCCCCTCAGCCGTGTTTATCAGGACAAGTACAATCTGGTTGATCCTGTCGAACAGTTAGTAAAATTATCCGAGCAAAGCGAAACCCCTTTCCAAATCATTTGGGTTGATCCTGTGCCGATTTATGCGAATCACATTCCCGAAACTTTGCTTCGTGCAGAAAGAGGTGAAGAAGGGGCACAAAAATTTCTCGAGAGGCCTCAAAATATTTCAGATTATCGTAGTGACATGAGCTCATACGATATAGAGCTGACAAAAATCTCATCTCCTGTTTTTAAGCGTTACAAAGTCGGTGATATTTTCTGCAAACCGACATGCGAATTACGCAAGGAGAATGGTGATTTACTGTATTTTGATACCAATCACCTAACGCTTACGGGTTCGAATCGTCTAAAGCCTGTTTTCGAAAAATTCTTGAAAGAATAATTCAAATTACCTACATTATAATTCCTCTAATAAACAGCCTTGAAGGCTTGTTTGAAAACCCTAATTTCCCTAATGCTGAAACTCTATTGCGAAGTTTAAAAAAACATCTCAAAAAGCTCGTTTTTAGTGCAAAAAGTGATAAATTTATTGATGCAGAAGGAATGTCCTTTGCACCTGATGGCCGGTTCTGACCACCACTTCTTACACGAGGTATCTCATGCCAGCTAAGAAAAAGCCTACAAAACCAGGCAAAAAATAAGTTTAAATTATTACCCTCTATTGCGAACCCTCGGAGTTCATTCGAGGGTTTTGCATTTGTATCCCTCCCTTTTCTAATTATTTACATAATATTAACAAGAATAAAGGATTTATGGGTTTTAAGACCAAATCCGTGAAGTGCTTTACACCTTGTTAACCTTTGGCTATTGTGCGCTTTGAAAGGGATTTAACCTCATGAAAGCTCTACTTCGTCAAAACAAGTATTTACGCGGACTTAACCGCCTTCGTCAGGGTCATACACCTGTTTTCATCGAATATGGCATCGATTTTAAGCCACGTTGGACGGACAAAAAGGGCAACCCTCATCTTGCCAAGATTATCTCTTCAAATAAGAAGACATTTCAGGAAAACCTTAAAAACCTAGCGCAATATAAAGATGTCGTTGAGGCTATTGAAGCCAAAAAATTCAATTTCGAAATTGACTGGCATAACGTCATGATGCCCGCCCTTGATGCGCTAACCTTGATGGACGCGGCAGTGAACGCAAAATCTACTTACATGGAAGTTGGTTCTGGTAACTCTACACGCTTTGTTAAGGCAGCTCTCAAAACTCGTAAAGCCAAAACCAAAATTGTTTCCATCGATCCTTGCCCGCGTGCCGACATTGATAAGCTCTGCGACAAGGTTATCCGCAAAGGTGTTGAAACAGTCGATCTCAAAATATTTGACGAGTTGAAAGCTGGCGATGTTTTGTTTATTGATAACTCCCATCGCTCTTTCATGAACTCAGACGTTACTGTTTGTATGTTGGATATTTTACCGCGTCTCAAAAAAGGTGTTGTTGTTGGAATACACGACATGTTCCTGCCCTTTGATTATTTCGAAAGCTGGGCAGATCGTGGTTATAATGAACAGTATTTACTGGCTTCGTTCTTGCTTGCTAATCCAGATTATTTTGACATGCAATATTCTAACTACTGGATTTGCCATGAAAAGTTGCATGAAAAGCCTCTTGCCGATATCTGGAATATTCTTGGCGACAAAGTCAAAAACCGTCCATCATCTGCCTTCTGGGGCATAAAAAACTAACTCCCTCACTAGACAAGACTCACCGCTTCTCACATAGTAGAAGCCATGAGTATAAAAACACCTCTTCCCCCCTGTGATGCTTATGCACGTTTGATGCGCAGACATAGAAATGTTGGTCGTCTTTCGGCTGTTGCGGAAATTATCTCTCGTGATTTCCTGACTGCTATGCCTGAGGGCGCATATGCCAACCGCGTTGATCAAATATCATACCTTCAGAGGCGCATTCATGACGATATTGTCTGTTGCGATGCTGAGAAAGAACTGGATGAAGCGCAAGAGCATTTCGATACACATACGGGTAAATGGGATGAGTGGCATACCGCTAACCTTAAGGGGATGGTGAATAACTACAAAAAGCACGCCATCATGGATCATGACTTGATGGAGAAGTCTGCTTTGATTGCTAATGAAGGACGCCGCTTACACCGCGAAGTTCTGCAAGACGGTGATTGGGCAATGGCCGAAAAGCATTTGGAGAAGGTGGTTGACCACACCAAGCGTTTAGCCGAACGCAAAGCCAAATGGCGCAACACTTCTACGCTCTACGAAGCACTTGTCCAAGATCATTCTCCTGGATTTGATCTGCCGACTGTCTGGAAATGGTTCAACCAGTTGGATACCGAATTGACAAAAATGATGCCAAAAATCATTGAACGTCAAAAGAATCGTAATGAGATTGTTCCGCTCACTGGCCCGTTCGATACTGAATCACAGATGTTACTCAACCGTGCTTTGATTGGTCTGTTCGGTTTTGATTTTAATCGTGGAGCTTTATATGAGACAGGACACTCACCTGTTGAGGGTGGAACACCAGATGATGCACGCTTGGTTATTAAAAACGTTGATACGAGAAACTTCCTTGATTCTATGAAATCTGCCCTCCATGAAGGTGGGCACGGGATTTACCTGCAAGGGCTTCCTGCGACAGGTGAATGGGCATATCAACCCGTAGCACTTGATTTGGGAACAACAGTTCATGAAAGCCAAGCTCTATTCATTGAAATGATGATTGGTCGAACATCGGAATTCTTCACATTCCTTGCGCCACGTTTGGAGGGTCTGTTTCATAACTTTAGCGACCCATCACTCACGGCTGAAAACCTTCATCACATTAAGACAGAGGTGAAACCCTCCCTTAATCGTAAGCAGGCTGATGAAGTGACTTACTTCTTTCATGTTTTTCTCCGCTTTCAAATTGAATGCGATTTGATTGAAGGCAAAATTGAGGTCAAAGATATTCCAGCCTACTGGACAGAATGGATGCATGAAAAATTAGGTGTGATGCCGCAAAATCACGCCCAAGGTGTTTTGCAAGACGTGCATTGGTTTGTCGGAAAGTTCGGATATTTTCAATCTTATTCTTTGGGGCACATCATTGCTGCACAAATTTTTGAGAAGATGAAAGATGATATTCCAAAAATTTACGGATCAATTGAAAACGGAAATTTTGAAGAGATTACAAATTGGCTTCACACACGTATTCATAGAATGGGTAGTTTAAACTCTCCTGACGAACTCCTCAAAAAAGCAACGGGACAAAAACTCTCTCCTGACTTTTTAATCTCGCACTTAGAAAACAGATATCTGTCCAATAATTGAGACGTGCCATGAGTGAAACTAAATCAGAATTTACAATCGAAGGTTTTCCCTCTTACAAATACACGCTCATCAAAACACCGCGATTGGCCTTACGCGCTCCACGAAAAACTGATTGGAAAGATTGGATTAAGGTCCGCTCGTGTAATAAAAATCACCTCATACCATTCGAACCAAAATGGAATACTGGCTGGGACGAGCGAAAATATTTCACACAGCGTTTATCAAGACAGGAAAAAGAGTGGAAGGATGATCACGCCTACGCCTTCCTTTTATTTGAACGCCCATCAGGAACACTTGTTGGTGGCATCAACATCAATAGTGTTTGCCGAGGTGCGGCGCAGTATGGCTGGCTCGGTTACTGGATAGATGTGGAGAGACAAGGACAATCTCTTATGTATGAAGGATTGGATGCGGTCATCCGCTTCGGCTTTTCTGTTGCGAAACTCCAACGCATAAATGCCGCAACTTTACCCAATAATATGCGCAGTCGAAAATTACTAGAACGTTTGGGTTTTGAGGAAGAAGGTCTAGCTAAGGCTTACGTTGAAATTGAAGGCAAACGCCAAGACCATGTTTTATATGGTTTGAATAAAATTTAGGCGTTGCCTGCGTGGGTGGTCAAAAAAGTTGGCTCAATCCCCAAGGTTTGAACTGCTCTTTCCCAAAGTTGAGGGGTTTGCGTATCAAAAATAAGGCTGTTTTCTGCGTCAGTAACAAGCCAGGCGTTATCTTTTAATTCATCTTCCAATTGGCCAGCACCCCATCCAGCGTAACCCAACATAAAAATCATCTCCTCAGGACCTTTACCTTCGGCAACAGATTTTAAGCAGTCCAGTGTGGCGGTGACAGAAAAGTTATCATTGATGGCAACGGTATCTTTGAGTTTGTAATCCGCCCCATGAAGTAGAAATCCACGTGCTGTTTCGACAGGCCCACCAAGCATTACAGGAACTTTGATAGCTTGTTCTTTATTGGTTTCAATTCCGAGTTGTTCGAGAAGATTTGTGAATCCAAAATCAGGCATTAGCTGGTTAAGTACTAAGCCCATCGCACCGTTTTCATCATGAGCACAAACAAAGATAACAGCTTTTTCAAAACGAGGGTCGCCCATCTGGGGTGTTGCCAGAAGGAGTTTACCGACCAACAAATCGGATGAATGTTTTCCCATATAAGAAAATTAGCACACGGAATTCAAAATAGCCAAATCTTTAGGATATTTTTTGGTAATCAATAGCTTCACGTAGCGACTCGAAAAAGGTTCCTGCCCGGGAAATATTCAGGGTCGTCACGCCATTGTCAGACAACTCTTTTAAATCAGTAACAAATCTCTCAAGAGTTTTTCTGTTCTTGGAATCTAACGTCAAGGCATGCGCGCCATCTCCTGGCTTTACACTCTCCCCATCGTAATAATTAGGGGCTTCAATTTTTGTGGCTGTCGCTTGATAGGCATTCGCCGCTTTTGAAGGAGCTGTCCGCGGTTGGGTATCATCTCCTGTGGGCTGTGAAGGTGCATTTGGTGTTTCCGAAGCGGTAATATTATCTGCCATAGAACTAAAAGATTGCTCTTGAGCGGCCGCCGTATTTTCTTTGAGCATGTCATTCAGAAAGGACAGAATTGAGTCCACACTCACTTCTGTTTCATCAGTGACAGAACCTGCCAGTGGTTTGCGTTTTTCTTCATCATCTTTTTTGCGACGTTCAGCGGTTGTTTCTTCACGGCGAATGGCCTGCCGTGTATCAAGTGTTTCGGTACGGCGGAATAGTGACTGAAAAAAAGGGCTAATTTTGTACAGCATTTTTAGACTCTTTCCCGTTTCTTGCTCTTATGACACGGCTGTACCAATTCGCCTTCCAAGACCAAACAATTTCAAGGTCGCTATTGTAAAGGGAGATACCTCCTATTTTAGCCAGCATCGGCAAACGCTGCAAATTCTTATCTTTTACAAACTCTTTTGTATTCACCGTATAAGGAACGGTATTGAGAACCAAAAGTGTTTTACCGTTTTCCGGAAGTTTTTCCTGAACTTGCTCAGCTTCCAAAACCGTTAAAGGAATGTCCCCAAGCACATCGCTATTTTCGGTAATCAGGGCATAATCTCTGCCGCCATAAGTATAAGGGAAATAGGTGTTGGGTTTATTCGGAAATATAATGGACAGTTTTGGTTCATCACCTTGTTTGACACCAACATCCACAAGCGTACGGATATTGATTGGCGTCACTGTGTGGTCATAAAACGCAAAAGCTTTTTGAAGTCTTTGTGTTTCTTCCTCTAAGACTTCGGCCTTACTGTCTTCTAGCGCGGTCCCGTATTCTTGAGTATAGGAGGCCCATAATTCAAAATCAGGAATTTGTTCTGCCAGTTTGTGATATGCAATCGCAACCTCCAAGGACGATGAAGCCTCTTCAATAAATTGCGCATGTGCTCTTGCAGAAACAAAAACTATCGCGATAAAGATAATGACAAACAACTTTGCAAAAATGCGCATTTCAACCTAGTCTTTATGTTATTGTTTAGCTTCGCAACTTATACGGCATTTGGCACTAGAACCACAAGTAAATCACACATATGACACCTGAAGATGATAAAAATTTATGGAATTTAATGACTCAGGATGTCAAACCTTTGCATCCAGAGAAACCGTCTGCGCAGAAACCAGAATCACAAAGTAAATCATCCAAAACAGCTACTCCAAAACCTCAAAAACTAAAAGATCCAATTCCACAAACCAGAGCCGTGGTCGAAAAAAGCCGTGAAATTGATAAGAACACCAAAGACAAGCTCGTCAAAGGCAAACTCAAAATAGAAAAACGCATTGATTTACATGGGATGCGCCAAGAAGAGGCATTTCAATCACTCAAAAAGTTTGTTGAGAGCGCCCATAGCTCAGGAAATAGACTGGTTTTGGTCATTACAGGCAAAGGCGCACAATCTGTTAATCCTGAACATTGGATGGAAGATGCTCGCGGCGTACTAAAGCGTAAATTTCCTAGTTGGATGGAACAGTCACCTTTTAAAAATATTGTCCTGCAATATCATCATGCGCGTCCCAGAGACGGTGGTGACGGCGCTTTTTATGTTTATCTACGTAAAAAGAAATAGTCACCATTTTTCATAAAATTGTTGATTTTTTGATTACTAATCGCTAATACCGATATATGACAAAAACACACCACATCATTGGACTTGACGGAACATGGCAACGTGCTGATCAAGACTACCCAAGCAATGTATATCTTTTGCTACACTCTATTCCAAAAATTATCTCAAACGGTTTCGAGCAAAGAACCCAGCATTTTGATGGAGTTGGTTCTGACGGTGGCACTCTAAAAAGAACATGGAATGGAGCAACAGGAGCAGATCTACCTAAGCGCATTAAAGAAGCTTATGAATATTATTCATTAAATTATCAATCTGGTGATAAAACAACATTAATAGGCTACAGCCGTGGTGCATATACGGCTCGTTCACTGAACGGAATGATATATAAATGTGGTGTTGTCGATTGGGATAAAGCTGAATCTGCCTATGCAGTAGACCGTAACAATCCTGAGCACCGTGAATGGCTCATAAATCTTGTTTATCGAGCATATAAAAGTAATGAAAAGCCTTCCTCACCTAAAATGCAAAAGTTCCGAAAAACACTTTCAATTAACGAAAGACCTGAAACCAATCTGGCCTGCATAGACACCGTTGGCTCACTAGGTGTTCCTAATAGAATTCTCATAGGATCTATAGAAATTGGTTTATGGCGCCCACTTGCAAAATTGTTAAATGGCCGAAAAGAATTTTACGATCCCGTACTAGGACGCAATATTGGTGTTGCATTGCAAGCCGATGCAATTGATGAACATAGACATTCATTTCCTGTAACCCCTATGGTTATAGACCCAAACAGTGATACAGACTGTGAGGAACTTTGGTTTGTAGGTGACCATGGAATTGGGGGCGGAAATCCCAAAACTGAGGCTTTCTCAGACGAGGTTGCAAGATGGTTCGTATCAAAACTGCAGGACAAAACTGGTATCACTTTTGACAACGAAATCGCTAGTATAGTCTTTGGAGAAACAGATATTAATGAAGTGTCGCCTGAAGCTTTTAAAATGCAGGAAAGTATTATCACTAAGTTAACAGGTCTTCATTTTCGTGAAATATCTGATACGGGCGCTTATCACCCTTCTGTACTGGAATATCTCGAAGCATACAGAGACCAATACAAACCTTGTAACTCATCCCCTACTCTACCAATTTGGGAATCCAAACTAGCCGTTGTCTAACCTTCACTGTTGTCAGGTTTTCTTTGAGCCTGTAAAAACAACGGATGACACAATTAAAACTTACAAATTCGCTGACCCGCAAAAAAGAAGTTTTCACGCCTTTAGATGAAAGCAACGTGCGACTCTATGCCTGTGGTCCAACAGTTTATGATTACGCACATTTAGGTAACGCTCGTATGGCGGTTGTATTTGATTTGCTGACGCGTGTTCTACAAACGCTTTACCTGAAGGTGACTTACGCCTCAAACATCACGGATATAGAAGATAAAATCATTACCCGCTCGCGGGAAACTGGTGAGCCAATAGACACAATCACCAAACGTTATACCAAGATTTACAATGAGGATATGGAGGCATTGGGCAATATGGCACCAACCATCCAGCCACTTGCCACTGACCATATCCCAGAAATGCTGGCACAAATAGAGGCACTCATACAAAACGGACATGCTTATGAAGCCGATGGTCATGTGTTATTCAATGTTCCTTCTTTTAAAAAATATGGCGGATTATCAGGCCGTAACCGTGATGAGCAAATTGCCGGCGCGCGTGTCGAGGTTGCCTCATACAAAAAAGACCCAGCCGATTTTGTGCTTTGGAAACCAAGCACAAATGATGAGCCTGGATGGGATTCGCCTTACGGCTTTGGTCGCCCGGGCTGGCATATTGAATGCTCGGTGATGGCTGAGAAACATTTACAACTACCATTTGATATTCACGGTGGTGGCGCAGACCTCAAATTCCCACACCATGAAAACGAGATTGCTCAATCCTGTTGTGCGCATGGACACGAAGATGACCTCACATCTTTCGCAAAAGTCTGGGTTCATAATGGCTTCCTAACCGTTGAAGGTGAGAAAATGTCAAAGTCGCTTGGCAACTTCACACTTGCACATGATTTACTTGAAGAAGGCATTCATGGATTTGTTATTCGTATGGCATTGCTTATTGCCCAATATCGCAAACCACTGGACTGGAATCAAAACTGCATCCATCAAGCCAAGAAAACCACGCAGATGATTTATAAAACCCTGTATGATTTAAGTGATTGTGATGTCATAGAATTAGATGAGGGGCAAAAAAATGAAGCCCTTTCTCCTCTTTATGATGATCTTAATTCACCTTTGGCAATTTCCAATCTTCATCAATATTGCAAAGAGGTAAGTGCCAACCCATCCGATGATGAAAAATCACTCCTGAAAGCAAAAATTACACTGCTTGCAGAAACACTTGGATTCTTTGAAAAAGATGCCGAAGAATTTTTGAACTTCGGAAACGATGATTTAGATACAGACAAAATCGAAGACCTGATTTCCAAAAGAAATGAAGCAAAAGCAGGTAAAGATTATACGGCGGCCGATGCTTTGCGTGATGAATTACTAAACATGGGTATTGAAATCAAAGACACCGCCGACGGCACCGAGTGGTCGAAGACCTAGCCCTTTTTCCAAAGCTTCATGAATTCTTTTTCCATCGATTTCATGATGGAACATTTGATTGTTGGAACTTTATGCGCAGCAAAAACACACAAAGTCGCGCGCCCTGTTCCAATTTCAACACCATTGAAAATGCCAACGCCAAGCAATGGTTGTTCAATCTCTTTATTGTTGAGAAGAGCCTTTTCACATTCCTCAAAACGCTCACGAAGACCATCAGATAAGTTCTCTTTTGATTTAGGCCTACCTTCTTTTAGCCATTCAAACGAGACAATAGAGCCTCCCCATAAATAAAGAAGTTTATCCGTCTCCAAATCCATCGTGACGAATTTCTCTGGCTGTTGCTCAGCCGTGCCTGATAGCTTCCATTTCAAAGTCTGGACATTCATGAGGGACACTGTATAAAGATTACATGAATATGTCACCCCAAAATGGCGAAAAAAACGCATGAAACCCGACTACAAAAATCCTGAAACAATTAAATTTCCTGCCGATACAGACGAAGTTTCGTGTGACGGTGGATTAGGGCCTTTGGGACACCCTGTTGTCTATTACTCATTTGATGGCGGAGACAGCGTGGACTGTGGGTATTGTGATCGCGTTTTCACGCGCGCTAAGAAATAACCATTCCCTCATTCATCCAAACTTGCATTATTCACGTAGAATTATATATAATCCATATTGAGCGATGCTCATGGTGAGGTCGCTTGTAACATATTAACTTGCTCAACAGAGGAGTTAGAACAATGTCATCAAGACTATCTTTATTTGAAAGCCCTCTATTTTTGGGTTTTGACCATTTTGAGCAGACCTTTGACCGTTTGAAAAAATCAGCGGGAGAAGCATACCCCCCTTACAATATAGAACAGGTAAGCGAAGATGATCTTCGTATTACGCTTGCAGTCGCAGGCTTTACCATGGATGATTTGGAAGTGGAAGTTGAAAACAATCAACTGACCATTCGCGGCAAGCAAGAGGATGATTCCTCTCGCGCTTACATTCACCGCGGTATCGCAGCTCGTCAGTTCCAGCGCAGTTTCGTACTTGCCGATGGAATTGAGGTAAAAGATGCCTCATTGAATAATGGCCTTCTTCATATCGACATGGAGCGCGTCATTCCACAATCATCTGCTAAGAAAATTTCCATCAAAAATTCTGAGCCTCAGAGCAATGGAAAACTTAAGGCGATTGAGGTGGATGAACCTTCCAAACCCTCCAAGCGTAAGTAAGGGGAGATATTTGATATGAACCACAAACCACAAACGGTTGTTGAATTCCTGAGACGCCTAAGCCCCAGAGACTTTAAGGCTATGGGACTGAATGAGATGGCGTACATTAAACAGGTGAAGGTGGATGGGCATGATGCCTTTGCAGTACATGCCGCAGACGGAACACCTTTGACCATTAATGACAGTAAAGAAATGGCTCTTGGAAGTCTCTTTCATAACGAACTTAACGCTGTGAGCGTTCATTAAATTTACAAAAATTCAAAACCCGGAGATTTTCTTCGGGTTTTTTCGTGACTTAACTTATTGATTTGACACTTTTCATGGGATGCCTCCCATGCTATTCCTCTTTGAATAGAAATTTTATGAGGGGTTCTTAAGTGAACGCATACAACATCAACATCGCTGATATCTGCCAGACTGTTGGTCATACCGTTGTGTCTCTACTGGGTGCGTTAGGTCGCCTGTTCATTTTTATAGGGAATACCTTAAAGCACATTTTCACTCCGCCATTTTTCTTTAAAAACCTCATCCATCAATTTATGAGCATTGGATATTATTCTCTGCCTGTCGTTGGTTTAACAACCTTCTTCACGGGGATGGTGTTGGCCCTGCAATCCTATACGGGGTTCACACGCTTTAACGCCGAGAGCGCGATTGCCGCTGTTGTCACATTATCTATTACACGCGAGCTCGCTCCTGTCTTAGCAGGTCTTATGGTTGCGGGGCGTGTCGGCGCATCAATTGCCGCTGAAATCGGAACAATGAAAGTGACTGAACAAATTGATGCGCTTCGTACTTTGTCGGTTAATCCATTTAAGTATCTGATTGCCCCCCGCATTATCGCGGGAACATTAATGCTCCCTATTCTTGTTTTGATTGGTGACATTATCGGAATTTTAGGTGGTTACGTTGTTTCCATACATGTGCTCGGATTTTCGCCTGCAAATTATTTAAGCCAAAGCTGGGACGTGCTAAACACAATGGATGTTGTCTCAGGGTTGGTTAAGGCTTCCGCTTTTGGATTCATTGTTACACTGATGGGTTGCTATCACGGCTTCCATTCTGGGCGTGGCGCACAAGGTGTTGGTAAAGCGACTACAAACGCCGTTGTGGCAGGCTCTATTCTTATTCTTATCTTTAACTACATCCTCACACAGGTGTTTTTCTCATGAGCAAAGCAACACCAAAAATCTTGATGAGAGACGTTAAAAAATCTTTTGGGACAAAGGACGTTCTTAAAGGTGTTGATTTAGAAGTTGCCGAAGGTGAATCTTTGGTTGTCATTGGGGGTTCAGGTTCAGGGAAGTCCGTCACTCTTAAATGTATTCTTGATTTGTTGAAACCTGATAGTGGTCTCATTGAAGTTGATGGCAAAGACACCTCCAAAATGTCTAGCGAGGAACATGATGTCATGATGGGTAAGTTTGGAATGTTATTCCAAGGAGGTGCTCTTTTTGACTCTATGCCTGTCTGGGAAAACGTTGCCTTTGGTTTGATATATGGACGCAGAATGGACAGAGACGAGGCACGTGAAATAGCACTACAAAAAATCTCTGCCGTTGGAATGGGTCCCGCCGTTGCTGATCTTTACCCAGCAGAACTCTCCGGAGGTATGCAAAAACGCATAGGTTTAGCACGCGCCATTGCTTCCAATCCAGAAATCATTTTCTTTGATGAACCAACCACTGGGCTTGATCCCATTATGGCGGACGTTATTAACGACCTTATCAAGAAATGTGTGAATGATTTAGGTGCTACAGCCCTGTCAATTACACACGATATGGCATCCGTTCGTAAAATAGCTGATAAAGTTGCCATGATTTATGACGGAAAAATTATCTGGTCAGGTCCTGTCTCAAAACTGGATAAATCAGGCAATGAGTATGTTGACCAATTTATTAATGGTCGCGCAGACGGTCCAATTGCAAAACACGCCGAACATATTTCCTAAAATTTTCATTTTCATTATTGACAGTTTGCGTAAACTTGATAAGTAAGCGGCAAGCGAAATTCTTCGCGCCATTTTATTGCTTCATAGGGCTCAATATGACCACCAAGAAAACCATTCTAAGTACATGGCCTATTTTTGCTGGAATCCTTCTCCTTGTTTTGGGAAATGGGTTACAAGCAACTCTGCTTGGTGTCCGTGGTGCGCTTATCGGTTTTGATACAGCAACTCTCTCGATTGTCTTAGCTACTTATTATGTCGGCTATTTGAGCGGTTGCATAATAACGCCAAAGCTTATCAAAAATGTTGGTCATATCCGTGTTTATGCCGCTTTTGCATCATGCGCTTCTGCCGTTGCTCTCATCTATACTTTGTCGGACTCACCCATTGCTTGGGCAATTTTACGTGGTCTTAATGGTTTCAGCTTTGCTGCAATTTTTATCATTTCCGAGAGTTGGCTGAATGCTACATCCACCAAGAAAAACCGTGGGCAGGTTTTGAGTATCTATATGGTCACCGTGTTTATCGCATTGACTGGCGCGCAGTTGCTTTTGAATGTTGCTGATCCAACAGGCTATCAACTTTTTGTTTTGAATTCTGTTGTGTTGTCACTGGCAATTATTCCTCTGTCCTTAAGTAAAAGACCTCAACCAAAATATGAGGCACCAAAAAGTGTTTCCATTTCACATCTCATTAAACTTGCCCCTCTTGGCATTTTAGGGTGTTTTGTTGCAGGTATGACTTCAACTACCTTTTTAGTAATTGCCCCCATTTATGGAGTGAATAGTGGAATGACGCCAAAAGACGTTTCATTTTTCATGGCAATGCTAGTAATTTCAGGCATGCTTTTGCAATACCCTGTCGGTTGGCTCTCCGACAAAATCGACAGACGCAAAGTCTTAGCAATCATATTATTTGGAATTTGCTTGGCAGGAACCGCTGCGGGAATGCTTACCATGCACAACGTCACTTATTTTGACTACCTTGCCATCACCCTTATGAGTGGATTAATGCTTACCATTTATAGTGTTTCTGCAACGCATGTGAATGACCGTTTGAACGAAGAAGAAATCGTTCAAGCCAGTGCAACACTTATCCTTATCAATGGTACGGGCGCGCTTATAGGTCCAATTATAGTTGGCTCTGCGATGTCTCTATTCGGGCAAACAACATTTTTCTTCATGCCTCCAATATTCTGTTTAATAACACTCGTTTTCGCAATGTTCAGAATTGGGTTTACAGATGCTGTCGCGCCAGAAGACCGCGGAGATTACATCGCTCTACCTGATAAACCTTCTTACATCACCGCCCAAATGGCAGCGAAAGCCTCCCAAGAGAACACTTCTCATTCTAGTAAATAATGAATAGTCTTTTTTGATGGAAATTGAATTCTTCACTTTATTTGTTCTTCTCGTAACTGGAATATTGGCAGGCATTACTGGCCCCTTCACCGCTTCTTCCAGTCTTATCGTCATTCCTGTGCTCTTGTTTGTAGGTTTTGAAATTAAAGAAGCCTTAGCAATGAATATGTTTTCTTCTTTCATTTCTTGGATTGTAATTAGTAGGCACATGCTTGTAGCAAATCATGTGAAGTGGAAGTTTGTTCCAGCACTTTTGATTTTAGCTATTATTGGTTCTATTGCTGGTACAGTTCTGGCCATAAGAACACCTCCTGATTTTTTAACAGAAATTATAGGTAGTCTGATTATTCTCTCGGCTTTATTATTTATACTGACACGAAAAGTTGGCATTGAAGAAAAGCAAAGAAAATTTAAATATCATGTTTTAGGTTTATTTCTTCACGCCTTAACCAATATCTATGCTGGCTTTTTTGCTGGCGGCTCAGGGATTATTTACCGCTTAATAAATATATCTTGCTTTGGCTTTACAATTTTACAGTCTGCCGCTACGGGCGGGTTAAGCTGGGTCGTTGTAGCGGGCGTGAGTGCCTTTATATACGCCTACTATGGCTACATTAGTTTTGAAAACACGCTTTATGCTGGGCTTCTTGCGGTAGTCATGGGTATAGCAAGTCACTACAGCACAAAACTGATGCTCATAACCAACCCGCAGACAATTAAAAATGTATTTGTGGGTTTTGCTGTACTTGCAGGGCTTTGGATTATTCTTGGAAAGTA
Organism: Bdellovibrionales bacterium; assembly: GCA_037968575.1. Classification (GTDB taxonomy): domain Bacteria; phylum Pseudomonadota; class Alphaproteobacteria; order Micavibrionales; family Micavibrionaceae; genus UBA2137. The sequence continues at coordinate 51,761 of JBBKVR010000029.1, read as the reverse complement.
ATTTGAAACGGTAAATCTTTATCAGAGAGTGGCGCATACTCATTATAAACTTCATTTTTGAAACGAAAGTCCCACCATTCACTTGTTAATGGCCAAATTTCCCGTCCGCACAAGTGTGCAGCTTCATGCATTATCCGCTCTAAATACTTTCTATTTTTTAAAGCCTCTTGGGGTAGATCCATGTAATCTCGTGCCGCAATGTTGGGTCCATCTTTTGGTGGTAAAGCATCAAACGAAGTTCCAAAATCGAGTGCTCTCCCGCTTTCATCTTCTATTGTCAAATCAATTGCCATACCTCTGGGATGTCCACCCATTCTAGGAGACGACAGTACTCTTGGTGTAATAAGCCAATGCATATTTGCCTTAACCATGTCTGTCTCAAGCATCTTTTGTTGCGCATCGACAGGTCGTAATCCATCTTTTAAGACAAGTTTTCGTCCTATCGTATGGGCAAACTCCGAGGCTTTTAGAACGATTTCTGCCAAATCCTTGTGAAGCCAGAGCCGGGCATCTTGCTTGTAAATCGCCTCTTTAAATGGATTTTCAGGATGGCTTGCATCCGCGTAAACAAGATCAACGCGCAAAGCGTGGGATGACTCATATTCGTTCATGCAAATCAGATCGGAAGGTGATATTGTTTTGCTCATAAGGTTAAGTCTAGTCATTTTCTAACTATCAAGCTATATCAAAGAATATATGAAGTTTATCGGAACATTTTTCTTGTGGGTTGTGTCTCTGGGTTTGCTCGGAGCGATTGGTGGTGTTTTGGCGATTATCGGGATTTTTTCTTATTACTCGCATGACTTGCCAGACTATTCTGCGCTCAAAGATTATGAGCCTCCCGTTGTAACGCGCGTTCACGCAGGGGATGGGCGCTTACTCGCAGAGTTTGCCCAAGAAAATCGTATTTTTATTCCTAGTGAAGAAATTCCTGACCTTGTAAAAAATGCATTTCTCGCTGCAGAAGATAAAAACTTCTACACGCACAAGGGCGTTGACCCGATGGCGATTGCACGAGCCATGTTATCCAACCTTCAAAATTACGGTACAGGAAAACGCCAGATTGGTGCCTCAACAATTACACAACAAGTTGCAAAAAACTTTTTACTCACCAACGAAGTCTCTTACACACGTAAAATCAAAGAAGCTATTGTTGCTTATCGCATGGATAAGGCGATGGACAAGGATAGAATTTTAGAACTTTACCTCAATGAAATTTTTCTTGGAAAACGATCTTATGGTGTTGCATCCGCTGCCATTAATTACTTCAACAAATCACTGGATGACTTAACAGTGGATGAAGTTGCTTATCTTGCAGCCCTTCCCAAGGCCCCAAATAATTATCACCCCACACGTAAAAAAGAGGCAGCCATTGCACGCCGTAACTGGGTTATTGACCGCATGGAAGAGGAAGACTTTGTTACAGAGGGTGGGGCTGAACTTGCTAAACTGAAGCCTCTTGAAGTTGTTCCACGTGATGAAAATCGTATTGTCGAAGCCGCCTATTTTGCTGAAGAAGTCCGCCGTGAAATGATAGAGCATTACGGGAATGACAGTATTTACAAGGAAGGTCTATCTATTCGCTCAACCGTTGATCCGACTTATCAAAATATTGCGGTTAAAGCTTTACGTGACGGGCTTACAAATTATGATCGCCGTCATGGTTGGAGAGGTCCTGTAAAGAGTGGTTTGAGTACAAGTGGTTTTGAAGAAAAATTAAAAGAAATTGCACAACCTGAAGGCTTTCTAAAAGATTGGTTACTCGCCATAGTACTCGAGTCTAGCGGTTCAATTGGTTTCGAAGATGGCTCAAAAGGCACAATCCCCGAAGCAGATGTGAAATGGTCATCAAACAAACCGCTCAAAGCTGGTGATGTGGTTATGGTTGAGAAAAACAAAGATAAAAGCTATGCGCTCAAACAAATCCCAAAAATCCAAGGTGCTATTATTGTTATTGATCCGCATACAGGTCGTGTTCTTGCTATGCAAGGTGGATGGAAATTTGATAACAGCCAATATAATCGCGCCACTCAAGCCAAGCGTCAGCCTGGCTCTGCCTTTAAACCTTTTGTCTATCTAACAGCTTTACAAGAAGGCTATACGCCCTCAACTCTGGTGCTCGACGCACCTTTTGAATATCAAGACAGGCCTGGTCACTTTTGGCGCCCTAAAAATTATTCCAATACCTTTTACGGTCCAACACCTATCCGCGTTGGTGTTGAGAAATCACGTAACTTGATGACTGTTCGCCTTGCTCACCACATCGGTATGGACAAAATCGCGGAGACCTCAGAAAAATTTGGGGTCTACAAAGACTTAAAGCCCCATCTTGCAAATGCTCTAGGTTCAGCCGAAACCACGCTTATAGACATCACTAATGGTTATGCAATGCTGGTAAATGGTGGGCGTAAAATTGTTCCAACAATCATTGATAGAATTCAAAACCGTTACGGTGAAACAGTCTACAAATACGATGATAGGAAATGCCCAAATTGTGGCCCTAAAATCCGATGGGATGAACAATCCGTTCCTAATGTTCCTGATAATCGTCCTCAAATTGGCAACCCACAAACCATCTACCAAATTGTTTCAATCCTTGAGGGTGTTGCAGAAAGGGGAACAGCCGTTCGCTTAAAAGAACTCAATCGTCCTCTTGGCGGTAAAACAGGGACAACAAATGAGTCTAAAGATGCATGGTTTATTGGCTTTTCTCCAGACATGGTTGTGGGTGTCTATATGGGTATGGATGATCCAAAACCTCTAGGTAACAAAGAGACAGGCTCGTCCGTTGCCCTTCCAGTTTTCAAAGAATTCGTAACAGATGCTCTTCAAAATAAGCCCGCTATTCCGTTCCGTGTTCCTGAAGGTATTCAATTGGTGCGCGTTAATCCAAAGACGGGGCGGCGTGTTTCACCGTTGGATGAGAGCGGGATTTGGGAAGCCTTTGTTCCAGGCACTGTACCAGAAGACCGTGTTGTTATTATTGATGATGGTGCGGTCTCAGGACAACCTTATGATGCAACAGGACAGATAGGACCCGTCTATCCAAATGATCCATTTTCTGAACTTCCTGATACATCCTCTCCCCCTGCTGGTGAACAACAAACATCACCAACAACAGGCACAGGCGGTCTTTACTGATTCTGAGGGAGTTTTAAGCAGTATCCATTTTCAACCGTTTCAATGGGATCTTCAGCTTCCAGTTTATTCAACTTCTGTCGCAAACGATAGACATGCGTTTCCAAGGTATGGGTTTCTGCACTATCGGCATATTCCCAAACTTTTTGAAGTAACGCTTTCCTATCCAAAGTTTTGTCTTCGGACTCATAAAGCGCCAATAAAAACTGTGCTTCTTTTTCGGTGATAACTACAGAATTATCTTTGGAGTCTTTGCAGGTTAAAGTTCGCGGTGAAAATTGAATATCGCCTGCCAGATGAATGGTTTTTGGCGCATTTGAGATGAGATTTTGTCCTGCTTGGATATTGATTAAGCCATCCAATATCTCACCTAATCGCAAAGGTGTTTGAAAAAAGATATCAATCTGTTTAGTAGCTGGTTTCCTGTCTCCAATCAGACAAATTTTTGTATTCTTGTTTAGTGAATCGAGTACAGATATATCAACGCTTTGATCAATCAAAACATAATCTATATCTTTCGGGTTTTCAAAAAATCCATCCTCAGACTCTTTGAAAATAACATCTATGTTCCCTTCAAACAGGTCTCTATGATCTCTAAATAGAGATAAAAATCCTTTCTTTTCGCTGTGAATCATTAATTTTTGTGACATCGAAGGTTACTCTTGTTTCATCGGCAAGATTTGCCTGTTTTTGGCAGAAAGTAAAGGGTTTCTGCGGTTTAGCCGTAAATATTCATTTTAACATATTGAATCTCTTAGCTTTTACTCTGGCACGCGCTTTGCAACTCTAAATAGAGCAAAACAATGAAATATATAGAAAAATTGGTAAATGCAGGGAATTAGCCCACAAAACAATCTTTTAGGACAAACTGGACAAAACCAGCAAGCTAATAAGATTTTTACAATGCGTAACAACGCGAATAGCCGCATGGGTGGATCTATTCCTGTATGGAGCAAACCGCAATCTCCTGCAGAGCAAGTTAGAGAAAATCTACAAACATCATTGAATGCGCCAACAACATCAAAACTACCCAATCATTCTCAAGCTTATGCCCCTGCCAGCAAATCAGGTGTATCTGAAGATGAATTTGGCTTTGCTGATTTCGTTGATATGATAAACCCACTTCAGCATATTCCTCTGGTCAACATCGCCTACCGTGAAATTACTGGCGATGAAATTAAACCTATCGCCAAAATTATTGGTGGCGCTGTATTTGGTGGACCTATTGGCGCAGGAAGTGCTTTGATTGATACAGCCATCCAAGCAGAAACAGGAAAAGACATAGCTGGTCATGCTTTTTCTATGTTCAGTGACGAAGGGTTTACTGATAACAAAGTTGCACATACTTACGACCGCCCTGAAGTAAAACTAAATGCTGCCATTGATAGCTTGGCACAAAATGGGGGCTCTGGTGAGTTAGGAAGTGCGATTGCCTTTGCTGATTTAGGCAGAGCTAACTATACCAAAGAAGTTCGCAGACCAGTTGCTGATGGCCGTACTGCTGGTTATACAGTTTCACACGAAGCCTCATTTGGTGGAAAACATCACAGTGCTGGCTCGAACATAGACCCAATTACACAAATCCACGCACGCCCCATGCCTGAGAAACAGGATTTTAATCAATAGGTCTCTCACCAAAAAGAGCAGAACCAATTCTAAGATAAGTCGGATTTAAAGGAACAGCCTGTTCAAAATCGCTACTCATCCCCATAGACAGTTTTTTCAAACCATGGCGATCTGCAAGCTCCTTTAAGAAGGCAAAATGTAGACCCGCAGGCTCATCAACTGGTGGGATACACATGAGACCCGAAATTGATAATTCAATTCCCTCACAAAACTTCAAAAAGTTCGGTAAGTCTTTTGGGGAAACCCCTGCCTTTTGCTCTTCCTCACCCGTATTAACCTGAACTAGGCACTCAATCTCTTTATCTTGCTTCTCACATTCATCTTTGATGGCTAGGGCTAACTTCTCGCTATCAATTGCCTCAATAGAATTAAAGACGGAAACAGCTTGTTTAACCTTGTTGGTTTGCAACGGACCAATGAGATGCAATTTTGTATCAGGATATTTTTTGAGAAAACCATCATCTCCATCCCAGCGTTCCATTGCTTCTTGCACACGGTTCTCACCAAACAAACGGTGACCATATTCCAATGCATCTTGAATTCTGTCTTGAGGTTGTTTTTTGGAAACGGCAATTAACTCTATATTTGACGCATCAGTATCCCAGTGCTTTGCTGTTTTTTTTATGCGTGCCTTAATCTCATCAAAATTTTGACCAACCTTGCTCATGATAATAACTCGCTAATAATAATTTTTGTGTCTCTGTATATTTTTTCTTGCAGCTTTTGGCTCAACCTTGAAAGCAGTTCACCAGAATAATTTTTCTCGGTTTCAATCACCATAACTGCGTTATTTGCAAGCCACCCCTTTTCGAGTAAGTTTGGAATTGCCACTTCAACAAGATTTTGATTATAGGGTGGATCACAAAACAAAAGGTTTGCAGGTAAACATTCCTCTGGCTTTTCTTTTGGTGCGCTCGCATTCATTTTATAAAAGAAGCAGTTTTGTTTTTGTACCAAGCTGCCTGCATTTTTTTTCGCCAGAGATAAACTTTTTATATCCTTATCAATGAAAATGGCTTGTGACGCACCACGAGAGAGAGCTTCCAAACCCAATGAACCCGTACCGCAAAATGCATCGAGAACGACAACATCTTGAACACCGCCACGCGATTCCAGCATATTGAAAATGGCTTGCCTGACCTTGTCCGTTGTTGGTCTGATAGCCAGTGAGTCAGGACTGTCTAATTTGCGCCCTCTAAATGTTCCACCCGTAATTCTCATTTTTGAAAAACCTATTTTTTGAAAAAGCCCGGAATTTGTTCTTTGAGATTTGCAGTATGAATCTCTTTAATATTTCCACGCACCAGACTTCCTAATTGAAACGGTCCATAAGATTGGCGAATAAGTCTGTTCACTTGAAGACCAAGTGATTCCATTACACGTCTAATCTCTCTGTTTTTTCCTTCTTTGAGAGACACAATCAGCCAGCTATTGATACCTTTTTTACTCTCGATTTTAACTTGGATAGGTCCGTATTCGATACCTTCGACCGTTGTTCCTTTTTCAAGATCTTTGAGTTTTTTCTCATCCAACTCACCAAATACGCGCACACGGTAACGGCGCGTCCATCCCGTTGCTGGCAATTCCAGATAACGAGATAATTCACCGTCAGTTGTGAGAAGAAGTAACCCTTCGGAGTTTAAATCCAGTCGCCCGACACTAATCAGTCGCGGAAGGTTTTTTGGCAATCTATCGAATACCGTTTCACGCCCTAATTCATCCTTATGTGTTGTCACAAGGTTAGGTGGTTTGTGGTAGCAGAAAAACCGCGTCGGGCTTTTACGTGGAATAAGTTTTCCATCAACCTTAATTGAATCATCTTCGGTAACTAGACAAGCTGGTGTATCCAACGTCTTCCCATTGACCTGAACACGTCCCTCTAAAATCCAACCCTCAACATCACGGCGCGACCCAAGTCCCGCATGGGCAATTATCTTGGCAACACGGTCGCCCTTGTTAACGCTACCCGACTCATTGTCCTTTGCTTTTTTCAGTGCCTGTTTTACGCTGTCATCCATGGAAAATGACATTACATACATGCGCGCCGCATTGGAAGAGGCGAAACGCGCCTTTGATGCAGATGAAGTTCCTGTGGGCGCAGTCCTTGTGCACCATGAAAGCGGTGAAATTGTCGCGCGCGCCTATAACCAAACGCGCATAGACAGTGACCCGTGTTCCCATGCCGAGGCACTTGTTATTCGACAGACATGCAAAAAAGAGCAATCCCAGCGCATTCCTGAATATGATTTATATGTGACGCTTGAGCCTTGCCCGATGTGTGCATCACTTATTTCCTTTGCACGAATAAAGACGTTGATATTTGGTGCATCAGACCCAAAGAGTGGTGGAATTACACATGGTCCAAAGCTCTACACCCACTCACAACTTCATCATAAACCAGATGTTAGGCATGGTATGTTAGCAGAAGAGTCCGCAGAACTTCTGCAAAATTTCTTCGGAGAGAAACGAAAAACTAGAAATTAACTCCATGTTTTCTTTCTGCTTCCTCTCTGAGTCTCATTCGCTTTTCTAAAGGTAGAAATGGGTCTATGCAGATAGCGTGATTTGTGTTCACGCAAACAAATGCTCTAAATTGATAAAAACTCATAGCCACAGACAATAGAACTACAAAAATTATGAGTCCTAAAATTATTTTCTTTTTCTTACTCATTACGCCGCTTTAGAATTTTCTAGCGCGCGGTTACCGATGTCCTTGCGATAGAAACCCTTTGGCCATGAAATTTGTGCAACCATGTCATAGGCAGTTTTTCTAGCCTCAGCAACAGTAGAACCCAAGGCCGTTACACCAAGTACTCGTCCGCCTGAAGACAGCCAGTTGTCATTCCCGCGCTGTGTTCCCGCATGAAAGATTTTTTGCGTTCCTGTACTTTCAATTAAATCAACTCCCTCAATAGGCGTTCGCTTAGGATAAGAGCCCGGATAACCTTCCGCTGCCATCACCACACAAATTGCACCCTCTGGATGCCATTTGATTTTATCTGTCCAACGCTCAAGATTTTTTGTTGCCGCATCATAAAGTAATGTCGCCAAATCACTTTCTAGGCGCATCATCAATGGTTGGCACTCAGGGTCACCAAAACGCACATTATATTCAATGAGATAAGGTTTCCCCTCAACCATCATCAGCCCCGCGTAAAGAACACCCGTATAGGCACAATCCTCTTCTTCCATTGCACGCATGGTGGGCAAGATTACTGTCTCCATTGCCTCTTTTTGCTTTGCCTCGTCCCAGACTTGAGGGCGCGCAGGAGAGTATGCGCCCATTCCTCCAGTATTAGGACCTTCATCATTATCGTAAGCACGTTTATGGTCTTGCGCGGATGACAAGGGCAGAACGGTTTTTCCGTCAGCAATCGCAAAGAAGCTCACCTCTTCGCCTTCCAAAAATTCTTCGATTACAACTTCAGCACCTGCCTCACCAAAAGCATTCCCCGAGAGCATGTCTTGGGTCGCTTCAATTGCCTCCTCATGACTTTGCGCGATAATAACGCCCTTACCAGCGGCAAGTCCGTCAGCCTTAATCACTAATGGCATGGATTGTTTTTCGATATAGGCTTTGGCTTTTTCAAAATCAGTGAAACGTTCATAAGCAGCGGTTGGAATATTATATTTTTTACAAAGGTCTTTCATGAAGCCTTTGGAACCTTCGAGCTGCGCCCCTTTTTGTGAAGGACCAAAGACAGCAATACCTTGCGCACGCAATACATCAGCGAGCCCAGCAACAAGAGGAACTTCAGGACCAACAACCACAAGGTTGATTTTCTCGGCAACGGAAAAAGCGATGATTTCTTCTAAATTATCTGCTGGAATATTCGTGCAACTTGCCTTGGGCTCCATATCAATCGCATCGCTCCCCGGCGCAACATACAGATGCTCGCAACTATCTGATTGTACTAATTTCCATGCAAGAGCGTGTTCGCGGCCACCCGATCCGACCAATAAAATTTTCATAGGAGTATTTATAGGACAGAAAAAATCTCAAGAAAAGTTATTCTTCCAGAGATACTAATTTGGTGTTTCCACCAGAGGCTGTTGTATTGATAGTTACTGTTTTCTCGGTTGCAAAGGCATGAAGATAAAACGGTCCGCCAGCTTTTGGTCCTGTACCCGACAGCCCACGACCTCCAAATGGTTGGCTTCCAACCACCGCGCCAATCACAGAACGATTGACGTAAACATTCCCGACATCTGCACGCTCGGAGAGAAAATCAATATGACTGGAAATACGGCTGTGAATACCAAATGTCAGCCCATAATTTTTGGCATTTAATTCGGCGAGCATTTTCTTTCTGTCTTTGGCTTTATAGCGATAAACATGCAAAACAGGGCCAAAAGTCTCGTGGTTTATCTGGCTTAAATCGGAAATTTCATAAGCAACAGGCGCAAAAAATGTTCCCTTGCTTCGTACATCATCAGGCAAAGGTGCCTCGGCAATTTTGGAGGCTTGTCCATCCATCCGTGAGCAATATTGGAGGAGGTTATCTAATGCCTCTTGGTCAATCACAGGTCCCAAATCCGTACTCACATCGGACGGATCACCAATTCTAATTTCAGCCATTGCCCCTGCCAGCATTTCAATCATTTTATCGGCAACATCATCTTGTAGGCATAAAATCCGTAAGGCCGAACAACGTTGACCAGTTGAACCAAACGCACTTGTTACCACATCATCAATGACTTGTTCAGCCAATGCAGAGGAATCAACAATCATGGCATTCAGACCACCAGTTTCCGCAATTAACGGAACAATTGCACCATCCTTATCAGCAAGTGCGCGTTGAATATATTTTGCAACTTGGGTTGAACCCGTAAAGGCAACACCAGCGACACTCTCATGCGCAATCAGTTTTGCACCAACATCGCCATCACCTGGAATGAGATGAAGTACATCATCTGGAATCCCTGCTTCATATAAAAGTTTGACCATTTCATTCGCAATGATTGGTGTTTGCTCGGCTGGTTTTGCAAGGACACAATTTCCTGCCATAAGAGCCGCAACAACTTGCCCTGTAAAAATTGCGAGCGGGAAATTCCAAGGTGAAATACAAACGAAAGTGCCTCGACCTTCTAGTAAAAGCCTATTGTCTTCACCTGTCACACTTGGAAGAGTAATACCGCCTTTGTCAAAATCAACAACGCCTTGCTGGGCGTAATATCTGCAAAAATCAACAGCTTCGCGCACTTCTGCAATACCATCATCCAGCGTTTTACCAGCCTCTCGCGAACACAACCCAATAAAGAAATCCATGCGTTCTTCAAGCAGGTCAGCAGCTTTGTTTAAGATCTTGGCACGCTCAGTTGAAGGTATAGAATTCCATTTCAAGAATTCCTCTTGTGTCTTTTCGAAGGCATCATCGATATCACTGTCATTGGGCCGATAGATTTTACCAATCACATCATTCTTGTCTGACGGATTGACGCTCTCATCTTGCTCTCTTACAGCGTTTTTCTTTTTCGATTTAGTAAGCATCATGTCAAAGTTTTTACCAAAAATATTTTTTGCAAAATGTTCTTCTAATTTGCCAACCTCATAAGGTTCGGTCAAATCAATTCCTTTAGAGTTTGCGCGCAGCGGAAAAATGTCCAAGGGCGCAGAGATTTTTGAATGCTTCTTGGTTGGGTGAAGTTTTACGCCTTCAATAACATCTTGCGCCAGTGTTTCAGGGGAATAATCTTCATCAAAGATACGGTGCACAAAGGATGAATTCGCACCGTTCTCTAATAAACGTCGAACGAGATATGCTAGTAAGTCTTTATGTGGTCCGACAGGTGCATAAATGGAAACAGGTATCTCCATCTTTTTCTTAAGAGCTGCATAGAGATTCTCGCCCATGCCGTGCAAACGCTGAAATTCCACGCGTTTAAAATTATGCATCGACATCTCAATGATAGAGGCAATCGTATGCGCGTTGTGCGTTCCGAAAAGGCAATAGATGTGCTCTCTGTTTTCAAGCATGTAAGAAGCGCAACTCAAATAAGAAAGATCAGTGTTGGGTTTACGTGTAAAGACAGGGTAATCTGGTAACCCCAAGACCTGCGCATGTTTGATTTCCGTATCCCAATAAGCACCTTTGACAAGGCGCACATGCATTGGTGACCCGCGTTTTTTTGCAATCTCTACAATTTTCTCGATAACTTCGTGTCCACGCTTTTGGTAGGTCTGAACCGCCAAGCCAAAACCCGTCCATGATGTCAGTTCTGGGTGAAGCGCAACCTCCTCTATAATCTCTAGTGATAATTCAAGACGGTCAGCTTCTTCAGCATCAACGGTCAGACGTAAGTTTTTATCTTTTGCTAGTTTACTAAGAGCTATTAATCTATCGATGAGCACAGGAACACATCTGTCTTTTTGGGAGACTTCATAACGTGGATGAAGCGCAGAAAGTTTCACCGAAATTCCTGTGCCTCTTTTCAAATCCTGTTCGGAAAGACAGGTCAGCGCATGAATATAGGACTCATAATATCTCTCGGCATCGTCAGCCGTTCTCGCACCTTCACCCAACATGTCGTAAGACGAAAGATAGCCATCTTTTTCAAAACTACGCGCTCTCTTTATGGCTTCTTCAATTGTTCGTCCAAGAACAAATTGTTGTCCCATAATCTTCATGGCTTGGCGAATGGCTACGCGAACGACCGATTCACCCAAACGTCCAACAACTGTGTTCAAGGTTTTCTTGGTGACCTTTAAACCCAGCGCAGTCGCTTTTAGCATCCAATCATCTGTCTTGGTTCGTGGCCACGCAGCAGAATCGAGCTTGTCACGAATAAGGGCGTCTGCTGTTGCAGAGTCAGGGACACGAAGTAAGGCCTCTGCTAATGTCATCAGCGCGCGACCTTCTTCGGTATTGAGACCATATTCACGAAGAAATGTTTCTATCTCGCCAGGTTTGCGTCGCATGTTTCGCGCATCGGAAATAAGGCTTGCTGCACGCTCACTTGTTTTACGTGCAAGTTCATCTGTCCAGCCGAGTGAGTCGAGGAGATTTTTTACGCTAATCTCTTCATCTTGATATTTGTGTTCGAGGTGAGAATGTGACATCACTTATACATACCATTATCGGGCTAAGTGTCCATATACGGAAAAGATTATGAGTGAAGATTTATTCAGTGTCGCAGAAAAACCTGCTCCAGACACAACAAAGACTAATGCACCAGAATTAAGCGTTTCTGAGCTCGCTTTCTCTTTAAAGAAAACTTTAGAAGATGCTTATGGTCGCGTGCGTGTTCGCGGTGAATTGTCTCGTGTTAAAATCCATACGTCAGGTCACATGTATTCCGACCTCAAGGATGAAAATGCCGTTATCAATTTGATTTGTTGGCGTGGGCAAGTTGCTAAATTATCCATCAAACCCGAAGAGGGTTTGGAAGTGATTTGCACGGGACGCGTCTCAACTTTTCCAGCGCGCTCCAATTACCAGCTGATTGTTGAGTCCATGGAATTAGCTGGTGAAGGCGCGCTGCTCAAACTCTTAGAAGAACGCAAAAAGAAACTCGCCGCTGAAGGGCTTTTTGACGAGACACGCAAAAAACAACTTCCTTTCCTACCTCAAACAATTGGTGTTGTGACTTCGGAAACAGGCGCGGTATTCCATGATATTTTACACCGCGTTCGCGAGCGTTTTCCTGTACGTGTTGTTTTATGGCCTGTTCCCGTTCAAGGAAAAGGCGCGGATGAAAAAATCACAGAAGCCATTCGTGGGTTCAATGCTCTTGAAAACAAGCCCGACATTCTGATTGTTGGTCGTGGCGGTGGGTCTTTGGAAGATCTTATGGCGTTCAACGAAGAAAATGTAGTGCGTGCGATTGCTGAATCTAGCATTCCTGTTATTTCCTCTGTTGGGCACGAAACCGATACAACTTTGGCTGATTATGCCGCCGATAGACGCGCACCCACACCAACTGCGGCAGCAGAAATGGCAGTTCCTGAGCGATTGTCTCTCATGGCACAGGTTGAAGATGATGGATTGCGGGCTTTTGCTGCTATTCGCAGAACTTTTTCCGACCTTAAAAACCGCCTTGAGGCTGTCTCAGGAAAACTGGGTGACCCCGCACATCTTCTTGAAATTAAGACACAAAAAATTGATCATTTACAAGAACGTTTATCTCAAAGTTTACAAACTTCCCTCACGCGGAAATCATCTAAATTGGCAGAATTATCGGCTATGTTGCGCCACCCCAAAGATAGAATACGGGAATATGATATCCGTTTGAATTCATTGACAGAACGTCTTGTTTTAAGAGGTACAAAGTTGCTTGAAAAGCCATCTGAGAAACTAGAGGGATATACGCGTTTACTAGAGACCTTATCCTTTAAATCTGTACTTGAAAGAGGTTTTGTGGTGGTCAGAGACGGGGATGGTAAACCTGTAACGGACGCCAAAAATGTCAAAAACGACCATGATTACAACCTTGAATATAAGCAAAATCAGATAGTTAAAGTCCGCGCAAAGCGTTAAATTTCCTTTATTTTGGCCATTTTATGCTATAATATTAGGTTATGAGGGAAACTCTACAAGAATTACTGGAAGATCTGGGGGTCAGTTACATTTTAGGCCCCTATCAAACACAGCCATGGTCGCACATGGATGTCGATAAGGGCATCACGTGCTCTGCTGAAGTGCGCATGAATCCTGAAGGTAATGAGTTGGAGGCTGAAATCCAGATGATGTATGACACCCCTCCTGAAGGCACGCCACCTGTTGAGCAAGTTATGTGGTTACGCGCCATGCCTCACAAGGGCAATAAATGGGACGTTTTTAACCTAAAAATCTACAATCAGGATAAAAAGAACGACATCTATGGTTGGGAATCCAAATGCTGCAAAGTCTTCCATGCTTGCATCAATAAATTAAATAGTGGCGCGATACCCGATTTTGAAGAATTGCTGAAAGAGCATTTCAAAGAAGATGAGCGCTTTGGTGGGCGCAAAGGCGGCGGTTCCGGTAAGTCACCTAAAATCAGACCAGCACAATTGCTCGACATGAAAAAAGGCTCTGGATTCTAAGAAAGCTTCTAAAGCTTAGCCTCATAACATCCCAAAATTTTTACATCTTCAGTGAAGTCTTTAAGAGCCATAAATGCCTCTTTGACATTGCCATGCTCAATATGCCCGTTAATTTCTGTGAAGAATAACGCTACCTTAAAGTTCTCACCAACATAGCTTTCTAGCTTTGTCATCTGAACATCTCTGTCTGCAAAACAACCCAATGCTTTATAGAGAGCTGCTGGCGCGTTCTTTACACGGAATATAAAGCTGGTCTTAACTTTCTTGTTATCACCCAAAATATTGACGGGCTCAGAGGAAAGGATAATAAATCGGGTCGTATTGTGCTCTGCATCTTGAATATCTTGTCTTAAAATATTTAATCCATAAATTTCTGCTGCCAGAGGTGATGCAATTGCCGCTATGGATCTGTCTTGAAGCTCTGCAACCTCCTTTGCCGCACCAGCTGTATCGGCATGTATAACTTTTTTATACCCACTCTCTAAAATAAATTTACGGCATTGAGGAATGGCGTGGATATGCGAATACACTGTTTTGATATCATCAATGGTCGCACCTTCAACCCCGAGCAAAGCATGCCCGATAGAAAGATAATGTTCGCCAATGATGCGAAGTTTGCTTGTTGGCAAAAGATGATGAACATCTGCAACCCGTCCCGCTAGTGTATTATCAATTGGAATCATCGCGTGCGTTGCTTCACCATTTTCAACGGCCTCAAAAGCTTCATCAAATGTCTCACAAGGCAATGTCTGTGCCTCTGGCAGAGTTTCATGACAGGCCTGTTCTGAATAGGCTCCCGAATGTCCTTGGAATGCGATTATATAATTTTTGGAGTCACTCATTTTTAAAGCCTCATAGTTTTGGAAAAGATAATGCGTCTTTATCGACAAATCACTTCTGCTTGGGTATCTTGACACAAGCCTTGTAAAATATCATAACAAGCGCGTCCACATGCACGGTACATTACCGAGAAACCATATCTAGGATTTTAAAGCGATGAAAGACTTGGAACTGAATAAAATTTTTGCAGCAATTTTAGTGGCAGGTATTATTGCCATGTTCTCAGGATTTATTGCTGAACTAGCCATTTCAGATCATGACTTGGAAAAAGATGCCATTGCAATCGAAGGCATCGAATCTGTTGCAGGTGCTGGCGGAGTTGAGCCAATGGCTGAGCCTATCCTTGCTCTTATTGCCGAGGCAGATATCGAAAGAGGACAAAAGATATCCAAAGTTTGTGCGGCGTGCCACACATTTACAAAAGGCGGAGCAAACGGGGTTGGTCCTAATTTGTGGAATACGGTGGGCAATAAAAAGGAGCATAATGCTGGTTTTGCTTATTCAGGTGCCCTTTCGGAAAACGGGGCAGCGACTTGGACATATCTGGATTTAAACAAGTACCTTTGGAAACCAAAGAAATATGCTCCTGGTACAAAAATGAACTTTATCGGTTTAAAGAAGCCTGAAGACCGTGCAGCCGTTGTTGCTTACCTCAGAACACTTGCAGATTCTCCAAAAGGCGTACCGTCTGATGCCGAAATTGCTACAGAAGCTACTGAACTCACACCGCCTGAGCCAGAAGTTGAAGAAACTGCAGCTACAGAAGATGAGCCAACTACCGAAGAAGAAGCAAAACCTGAAGAATAAAATTTTCTTCTCTGGTCACAGAGTTATTCTTTTTGTAGTCTCACTTGAAACCGAATAACGGATAACAGTGATGACAACGGAAATCATTCTCCCAAAATGGTACGACCTTCATGTCCATGTCAGGCAAGGGAAAGACATGGGTGATTACATCCAAGCACAAATTGATATGGGCTGTGCAGGTATTTTGGCGATGCCCAATACAAAACCTCCCGTTGGAAAACTTACTGAAGACTCCGACCTCCCTTATTGGAGTATTGAGAATTATCTCTCTCAAATTAAAAATACTGGTGGGGATCTATTTAAAGACATTATTGTTCCGCTTTATCTGACCAAAGACACCACTCCCGAAATGATTAAAGAAGGTACAGACTCAGGACTGCTTCGCGCCTGTAAATATTACCCTCCTCATGGCACAACCAATTCAGACCACGGACGTCCACTCAAAACTTTTGTTGAGAACGGAGTTCTGCGCGCATTAGAGGATCATGCAATTATTTTATGCGTCCACGGTGAAAAACACGGGCTGAAAGGTGCTGATTATTTTGATGCTGACACAAATGCCGAGAAAGCATTTTACCTTGAGGAAATGCCTGCTCTTGCCGAAACTTATCCCAATTTAAAAATTGTTGCCGAGCATATTACAACCAAAGAAGCTGTCGATTTTGTTTATCAGGCGGACGATAATGTAACCGCCAGCGTCACGCCGCAACATCTGCTTTATACGGTTGGTTCACTTCTCCAAGGGTTAAAATATCATCTCTATTGTTTGCCTTTGGTAAAGTTTGAAGAGGACTTAACTGCCATTCAACAAGCCATCACCGATCCTGCCAATAATCAATTTTTTGCAGGGACTGACAGTGCCCCACATACAACTAAGGCCACTCCATGTGGATGTGCAGCTGGCTGTTTTACAGGTGGATGTGCGCCGCAACTTTATGCGGAAGGCTTTGAGAAAGCAGGGTGCAATCTAGACGATAAAGATAATCAGGGGCGTTTCCGTAAATTCCTGTGTGAAATAGGGCCTGAATTTTATGGTCTTAATATTCCGAGTGAAACATTTTCTCTAATAAGAGAGGCCTCAACTTGCCAGCCTCTCAAAACCAAAAGCGGCGAAACAGTTGTCCCATTACCCGTTGGTATGGAGCGACCAGAACTTGCATGGACTCTAAGGATATAAATGACCGCTTTTTCAAGAGACACCTCTGGAAACTTGAAATGTGATGATGTGGCTTTGCAGGAGATTGCAAAAGCTTATGGCACACCCACATATGTCTATGCGCAAAATGAAATTATCAGCCAGTACGGTAAATTAAATACGGCTCTTTCTTCAAAGCTGAGTGGCAAAAACCAGCCTTTGCTTTGCTACGCCTGCAAAGCCAACAGCCACCAAGCCGTTTTGACAATTCTCAAAAATCAAGGCGCAGGTCTTGAGGTTGTGTCTGGTGGTGAGCTGGAGCGCGGACTAAAGGCCGGCTTTGATCCAAAGAAAATAGTTTTCACAGGCGTTGGTAAACAACCACACGAAATTGCTCTCGCTGTGCGTTCTGGTATTGCATATATCAACATTGAGTCTGTTGAAGAAATTACCCATGTCGGAACGGTAGCGCACGAATTGCAAAAAGAAGTTTCTGTTCTCTTCCGTATCAACCCTGATGTGTCTGGTGGGGGACATGACAAAATTTCAACGGGACGTGAACGCGATAAATTCGGCATATCCATGGATAGGGCAGCAGAAGCTTATACAAAAGCTGGCGAGTTTGAATTTGTGAAACCACAAGGCCTGTCCATGCATATTGGATCTCAAGTCTTTAACGTCCATGCCTTTGAGGAAGCCTTTTCAAAGCTACCCAACCTTGTTCAAAAATTGAGAAGTAGCGGTCACGAAGTTTCAACTCTTGATATTGGTGGTGGTTTTCCAATTCCTTATCAAGGGCACGAGGAACTCAATCTTGATGCTTATGCCACATGGGTTAATGACATCATCGCGCCACTAGACACCAAAATTATTATGGAGCCAGGTAGGTTTATGGTTGGCAACGCAGGTATTCTTTTATCACGCGTTGTTAGTATTAAAAAAGCCAAAGAGGTTACCTTTTTAATTGTAGACGCGGCAATGAACGACCTTATTCGCCCAACACTCTATGATGCACACCATGAAATTGAACCTGTTTCCAAACCACGCGAAAACCATAAAAATTATGCAGTTGTAGGGCCTATCTGTGAGAGTGGTGATACATTTGCCAAAGATCGTGAATTACCTGAAATGAAAGAAGGTGATTTGGTCGCGTTTATGTCTGCTGGTGCTTATGGCTATACAATGGCATCCAACTATAATACGCGGGGTATGCCTGCTCAGATTCTTGTTAAAAATGACCAGCATTCACTCATTAAACCTAGACAAAATATCGAAGATTTACTGGCTGGGGAATCTATTCCAGACTGGGTTTAAAACTTTTATATAAGTAAAACAGAATAAAACATCTTGTCTATAAAGGAAATTTTAATAAAAATTAGATAAAATTTTATATATGTGGGGTATGATTTCGGTCTAATGCGTTTCATACTGACGGATAATTTAACGGTAAATGAAGTAATACATGGCTTTGGCTGACATCAAACATCGCTTTGCGCAAAGCTTTCAGCGTAAAAAAGCGCCAAAAACAGAGCAAAAAGCAGCTTTCAGCTTTGCAAAAGCTGGAAGTGCGCCACATATCTGGCGCAGTAAAATTAGTTGGAAGGTGGCTATTACTGTTTTTGCCACCATTACATTACTCCAGATTGCTATTTTGGCTATTTCTGCCCTGAATCTCCAACAACAAAAACTACAAGAACTTCAGGAAAAAAGCCGTGTTGCCATAGTTGCTGCCCTCAATTCTGAAACAGACCAAACGCAATTACCTTTTTCTGATGCCACCGTAGATCGTTTGCTTACAACAACGCCCATTCGAGGATTTGCAGTTTATTCGCAAGAAATGAAACGAATTGGTTTCAAGGGAACACAAACAGTCCTCATTCCTACTCCGGGCGCCGACCTAACAGATATAAATCGTAGTGCCGACGGAAAATTTTATGGGGTTATTTATTCGCCCCAAGACTTAAATGGATCCCCTTATTACATCGTCGCGCGTTCTGACTCCTCTTTTATCAAACAAGATATGATAAACCATATATTGCGCTCTTTGATTGCCATTTTATTGGTCTCAACTTTTGTAACAATTGTATTGATGTTAGCACTAGGAAGATGGCTGATTGAACCGCTCTTATTTTTAGATTCTAGTTTGCGTAGAGCTCTATCTAATCCAGAAACGCCGCCATCTATGTCTTCGCCTTACAGCACGCGTGAGGACGAAATCGGAAGCGTTATTAATATGACGCAACGCCTGATTAAACAGAACTCAAAAAACATACGTGAAGTGAAGGGTCGCGCCGAAGACCAGATTCACAAAATGGCATATTTTGATACGCTCACTGGATTGCCAAACAAAACAAACTTCTTGGAAAAATTAACGCAATTTACCCAGCGCACTGAACTTAGTCCTTATAAACAAAATATTCGCTATGCTGTTCTTGCTCTCGATCTCGACCACTTTAAGGACGTGAACGACTCAATGGGTCATAATGTTGGGGACGCCATTCTGAAAGCTGTTGGACAACGTCTACGCTCGTCTCTTCCTGAAACCGCTGTCGTTGCCAGAAACGGCGAGGACGAATTTGCGGTTGCTATGCCGCTCGTTGGAAATATGCACACAGCCAAGCAGGTTGGAGAAAAAGTTCAATCTATAATCCGCTCGATGCCCATCACAGTTTTTAATGAAAATTTTCAGGTGCGCGCATCTCTTGGTGTATCAACCTTTCCTGATGATTCAAATGACCCTGCACAAGTTTTGAAAAATGCCGATGTGGCATTGAACCGTGCAAAAGAAGATGGTCGAGACCAGCTTCTCGAATATTCCAAAGACTTTGACAAAGTTGTGCAAGAACGTTTTCAAATGTTGCGCGATCTTCGTAATGCTATGGACGAGAACGAACTCTTTTTGCATTTCCAGCCACAATTTGACTTGAAAACTGGAAACATTATTGGGGCAGAGGCTCTCCTTAGGTGGTTTACAGATGACGGGAAGTTTATCTCTCCTGCTGACTTTATTCCAATTGCTGAACAATCTGGTTTGATTGTCCCTATCGGTGAAATGGTTATGCGCGAAAGTTTTCGCGTCGCAAAACTATGTGAAGATTCAGGTAAAGATATCCGAATTGCAATTAACGTGTCTGGCGCACAATTCCACCAAGGCGATCTTGTTGCTTTCACATCACAACTCCTGCAAGAGACAGGCGTTTCACCACATCATATTGAGTTAGAAGTCACGGAAAGTGTGTTTATGGATGACCTAAATCATGCCGTTGATGTTTTACAGAAGTTGCACGGGCTAGGTGTCGAGTTGGCTATTGATGACTTTGGCACAGGCTACTCTTCTCTGTCTTACCTCAGACAGTTCCCAATTGACCGTTTAAAAATTGACCAATCCTTTATTCGTGATGCTTTAAATAATCCCGATGACGCCTCAATCACCAAGACAATTATTGCACTGGGTTCAGCGCTTGGTCTGAAAGTTATTGCGGAAGGTGTTGAGACCAAAGAGCATGAAATCTTCCTCATGGAACAAAATTGTGATGAAGTCCAAGGCTTCCGATACTCCCGTCCCGTCCCCGAAGATAAATTCTTTGAGTTTGTTAACCATTATACAGGTACATTTGATTATTTCGATTCCCAAAGTGCTGAGAGTATTTAAGTACTTTTCTCATGTCCCTTACTTGACATGGAGTATAAAACACGCGAAATAAGCAACTATGTTTCGCTCCATTGACCTCCTTTCATCAGAAGACTTAACTGGACTTTTTAAAGATCCAATCGTTGTTGCCATTGATGGGCCAACAGCAAGCGGTAAAGGCACATTGGCACAGCGTATTGCTCAACGTATGGATTTTGCTTACATGGACACTGGCGCACTTTACCGCGGTGTTGGAAAAATTGCCCTTGATAAGGGATTAGACCCGCACAATGAAAAACAAGCAGCAAAAGCGGCTTCAACTTTACTAAAAGATTTTTCTTTGGATTTACAAAATGATCCTGCTATTCGCTCGGAAGATGTTTCTCGTGCGGCCTCCCAAGTTGCAGCTCATCCAAAGGTCAGAGAAATCCTGCTTGATGTTCAAAAAAACTTTGCCAAAAAACCTCCGTTAAAATCAGACAAAGGGCAATGGCGTGGCATAGTCATGGACGGTCGTGATATCGGAACAGTGATATGTCCTGATGCCCATATCAAACTCTTCATTGACGCCAAGATGGAAGCTCGCGCCAAAAGACGCGCCAAGCAAATGCAGGAAAAGGGCATGAAAAGCGACTTAAAAACCATCACAGAAGACATGAAAATTCGCGATGGTCGTGATATAACACGTAATATCGCACCCACTCTTCCTGCCGAAGATGCCTTCATTATTGATACAACAACACTTAATGCCAATGAAGTGTTAGAACGCTCAATGGATATCATTCGCGGATACCTTGTCGGTGCACAAGCCGCCATAAAGTATAAATCCGCTTCTTAAAGAGTCTCTTTTTTGGTGGTTTTTCCTTGCTTTTCGTTTCAAAAACTGCATAACGCATGAGTAACAGGTTAGTAGACGGTCGGGCACGCCCCGGGACAACCGAAAGCTTTCTCTGTATTTACGTCCCGAAAGGAAATTAATTATTATGGCTAGTATAGCTTCAAACTTACAAGACCGCGAAGACGATTCAGAATTCGCAGGCCTCCTCAAAGAAATTTTTGGAGAAAATAAATCTATAGAAAAATCAGTTGTGAATGGGAAAGTTGTTTCCATTGATTCTGAATTTGCAATTATCGATGTCGGCCTCAAATCAGAAGGCCGCGTCCCCTTGCGTGAATTTTCAATGCCAGGTCAAACACCTGACATTAATATGGGCGACACTGTTGAAGTGTTCGTTGAACGTGTTGAAGGCCGTGACGGTCTGACCGTTCTTTCTCGTGAGAAAGCTAGACGCGAAGAAGTCTGGGCTGAACTTGAAAAATCCATGGAGAAAACTGAGCGTGTAACTGGTGTTATCTTTAACCGTGTTAAAGGTGGCTTCACTGTTGACCTTGGTGGTGCTGTTGCATTCTTGCCTGGTTCTCAAGTCGATATCCGTCCAATCAAGGATATTTCTCCTTTGATGGATACGCCACAACCTTTCCAAATTCTAAAAATGGATCGCGCCCGTGGAAACATCGTTGTTTCACGTCGTGCTATTCTTGAGGAAAGCCGTGAGGAAGTTAGAAACGAGCTGCTTGAAAATATCTCAGAAGGTTCTGTTCTAGAAGGTGTTGTTAAAAACATTACAGATTACGGTGCGTTCGTTGACCTTGGTGGTCTAGATGGATTGCTTCACGTGACTGACATTTCTTGGAAACGTATCAATCACCCTGAAGATGTCCTAAAAGTTGGTCAATCTATTGAAGTCCAAGTTATTCGCTTCAATGAAGACACAGGTCGTATCTCTCTAGGTATGAAACAACTTGAGCATGACCCTTGGGAAGCATTCGAAGGCAAATATCAAGTTGGCTCTCAACTTAAAGGTCGCATCACAAATGTGACTGATTACGGTGCGTTTGTTGAACTTGAACCGGGTATCGAAGGTCTTGTCCACGTGACAGAAATGTCATGGACGAAGAAAAACGTTCACCCGAACAATATTGTTTCGACATCCGAGGAAGTTGACGTTCAGGTTCTTGAAGTTGATCAGGAAAAGCGTCGTATTTCTCTGGGAATCAAACAAACTCAAGAAAACCCATGGGAAGGCATTGCCAACACATACAAAGTTGGTCAAGAACTTGAAGGCCCAATCAATAACATCACTGAATTCGGTATGTTTATCGGCGTAAGCGATGATATTGACGGTATGGTTCACTTGTCTGACATCTCTTGGGAGGATCAAACAGAAGATGCTCTTAAAGAATTCGAAAAGGGCAACACTGTGAAGGTTAAGATTCTTGATATTGATCCTGAGAAAGAGCGTATAGCACTTGGTATCAAACAACTCACAAACGACCCAATGCAGGGCGCGTTAAGCGGCATTTCAAAAGGTGCTGTTGTGACTTGTACGATTACCGACATTAAAGCCACTCTTGTTCATGTCTCCGTTAATGAGGCAGTTACAGGAACGATTAAGAAGGCTGACTTGTCACGTGAACGCTCAGAGCAACGTACTGACCGTTTCGCAGTTGGTGAAAAGGTTGATGCAAAAATCATCTCAGTTGATAAGAAAAGCCGTAAGGTTGGTCTGTCAATCAAGGCACGCGAAGTCGATGAAGACAAGCAAGCCTTGGAAGAGTTTGGTTCAACTGAATCTGGTGCATCTCTTGGTGATATCCTTGGCGCAGCTTTGAATAAAGATGGTGGCGAAAAAGCAGCCGCCTCTAAAAAAGAAGAAAAGAAAGCTGCTCCTAAGAAGAAACCAGCCGCAAAGAAAAAGGCTGATGATACTAAGGAAGAAAAGCCAAAGGCTAAAGCAAAAGCTAAAAAAACTGATAAAGAAGAGAAAAAAGACGACAAGTAAGTCACTCTTCTCGAACGATAACAAAAAGCCGGAACATCGTTTCCGGCTTTTTGTTATCTATCAATGACTTAGGTCATTTTCTCGCGAACTTTTCTTTTTTGACATAAAATATCTTGATTATGGGCAAAGATATTTCACAGTTACAGCCAGAGGAATACTTCCAAGAATTTTTGACCAATGTCAGAACAGGCTCGATCCGTAATCTTGACCTTGCTGATACTGATTTTGGGAGAGGTCAAATTGACTGGAGCAATTATGAAGAGTTAGCCTGGAATGCCTTCCATGATATTAACCCTCAATCTATAGAAGACATGCCACCTATAATTAATAGTGCTATAGAACTGCTTGAAGATGGTCACAGTCATTACATTGGTGATCCCGCAACAAACGAGGCCCGGTTTTTAGAGAATTTTGCAAAAAACGGACATCCTATGCCCTCTGGCCAACTCATTGGTGATCTTGCCTACATAGATGTTCCGGGCTGTAATATGCAAGACCCAGATGATCAGAAAAAATTTGCAACTGAACTACAAAACATCATCCAGAGTCTTGATGAATCTAATCCAAAAGGCTGGGTTATTGACCTGAGAAATAACTTTGGTGGGAACTCTTACGTTATGCTTGCTGGATTAGGACCCATTTTAGGCGAAGGCATAAACAGTCAATTCTACACTGCCGATAAATCTATGATCCCTTGTTGGTATGAGGACGGAGTGGCCGGAGTTGGTACTGATAAGAGATTTCCTGTTTGCACCGTCAATCATCCTTATTTAATACAAAATCCAGGATCACCTATAGCTACCTTAATAGGAAATGGGACTTGCAGTGCGGGAGAACAAGCCGCTATTGCCTTATCATCTCTTAGTAAACTTTATGGAGAAGAAACTTGGGGTAACACGACAGGGAATGCGACTGTCCCAATTGTAAAAGGGGATACACGTGTTGTTGCCATAGCCTCTTCTATAATGGCGGATAGAACTGGTAAATTGTTTGGTCGAAAAATAAGCCCTGATATTGAGTTTCCTGCCCCTGAAATACATGAGAGTCCTGCTGATGACCCGCTTGTAAAATTCGTTGCACAAGAATTAAAAGATGAACCACCTAGAAAGATTACTATTGAAAGTGCGGAAGACTTAGATTCTTTTGGTAGAGGCAATCTAAGTTTTCAATAGCCTAGACTCGTGAATTTCCCCGAAAACCCTTGATATTTAATCCACGTTTGCTATATCAATGACACGCGAGTAATCCGTTGATCTAAAACCCTCGTATAACTCGCTATGGTAGGGGCATACAGGAAGGCCACTTAAAAGAAAAAGGCTTCTTGTTCGTCTGCTAATTTTAACCATGAAACCAAGGAGACATGAATTATGAAATTCCGTCCTTTACACGATCGCGTTCTTGTTCGCAGAATTGAACAAAACGAAAAAACAGCCGGAGGGATTATTATCCCTGATACGGTCAAAGAAAAACCTCAAGAAGGTGAAATTATTTCAGTCGGAACCGGACACCTAAACGACAACGGAGACGTTCGCCCATTAGATGTAAAAGCAGGTGATCGCATTCTTTTCACAAAATGGTCTGGTACAGAAGTGTCACTTGATGGTGAAGAGCTTCTAGTTATGAAAGAATCAGACATTATGGGCGTTCTTGCCGCATAATTTCCGTCTTTCATTTTTAAACGACAAATCAAATTTTTAAGGAGAACTAAATTATGTCCGCAAAAGACGTAAGTTTTAAATCAGATGCTCGACGCAAAATGCTTCGTGGTGTCGACACACTTGCAAACGCAGTGAAAGTTACATTAGGGCCAAAGGGTCGTAATGTTGTTATCGAAAAATCTTTTGGTGCGCCACGCATTACAAAAGATGGTGTTACTGTTGCCAAAGAAATCGAGCTCAAAGATAGAGTCGAGAATATGGGAGCACAAATGTTGCGCGAAGTCGCAAGCAAAGCCAATGACTTGGCTGGTGACGGTACAACAACAGCAACAGTTTTGGCACAAGCCATTATCCGTGAAGGTCACAAATCAGTTGAAGCTGGAATGAACCCAATGGATCTGAAGCGCGGTATTGATGCTGCAGTTGCAAAAGTTGTTGAAGACCTCAAGAAAAACGCCAAGAAAGTTAAATCAAACGCAGAGATTGCCCAAGTCGGAACAATTTCAGCAAATGGTGATACAGAAATTGGTGATTACTTGGCAAAAGCTATGGAAAAAGTCGGTAACGAAGGGGTTATTACAGTCGAAGAAGCAAAATCTTTGGAAACAGAACTAGAAGTTGTTGAAGGTATGCAATTTGACCGCGGTTATTTGTCACCTTACTTCATCACAAACGCTGATAAGATGGTTTGCGAACTAGAAAATCCATATATTCTTTTCCATGAGTCAAAACTGGCAAACCTTCAGGCTCTACTTCCAATCTTGGAAACAGTAGTTCAATCTGGTCGCCCACTATTGATTGTTGCAGAAGATGTTGAAGGCGAAGCTTTAGCAACTCTTGTTGTTAACAAACTACGCGGTGGCTTGAAAGTCGCAGCTGTTAAAGCCCCTGGCTTTGGTGATCGTCGTAAAGCAATGTTGGAAGACATGGCTATCTTAACTGGCGGTCAAGTGATCTCAGAAGATCTTGGTATCAAGCTTGAAAACGTTACTATCGAGATGCTTGGCACAACAAAGAAAGCCCGCATCACAAAAGATGACACAACTCTTGTTGATGGTGCTGGTACGAAGAAAGATATTGAGGCACGTTGCTCTCAAATCCGTAAGCAATCCGAGGATACTTCATCTGACTATGACCGTGAAAAACTTCAGGAGCGTCTTGCAAAACTTTCAGGTGGTATTGCTGTCATCCGCGTAGGTGGCTCAACAGAAATCGAAGTGAAAGAACGCAAAGACCGCGTTGATGATGCTTATCATGCGACACGTGCTGCAGTTGAGGAAGGTATAGTTGCCGGTGGTGGTACTGCTCTTCTTTACGCTTCACGTGCATTAGAAGGCATGAAAGGCGCAAACTCAGACCAGAATGTTGGTATTGAGATTGTTCGTCGCGCTCTTCAAGCTCCTATTCGCCAGATTGCTGAAAACGCCGGTGTTGAAGGCTCTATCGTTGTTGGAAAACTTCTTGATCAAAAGCAAAATTCTTTTGGTTATGACGCACAGAAAGATGAATACACTGACCTCGTAAAGGCTGGAATCATTGACCCTGTGAAAGTTGTCCGCTCCGCAATCCAGAATGCTGCTTCAGTTGCTGGACTGTTGATTACAACAGAAGCTACAGTTGCTGAACTTCCTCAAGATGAGAGCTCATCTGCTGGTGCACCTGATATGGGTGGCATGGGCGGAATGGGTGGCATGGGCATGATGTAAGCCCAAACGCTCACATAAAATTTGAAAAAGGTCAGCAAAAGCTGGCCTTTTTTATTGCTAACTTCAGAAAATCACAATTTTAGTGAAAAAATCAAGTTTATCTTGACATATTCCTAAGTTTTCCATAAATATACAAGTGAATTCTGCTCTATGCAGAATTTCCCCACATTAAACTTAAAGCCACCGGACATCTTGAGCCGGTGGTTTTTCTTTTGGGACACTTTTTATTGTTACTATTCAAAGCCTCTTCTTTTTCCTAAGATAGAAAAATCATGACAATGCGACTTCCCAAATTTACTGGTCAGAATTTTATTTCTTCCATCCCGACAATTTTCTGGGTGATACTTTTTGTGGCTCTTATCTCAGGTTTAGTTTTTGCGGGCGCAACAAAGCTTATCACTGACCAAGTTGGAAAAAATGTATCTACAGTTGATGTTGACTTCCCCAACTATGTTGCTGGTATTAAATCCAGCTCCAAGGATGAACAACTTAACTTAAGAAAATCCTTACTGGGTTCCTGGGTCTCGGAAAAAAACACCACACGCATGATTCTTGAGTTTGACCCAAAGGGAAATTTCATTCTGCGGGTCAATGACAAGGAAACACCATTCTATATTTTAGTGGCGCATGGGCGCTACAGCTCCACACCTACTAAAAGTGGCAAAGCTTTTGTCTTATCTGAGAGACGAAATTCGCCGATGCCTCTACGTAAGCCCGCTCCTTATTATAAGTTCCGTAATTTAGATGTCCTAGAAACAGGCTTTATTTGGACAAAACAAGGAAACAATCTGATTCTCTCACTTTCAGAAACCTTAAAGGCACAAGAAAACTTTGAAGCTCTGTTTGGTGACTTTGCCAATACAGAGGGTGAAGTGACTTTCGAAAAGGTTGGTAGACGTTAAAACTAGTCTAAATAAAACACATGCCTGAATTACCCGAAGTCGAAACAGTTAAGCGCGGACTTGCCCCTTATATAGAAGGTCAAACTATTAATGCATTACGTTTGAGCGATAAGCCTCTGCGAGCTGCACCACCCAATGACGTCAACGCACACGTTAAAAACACACAAATCATTGGAACAGACAGACGTGGTAAATATCTTCTTCTATCTCTCTCAAACAATATGACACTTATTCACCATCTCGGTATGAGTGGCTCTTTCCGTATTGAAAAAGAACCCGAGAAAGCAATAAATAAAAAACACGACCACATTATCTATGAATTCCAATCAGGTGGACGAATCGTATTTCACGACCCAAGACGTTTTGGAATGCTCTTTATCTGCGATAGTGAAAGTGTCGAAACACATAAGGCTTTTGCCAATATGGGGCCTGAACCTTTGGGAAATCCATTTAATGCTTCAATTCTCCGTGAAGCCCTTAAAAACAAGAAAGCACCAATAAAAACAGCTCTCTTAGATCAGACTGTTGTTGCAGGTTTGGGTAATATTTATGTTTGTGAGGCTTTATTCTCTTCTAGTATTTCACCTTTACGTCTGGCTTCATCACTGAGTTTGACGGAATGCGAGATTCTTACACGTGAAATCAAGAACACACTAAACAAAGCAATAGAAAGTGGCGGTAGTTCGCTGCGTGATCACATCCAAGTCGATGGTAAGTTGGGTTATTTTCAACACACATTTTCTGTCTACGATAAGCAGGGGCTTCCCTGTTCTGGATGTACATGCAATATTAGTAAGACTGGTGGTGTGAAAAGAGTTAAGCAAGCAGGTCGTTCAACTTTTTATTGCGCCACTAAACAAAAGTAATTGGAATTCATGAAGCGATTTTGTTTGATACTTGCTGTTCCTTTGATATTTTTTGCACATTCCACATTTGCAGAAACACCTCAAGCTTATCTAAGTGTCCTGCCAACAGTACCAATTATGGATGGCGCCAGAGAAATCAACGAGTCGGCAGTTTTATTTGATAAACCTGAGGGACGCATTGCTCAAACCACGCTATATGCAGAAACAACTGACAGCACTTCTCTACTTAATTTCTATGCCCAAACTCTACCTCAATTAGGCTGGACTCCTTCGGGCAAATACACATTTGTTCGCGAACAAGAAAAGCTAGTTTTGCTCCCTCTTGAGAGCGAAAGTATCGAGCCACGAGGAACGACTCTCAAGGTGCTGCTCAGCCCACTTGAAAAAAAGTAGTTTTATCCACAAAGATATCTTGACAAAAGTACTTCAGACCACGTAAAACAACACGGTTTTGGAAGTGAATAGAACTTTTATAGATTCACATATAAATAATAGGAGAGATTGATGGCAAACAGTGCCTCAGCAAAAAAGAGAATTCGTCGCAATAACAAGCGTGCACAAGTTAATGGTATGCGTAGAACACGTATCCGTACTTTCGTGAAGAAGGTTGAGTCTGCTATTCAAGATTCTGATGTGAAAGCAGCAGAAGAAGCTTATAAAAATGCTAAGCCCGAAATGATGCGTGGCGTAAGCAAAGGCATACTTAATAAAAAGACAGTTTCACGTAAACTGTCACGACTATCTACTCAGATTAAATCTCTGAAGTAGCCTTCTGAGATAGCCCTCGGAAGCCCATAAAAGTTTCCACCCCAACAGTTAAAAGTTTCCACCTCGCAATATTTGCGGGGTTTTAACGGTTGAGAAAAAATTTTCTTGAACTAATATTTCTTTTTTCAATGTTCTTGATTTGTCCTGTTGCATCTCTCATTTTTTTTCTCTACCTTGGATAAATCGCCCTGGCATTGGAACTTTTTCAAAATGGTGGTGATAAGGAAAGAATTCAGACACAGAAATAAAAGTGTTTTTGCTTTTTCTTTCCGTCGAGGCTAAATCAAGTTTTTAACTTGCGCCGCAAACATAACAGATTAAAAGATATGTTTATCGTACAAATGTGATTTTGTATGACAGGTTTTTATTGTCTCGACACATGAGGGAGTTACCGTTAATCCACGTTAATACTGGGTGTTGGATTGTTGGTGCTATTATTTAACTTAAAACATATGTGTAAGTGGAGTAGAGAGTAGAATGACCAATAATAAGAATAAGAAGGCCTATTTAACGGTCGTAGACAGTGCGCCAACACCAGAATCTTTTGAACCCAGTGCTGATATTAAGAAGTTATGGACTTCTGTATATAAGAGTTTCCGTAAAGAATTTGGTGAAGCTGTATATCGTAGCTGGTTGAAATCCATGACGCTGCAGGCTTACTATCACAACACACTTGAAGTCTCAGTCCCTACCCGTTTCATGAAAGACTGGATCCAAACAAATTATGCGCCACATATTCTAGAGATGTGCACAGAGAAAAACGAGGACATTAAGCGTCTTGAAGTTGTTGTCGTTCAAAATGCTATCTCTGAGGAAATGTCAGAAGCAGAAGCTGAGAATATCCCTGAACAAGTCAAAGCAAACGCCAACGCGATGGCTCAAGAGGTTGAAGTTTCTTCTCCACTAGATCAACGTTTCCGTTTTGAAAATTTTGTCATTGGTCAATCAAATGCTTTAGCACATGCAGCTGCTCTCCGTTTGGTTGAATCAGAATCAATGCCATTCAATCCTCTCTTCATATATGGGGGTGTTGGTCTTGGTAAAACACACTTGATGCATGCTATTGCGTGGGAACTCCGTGAGAAACACCCACAAAAAACAGTGATGTATATGTCAGCTGAGAAATTCATGTTCCAGTTTGTGAAAGCCATCCGTGCTCAAGATACTGTTTCCTTTAAAGAGCTTTTCCGTTCTGTTGATGTGCTTATGATTGATGACGTTCAGTTCATCAGCGGTAAAGAATCAACACAGGAAGAATTCTTTCACACATTCAATGCATTGATTGATTTGAACAAACAAATCATCATCACAGCTGATCGCGCACCATCTGACTTACAGGGCATTGATGAACGTCTTCGTTCTCGTCTGTCATGGGGTCTCGTTGCAGACATTCAACCAAGCACATATGAGTTGCGTCTCGGTGTTCTAAAAGCCAAGCGTGATATGTTGGGTATTGATGTTCCTGAAGCTGTTCTTGAATTCTTGGCATTGAAGGTCACGTCAAATATTCGTGAGCTTGAGGGTGCGCTAAACCGTATCGCAGCCCACGCTGATGTAACACGTGAGCCAGTAACGCTAGAGACAACACAAAATGTTCTTCAAGACCTTCTGCGCTCACACGACCGTCGCATTACAATTGATGAAATTCAAAGACGTGTGTCTGAGCATTACAACCTGAAATTGACTGACATGCACTCTGCGCGTCGCTCAAGAAATGTTGCGCGCCCAAGACAAGTCGCGATGTATCTCTCAAAACAACTTACTGCACGCTCACTTCCAGAGATTGGTCGTAAGTTTGGTGGTCGTGACCACACAACTGTGATGCATGCCGTACGTAAGATTGAAGAGTTGATGGAAGAGGATCCGGCAATCGCACAAGACTGTGATGTTCTACGTCGCGCCCTAACAGGCTGATAGCCACTAAAATAACCTATAAATTTCTTATGAAATGCTTGGGGAAACATTAAGAGCCAATGTGGGAAACTACTTGGCTCTTTTGCATGCTGTGCTATAGTTTAGCCACTCGAATTTATTGCTGAAGAATGAAGGAATATTAAGTCCATGAAACTGTCCATTGATCGCGCTGCGCTTCTCCGCTCTCTAAACCACGTTCACAGCGTTGTTGAGAGGAGAAATACCATTCCTATTCTGGCAAATGTCCTACTGACCGCCGAAGATGGTATTTTAGGTCTAAAAACAACTGATATGGATTTGGAAATCAATGAATCTGTAGCGGCTGATGTTACAGCTGCTGGTTCAACAACCGCTCCTGCGCAAACATTACATGATATTGTTCGTAAACTTTCTGATGGTAGCACCGTAGAGCTTGAAGTTGATGCTGCAGGAAATGTTATGACTGTAAAAGCAGGTAGCGCGCACTTTAAACTATCTTGTCTACCTGTTGCTGACTTTCCGCAAATTGGTGCCGATGATTTGGAAACAAGTTTCTCAATTCCAGCTGCTGACTTGCGTACACTTATCGACCGTACAAAATTTGCAATGTCTACAGAAGAAACGCGCTACTACCTGAACGGTATTTATTTGCACGCTACAGAGCATGAAGGTATTGAAGTTCTTCGCGCCGTTGCCACAGATGGACACCGCTTGGCGCGTTTTGACATGCCTCTACCTGAAGGTGCAAAAACAATGCCTGCGGTTATTATCCCGCGCAAAGCCGTTGGTGAGCTTAGAAAACTAATTGAAGAAGCCGCAGATGATATCCGCATTAGCTTGTCAGAGAACAAAATTCGTTTCTCCTTCGACCATGTTGTTCTCACAACCAAATTGATTGATGGAACATTTCCTGATTACCAGCGTGTTATTCCTGCTAACAACGATAAGATTGTTGATGTTGACGCTCAACTACTATCCAGAGCAATTGACCGTGTATCTACTATCTCTGACGGAAAATCACGTGCCATTAAAGTTACACTTAAAGGTAAGACTGTAACTTTATCAGCAAACTCCCCCGAATCAGGTAGTGCAACAGAAGATATTGAGGTTAAATCTGATGCCCCCGATATGGAGATTGGTTTCAATGCACGTTATCTGCTGGATATCACGCAGCTTATTGATAGTAACGGCTGCCGTATTATTTTGGCCGACTCCGCATCACCTACAATTATTCAAGATTCCAGCGACCCGTCTGCGCTTTTTGTTTTGATGCCATTACGCGTTTAAAAAACATCAGCACACCGAATTTCATAGCAGAGTCTTTTTCTAACAGGATTTTCCATGTCCTATCTTCTTGATTTACGCCTCTCTGATTTCAGAAACTATGAAGCAACATCCCTCGAATCTTTAAACTCTGGCTTCGTCGTTCTCACAGGACCAAATGGTGCTGGTAAAACAAATATTTTGGAGGCCATATCCCTTCTCACGCCTGGGCGTGGGATACGTAATGCCAAGTTAAGTGATATTCAAAGACAAGACTCTGAAACTCCATGGACGGTATTTACCAAAGCTCAAACCGAGTACGGTGAAATTGCTATTGGGACAGCTTTTGATGTTCAAACCGAAAAACGCAAAATCAATATTCAGGGTGAACCTGCCAAAGCTCAAACCGCTCTTTCCGATTATCTAGCAGCTCTTTGGCTTACACCCCAAATGGACGGACTATTTAGAGAAGGCATAGGTGAACGTAGACGTTTTCTTGATCGGCTTATCCTTACCCATGACCCAGCCCATGCGGGGCGCGTAAGACGATACGAAAACGCGATGTACCAACGAAGCCGTTTACTCAAAGACAAACAAGAAGCCGCAGATCCTGCTTGGCTGGATGGGTTAGAGAGTCAAATGGCAGAAACAGGTATAGCGATTGCTGCATCACGACTCGATTATATGGACCGCCTAAAATACGCGATTGAGAAGAACACGCTTGATACTGAACACATATTCCCACAAGCAGAGATTGACCTTCTTGGTTTAATAGAAAACCAACTCAACAAAGAACCTGCTCTTTCCATCGAAAACAATTTCAAAAGCATGTTAAAAAAAGCACGCTCCCTTGATGCTGTATCGGGCGGTGCCAGCGTTGGCCCACACAGAACCGATTTGGATGTCACTTATAAAGAAAAGAACATGGCTGCCAGTCAATGCTCTACTGGAGAGCAAAAAGCTCTCCTTATTGGCCTTATTCTTGCCCATTGCTGGCTTGTTGCACAGGAAAGAGGTGCCCCTCCATTACTTTTGTTGGATGAAGTTGCCGCGCACCTAGATGAAAGCAGACGTGATTCACTCTATACCCTTTTGGAGAAGCTTGGCGGACAAGTTTGGCTCACAGGCACCGAAAAATCTCTCTTTAATTCGCTTAATAAAAAAGCTGACTTTTACGAGGTTAAAAACGGCTCCATATCAAAGGCTTAGAAACAGGGGAAAACCCAAAGATAATAAGGGTTTTTCCTAGGTTTGACCCTTCATATATGCTATAAAAAGGCTTGTTTTAAAAACTCAAAAAAATCTATTGATTTGAATAACTTAAGGTGAAAATTCAATGGCTGAAGCTATGGCTGAAAACACTTCAACAGAAAACGCAGAATATGGTGCCGATTCCATTAAGGTTCTTAAGGGGCTTGAAGCTGTTCGCAAGCGCCCAGGAATGTATATCGGGGATACCGATGATGGATCTGGTCTGCACCACATGGTTTACGAGGTTGTTGATAACGCGATTGACGAATCGCTAGCAGGTCACTGTGACCGTGTTGATGTGATTCTAAATGCTGATGGTTCTGTCACTGTACGCGATAATGGTCGCGGTATTCCTGTCGACATGCACAAAGAAGAAGGCATCTCAGCAGCTGAGGTGATTATGACCCAGCTTCATGCTGGTGGTAAGTTTGACCAAAACTCCTATAAGGTTTCAGGTGGTTTGCATGGTGTGGGTGTATCCGTTGTCAACGCCCTGTCTGAACGTTTGGATATGCGCATCTGGAGAAACGGTAAAGAGCATACTATGCGTTTCAAGCATGGTGAATCAGAGGCTCCTCTAAAAGTTGTTGGCGATTCCAACGGCAAAAAAGGAACTGAAATTACGTTTATGCCATCTACTGAAACTTTCACGATGATTGATTTCGATCTTAAGACCCTACAAGACAGATTGCGTGAACTGGCGTTTCTAAATTCTGGTGTAAACATCATCCTTCGCGATGACCGCGAAGACGAACCAAAGGAAATTAAACTTCACTACGAAGGCGGGATAGAAAGCTTTGTTGAGTATCTCAACAGATCAAAGCAAACTTTATTCAAAGAACCCATTTCAACAATGGGCGAAGATAACGGCACAACCGTCGAATGTGCGATGGTGTGGACAGACGCATACCATGAAACAACGCTCTGCTTTACAAATAATATTCCCCAGCGTGATGGCGGTACTCACTTGGCGGGTTTACGCTCTGCCTTAACGCGCGTTATTGGTAAATACGCTGAAGAAAACAATCTCATCAAAAAGAAAGACACAAGCATCACTGGTGAAGATATCCGTGAAGGTTTGACCTGTGTTCTTTCTATTAAAGTTCCTGACCCAAAATTTAGCTCTCAAACAAAGGATAAGCTTGTCTCTTCCGAGGTGCGTCCTGTTGTTGAGCAAAAAATATCTGAAGGCTTGAATATCTGGCTGGAAGAAAATCCTGCCGAAGCAAAACGTATTGTTACAAAAATATCTGAGGCTGCTGGCGCGCGCGAAGCTGCACGCAAGGCGCGTGAATTATCTCGGCGCAAAGGCATCATGGATATCTCAAATCTACCTGGGAAGCTCGCTGACTGTCAGGAGCGCGACCCTGCTCTCTCTGAAATTTTTATAGTTGAGGGGGATTCTGCTGGTGGTTCTGCCAAACAAGCACGTAATCGTAAGAATCAGGCTATCTTGCCACTACGTGGTAAAATTCTAAACGTAGAACGCGCACGACTCGACAGAATTCTCGGAAGTCAGGAACTGGGAACCCTGATTACAGCCTTAGGAACAGGTATTCACGATGAATTTAATGTTGAGAAAACCAGATATCACAAAATCATCATCATGACTGATGCGGACGTTGATGGATCTCACATTCGGACTCTCTTGCTGACATTTTTCTATCGTTACATGCCAGCCCTCATTGAAGAAGGTTATCTTTATATTGCCCAACCACCGCTTTATAAAGTGAAGCGAGGGCAAACTGAGATGTATCTGAAAGATGATGATGCGATGGATCAGTATTTGATTTCCAACGCTCTTTCAGACCTTGTTTATGTTGATTCCACAGGCTCACAACATGCTGGTGAAGACCTCAGAGATTTGATTGAACGCTCACGTAAGATGTCCGAAGCCATCAAGGCCGTATCTGTTCGCACGGGCTTCCCTCAAATTGTTGAACAAGCTGCTATTGCCGGGGCATTTTCTCCTGAGTTAGAAGAAGACACAAAACTTGGTGAAAAATTGGCCTCTGATGTAGCTATAAGACTAAATGCTTATGCCCGTAAAAACGAAGATAAGTGGACTGGTGAGTTTACGCCCGTTGGTGGTTATGTGTTTAGACGCCTAA
Source organism: Bdellovibrionales bacterium (assembly GCA_037968575.1). Taxonomy (GTDB): domain Bacteria; phylum Pseudomonadota; class Alphaproteobacteria; order Micavibrionales; family Micavibrionaceae; genus UBA2137. The sequence continues at coordinate 16,298 of JBBKVR010000029.1, read as the reverse complement.
TTCGGGGAGTAACAGATCAAGCGCGCATTAGTCTTGATCATACCCGACTTCCTAATGCGACACGCCTAAATACAGCGTCCAAATTCTTGAAAGAAACCTTCACAGGCAAGGGTAAGTTGGTTGCCAAAGATAAAGACTTGGGAGAAATTGATGGACCACAGGCTCTTTATGAGCAAATAATTGCTTACGCACGCAAAGGTTTGCAAATCCAGCGCTATAAAGGTTTGGGGGAAATGAATCCTGACCAGCTGTGGGAAACAACGCTTGATCCTGATGCGCGCACGCTACTACAAGTCCACGTTGAGGACGCAGTAGATGCCAATGATATCTTCTCGACATTGATGGGTGATGTTGTTGAGCCACGTCGTGAGTTTATTCAGGAAAACGCCCTTAAAGCTCAAAATATCGACATTTAATTTTCTTTAAAGGGTAGTGAGAATATCACGAATGGCTTGTGCGGGGTCTTCTGCACCTGTGATTGGACGTCCAATCACCAAATGCGTTGCACCGGCATCAAGCGCTTGCTTAGGAGTCATCACACGCTTTTGATCCCCTTTGTCTGAGCCAGCGGGACGAATGCCCGGAACCATGAGCGCAAAATCATCGCCACATGCTTTTCTCACCAAATCAATTTCCAATGGAGAGCAAACTATCCCATCCATTCCTGCTTGTTGTGCAAGCTTGGCTTGCGCCTCAACGCGTTCGGCAATTTCACCCGCGTAACCCGCTTGTGAAAATGCTTCTTGGTCAAAGCTAGTCAGGATTGTCACCGCTAAAAGCTTTGTTTTGTTGCCACATGCTTCGCGTGCCGCTTCCATCATAGGCAGCCCACCACTGGCGTGAACGTTTAGATAGGCCGGTTGAACATTTGCCAGAACAGAACTCACCGCTCCTTTAACCGTGTTGGGAATATCATAATATTTTAAATCGAGAAAAATGGGTAAGTTGGGTGCAGTGTTTTGAACAGCTGCTACACCTTTGGGGCCATGTGAATTAAAAAATTCTAAGCCAAGCTTTAGTCCTGCACCCGCACTTTCAACAATTTGAGCAAGAGATTTAGCACTCTCAATATCAGTTGTATCAGCAGCACAAAAGATTTTTGGATCAGACATCAGTGACTTCGGCTTCTATAATTTCTTTATGTATAGGTGTGTGCGCTTCGCGTTCTTCTTCTAATTCTTTTTCTAAGCGTTCAGCCTTTTTACGGCAATGTCTGGCCTCCTTGCGCGAAGGTGAGGCATTCATCCAGACCAAAATACCACCCCATATAAATCCAAGAGCAACCGAACCAAGAATGACAAAATAGAGGGGTAGAGAATATGGATCGTGGAACGGTGTAATACTCACATCAACACGCTCAAGATTACTAAGCGTAAACCCAAGGACAAGGATTGCAATAATGGCTGTAACTAACCAGCGCAGGAAGGCCATAAGATTTCTTTCCGATTAGATACGGTTTATTCGTCGTTTAGACGCTCGCGCAATGCTTTTCCTGTTTTGAAGAAAGGCATGTTTTTAGCCTCAACTTGAACGCTCTCGCCTGTGCGTGGATTACGCCCAGTACGAGATTCGCGATGTTTTACTGAAAAGGCACCAAAGCCACGAAGTTCAACACGGTTACCTTCAGCCAAAGCATCGGTAATTTCATCAAAGATAGTGTTGACGATTTTTTCGATATCACGCAAGTAGAGGTGTGGATTTCTGTCGGCCAATTTTTGGATTAGATCTGATTTTGTCATAGTCTCTCTCGTTTTTTATAACGGTCACTTAAGTGTATATTTCTTTACTATACAGATATTTAGCACATATCTCAATGAAATCCAGACTCATTTTTATCCACGCTGATTTTCAAGCATTTTCGCAGTTTACAAGCAAATTATGTTATAATTGTATAGTGCGGGAGAGGAATCTCGTTTTTAGGACTTCGATTTTTTAGGAGGGCTTTGATAATGGACTTTAAAAAAAGTGACTCATCCTTAAGTAAACAACTTCTTGGACAATATCGCCTAACCACTGCCGAAATTCTCTATCATATGCCGGATCACCCATCGTTCCTGCAAAGTTATATCTGGCAAGAATACGATATGGCACCAAAATTTCCAGAATTATTCGGATTTCTTGATTTTTGGAAAAAAGAATTGGATGGACGGTTACACTCGGTTTATGTGGCCAGTAAGAAAATTATTTCTCTCAGTGAATTTGGCTACGCCAATACAGAGATTACAATACAGTAGAAATACTTAAGGGCGTGCGCTTTCTGCTAATGTAATTTCCAAGCCATCCAACTCACCACTCATCAAAATCTGGCACGAGAGGCGCGAATTATCTTCTTCATCTGCGGCCTCGCCAAGCATATTGTCTTCTTCAGTCGTTTTATTATGTAATTTCTCAAGCCATTGATCAGCCACATAAACGTGGCACGTCGCACAACAACATGCACCACCGCATTCTGCTTTAATTGGAAGCCCATAATCACGAATAATTTCCATCACACGCCATCCTTCAATGGCAGGCAGTTCATGTTTTTTGCCACCTTGATCAGTTACAAAAATTTTCAAGATTGTGGTCCTCGAAGGTGAACAGGCTTAATGCCGTAAGATACAAACAAAGGATAAAGAAGAGATGCGATAGCTACAGCCGAAATCACTTTAGTGAGAAGCTCACCAATAATATTCAACGTAATAATAATGAACGCAATTGGCTGTGGTGCTTCGGTTAGACTTCCCCCTGATGAGGACAAAAGAATCCCTGAAATAAATATCAGCAGAAAGAAGATAGGAATGATTGTCAGCAACCATGTGGCCAGCATATGAATAGAAGGCATCAAGCCTGGCAGAGATTTCAAATATGTTTTAACTGGCATCAAAACCAACATAGGAATATGGAGCCAAAACAATCTAAACGCCCACAAAGCAACAAACAGTCCTACAAATCCAACAAACACAACCATTGGGTTACCCGTATATTGACCATCTTCGGTTTGTGCCAGCATCATTTCGCGCATATCCAACAATGTGACCATTAGCCCACCATGTATAACTGAAATTAGAACGAAGGTGATAATGGCAGCTAAAATACCTCGAGCACGCGCGAGGTATTTCTCAAAATGTTTCTCTGGATCACCTTCAAGTTTTACGGGCCACACCTCGCCCGTAATCAACGTGCGAAGGAATTGGGCAATCAACCAGCCTTCTGCAAAATAAGCAGGTAACATCATCAATGGATAAGTGAAGCTCGTCTGGTCTATACCCAGCGCATAAGCTACAAAAAAACAGATGAGCTTGATAACCACGGGAACAGCGGCAAGTTTAAGGAGGTATTCCTTATTTGCCCATGTTTGAACATAGCCATCGCGCGCCGATATAAAGATATCAAATTGCATTAAGTCAATTTTTCACATGTCTGAGGTGAAGTAAACTTGAAAAGCTACCAAGACTAGATTACGCCGCGCTTTTAGCTTTATCCTTGTCTTCTGCAACACCTAGTTTTTTCTGAAGGTCGGTCGAAGAGGTTGTGTACTGAAAGCGCAATTTCTTATCAGGATAAATATAACGAAACGCCTGTTGCGACATTAAAGCTGCCTCATGGAAGCCTGAGAGAATAAGTTTCAATTTTCCCGGATAATGATTGATATCACCAATCGCAAAAATACCTGGCTCGGATGTCTCGAACTTTTCTGTATCTACAGGGATAAGATTCTCATGCAAATTCAAACCAAAATTAGCAATAGGTCCAAGTTTCATCGTTAAGCCATAAAAGGCAAGAAGCGTATCACACTCAATCGCATATGGGTCTTCGCCACGTTTTTGAACGATTACTTTTTCAAGTTGGCCATCTATGCCGTGCAGCTCTTTAATGTCGCCAACATACAAATCCATTTTTCTGTCAGCCACCAACTGCTGCATTTTTTTAACACTATCAGGTGCCGCACGAAAATCATCACGACGATGAACAAGTGACAATGAAGATGCGATTGACTGAAGATTTAAAGTCCAATCAAGAGCTGAATCTCCACCGCCTGCAATTAGTAGTTTTTTGCCTCGGAATTTTTCCACTTCACGGACAGAGTAGAAAACGGACTTTCCTTCAAATTCTTCCAAACCAGGAATATTTGGTTTCTTAGGAACAAACGATCCGCCACCAGCGGCAATAATAACAACAGGCGCCTCGAGAGTTTCGCCTATATCTGTGATTAATTGCCAGTGACCATTATCAAGCTTTGTGAGGCTTTCCACCATTTGCTGTAAATGAAATGTCGGCTCAAAAGGCTCAATCTGTTTCATCAATCTATCGGTGAGCTCTTGTCCCGAAATCACAGGCCACGCAGGAATGTCATAAATAGGTTTCTCAGGGTAAAGCTCTGCACATTGCCCGCCAGGTTTATCAAGAATATCGACAAGGTGTGCCTTCATATCTAGCAGACCCAATTCAAACACGGAAAAAAGCCCAACAGGTCCTGCACCGATGATAATTGCGTCTGTTTTATGATGGGTCTGGTTTTTATTGCTCATGCGCGCTATAAAACACGAAAAGCGATGATAAAATCAACCCAAAATCACAATAAAGTTCTTCTTTGGCTTGGAACAACTGCCTTTATGGTCCTTGCCATGGCAATTATTGGTGCCATTACACGCCTCACTGAGTCAGGATTATCCATGACAGAGTGGCGTCCGTTAATAGGTGCGCTACCACCAATGAGCGAAGTTGAGTGGGAACGCGTCTTTAATCTCTACAAAGAAATTCCCGAATATAGCCAAGTCAATTCATGGATGGAATTGAGCGATTTCAAACAAATCTTTTTTTGGGAATGGTTCCACCGTCTATGGGGTCGCTTAATTGGTTTGGTTTATGCGTTACCACTTGCATGGCTCTGGTTTCGTGGCAGTTTACCGCAAGGATTTAAACCGCGCCTCCTCTTCATCCTTTTATTGGGTGCCGCGCAAGGGGCAATGGGCTGGTTTATGGTGATGAGTGGGCTGTCCGAGCGCACAGATGTGTCCCATTACAGGCTTGCTGCGCATTTAGTTTTAGCAGTTATTATTTTCGGGTGTCTGATTTGGACGATACTTGATATCAAATACCAGCGCGCTTCATGGAGTATGAAAAATTTCTGCATCAAACGTCATGGCTTTGTTTCACTATTCTTACTATTCCTAACAATCATATGGGGCGCGTTCGTAGCAGGCACTAATGGCGGACTAGTTTATAATACGTGGCCTTTAATGGGTGGTGAATTGATGCCCCCCGAAGTTGAAAGTTTGAAAAGTATTTATGAGATTCCTGCCTCTATTCAATTTACTCATCGTTGGATTGCTATTCTGGCAGGATTCTTCATCCTGACATTTGCGTGGCGTGCAAACGCAGGTGCATTGGCAGGAATGACCTTCATTCAAATATTATTAGGTATGGGAACATTATTGATGGGCGTCCCAATATTGCTGGCCGCCACTCATCAAGCGGGTGCGTTTATCTTGTTTGGATTACTGCTTGTTTCCCTACACAAAGTGAACTGTGCGAAGGGTTAAACGTTCGCCACTCGTATGAAGAGATATAAATAAAAACAATAATGCCCCTTTCTTTTATGGGGCCAAGGATATAGAAAATTCTATAGATTAGGTGAAATATGAAATACGGGTTTTTAACATTGTTATGTTTTGCAGTTCTTGCAAGTGTCACAGCTTTTGCACAAGGCTATGCTGCGCCAGAAATACGCCAAGCAGAGCAATATTTATCATCTCTGAAGACAGTGAAAGCACGCTTTGTTCAGAAATCAAACGGTATGCAGGCAACGGGTACTTTTTACCTTAATCGTCCTGGCAAACTGCGTTTTGAATATGATCCACCAATTCAGGATTTCGTTGTTGCTGATGGCGCGTTCATTTATTTCTATGACAGCGAGCTGGAACAACAAACAAATGCACCTATTGGCCAAACACTGGCTGACTTTATCTTGCGCGACAATATTAAATTAGGTGGCGACGTTAAAGTTGAAGGCGTTTCTCACTCACCAAACATGATTCACATTAAAGTGACTCAAAAGAATGACCCGCAAGCAGGTGCAATTACTTTGGGCTTTAGCAAAGAACCTTACCAGTTGAAACAATGGACTGTGGCAGATTCTCAAGGCATGCAAACAGAAATCGAATTATTTGATATCAAAACCAATATGGCATTGGCATCTTCTCTGTTCCGCTACATCGCACCAAAACCAAAAGGTTTTAACAATTAAATCCTTTGAAGCTAAACTGATAAACAGACAAATGGCTGCAGATACTGTGGCCATTTTAACGTTTGAGACTACAAAACCTGTGTCTTACAGTGCAGGACAAGCCTTCTACATCAATCTGGACAATGAAGAAGCTCGCCCTTACTCCATTGCCAATACGCCCATTAACGGCAAGAACACCATTCTCGAATTTCACATTGGGAAAGGTCACGGACTATCGCGTGTCCTTATTCAAGATATGAAGGTTGGTTTTAGTGTAGAAATTGCAGGCCCTTGCGGAGATTTAAAATTTAAATCTACTTGTAAAAAAACAATCCTCGCTATTGCGGGGGGGACGGGTTTGGCACAAATAAAAGCAATTTGTGAAATCGCTCTTTCAACAGACCGTAAAAATCCTGTTTATCTCTTTCATGGCGCACGTGATGAGAAAGGTCTCTATCTTCATGACCATTTCAAGAAACTCTCCAAAACAGATTCGAGATTTCATTATGTTGGAGCAACTTCTGAGGACAAATCTTCTGACTCTTCAATAGAACATGGATTCATCAGCGATATTGCAGCTAACAAGTTTGATGGTTTATCAGGTTACCGTGCCTATATCTGTGGCCCCGAGGCTATGGTTGTCCATAGCCACACGCGTTTACTTGAGAAAGGCATTGACGAAAAGCGTTTGCACATTGAAAATTGGGTTGAAACGAAACGCACCTGAAGTTTTTTAAAAATATGAGTGAACACGGCCTCGATCATCTAATCAAACTCCTAGGCGGACTACCATCCCTTGGACCGCGCAGCGCAAGACGCTTCGCTCTGCACCTTATCACCAAGAAACAAAGTGTGATGGAGCCCTTAATACGCGCTCTATCTGATGCCGCCGAAAAGGTGCAAACCTGCCCACAGTGTAATAACCTCGATACAGCTATACCATGCGGAATTTGCCAGAACGAACTGCGTGACAGATCAACTTTATGTATTGTCGAATCCGTTGCCGACATCTGGGCAATTGAACGCTCTGGCCACTACAAGGGACTTTATCATGTGCTAGGTGGTCTACTCTCGGCCATAGATGGTGTGCGTCCTGAAGATTTGGGAGTAGATTCCCTTATCTCTCGCGCAGACAACGAATCCATTAAAGAAATCATCTTGGCATTAAGCGCAACAGTGAACGGGCAAACGACAGCCCACTACATTGCCGATAGATTACAAGATAACAATATCAATGTAACTGGTTTGGCGCGCGGTATTCCTGTTGGTGGTGAACTTGATTACCTTGACGACAGCACAATCACCACTGCCTTCAAGTCACGCAAAACTGTCGCCTAATTTTTCTCTGAAATATAAACCTCTGTGTCTGCGTCAACAGCAAGAACAGCCATATAAGGCGTGTGATCAACACCCTCACCGCCGATTGCCAAGTCGTAATACACGCCCGCTGGAAAATAATGGTCGGAAGACGTGGCCACAACATCGGACTCACCAAAAGCAATAGTAATAGGTGCTGTTGCATAAATACTGATAATTTGGGTTTGCATGTTAAACCCGTTTGTATTTTTAACCGAGGCACTACTTGTGGCTGAAATAACATGTGCCCCATTATTTAAAAGGCGTAGTGCAGGTATAGGGCTGTTGTTCGCATCGCGTGGAAGCAAAGTACTCATAGGGATCTCCTTAATTTTTAAAAAATAAAAAATCCGCGCTTCGGGTTAGAAGGCGGACTCATCGCGTTGATAGGTTAGGACTATTATCCTAAATACAATTACTGTCAAGATTTTTGGAAATGAGACCTAAAACCTATCTTTATGGCTTTTCTCAAAATTATGTCCTATAAATCGGGTTCACACTGGAAAAACGAGAAAATAAAATGAAAAGATTACTCCTAATTTTGTTGGTCTTTACGACTACTATCTCTCTTGTTGGATGCAAGGAAGACGCCAAGACAGAAAGTACCAAAGAGTCTGTTTATGACCGTGTGATGCGTACTGGGGAACTACGGTGTGGTTATTTTTCTTGGTATCCAGCTATTATAAAAGACCCAAAAACAGGAGAGCTAAACGGGATATACCATGACTTTATGCAGGAATTGGGCAAAACACTATCTTTGGAAATAGTTTTTGCAGAAGAGATTGGTCTCGGTGATTATCCTGCTGCTTTAGAGAGTGGTCGTGTAGATGCAATGTGTGGCGCAAGTTGGTTAATAGGCGAGAGAGCACGACAAATTGATTTTGTTATGCCTCTATTTTATCTTCCTCTATATGGGTTTTCTCGTGTAGATGACAATCGATTTGATAAGAATATTGATATCTTAAATGATGAAAAATACACGATTGCTGTACTCGAAGGAGGAGCCACAGCAACCGTTCGCCGTAAAATTTTTCCTAAATCCAAAGCCTATGAAATTCCACAATTAATAAGTCCAGCAGAGCTTTTCGTCAGTCTTGATCTCAAAAAAGCAGATGCAGTCATATATGACCTGTTTACTTATGGAGACTTCAATAAACATAACCCAGACAAAATAAAGAGAATTACCTCGGAGCCAATCAAAGTCTATCCAAACATAGTTGGGATTAAGAGAGGTGAGGATGAGTTTCGTCAAATGTTAACACACGCATATACCGATCTTTTATTATCTGGAACATTAGATCGAATTATCGACAAACATGAAACTTATAAAGAATCTATTTTTCGCGTCGCAAAACCTTATGGAGCAGAACGATGAGAAAATTACTCCTAACATTACTTGTTTGCTCAATTCCCTTTCCTGCATTTGCAGAGACAGCTTACGAACGTTTGGTAAAAACTGACACTTTACGTTGTGGATTTGGAGCGTGGGAACCTGGTGTCACACGTGATCCTGAAACAGGGAAAATGAAGGGTCTGTTTGTTGAGCTCATTGAAGAGATGGCACGTATGGCACGCATCAAAGTTGATTGGGTTGCCGAGGTTGATTGGGGACAAATTCCAACATCACTTCGTTCCAATAAAATAGATGCCTTTTGTGCTGGCATGGCTGCTGATGCTGAACGCGCCAAGTATATGGCATATACAACGCCATTTTCCTACTGGACATTTGATGTGATTACCCGCGCAGGAGACGAAAGATTTCCATCTGACCGCCCTCTAACCGTAAAAGACTTGAATAAGAGTGAGTTCTCGACTGCCTACACAGAAGGTGATGTCTTGGAAACTATTAAGGAAACTGAGCTTTCGAAAGTTAAAGGCGTGCCATTACCACCATTGGGTACACCTGCGGACAACATTATGAATGTTCTAACAAAGAAAACTGATTTTGTTATTTTTCCACGTGTCATGATTCAAAATTATGAGAAGGAAAACGGCAAAGATAAGCTGCGTCTTCTGGAACTTGAAACACCCTTACGTACATACGGTAATGTTCTGGCGATTGATATTGACGAACCAGAACTCAAATCTTTCTTGAATGCAGCCATTACAGAGCTTGTTCATTCAAGTGCTTATGATCGTATCATGTCAAAATACGATAAAGATTATCCAGGAAGTTTTTTGAGAGTTGCAAAACCTTATGAGGATACGCAATAAAATTTAATTGTTGTGATAATACTCTTTGAAGCGGCCGTAGTAGTAGGCTGTATCGCCATAGCCATAACGTGCGTGGCGTTTGACATCAACGCTTGAAAGAACAAAAGCCAAGTTCTCGTAATCAAAGTCAGAGAATTGTTTCACGCCTGTTGTCACAACTTCGCGTGGTGTTTTATCCCACTCAACAACATACAGCGTAAAGTCTGATTCAGTTGCAAGTGTCCGGGCATCCGATACTGCAAGACTTGCTGGTGTATCCAAGATAACTAAATCGTAGGCTTGGCGAAGAGAAGCAATTAGTTTGCGCATTTTCTCAGATGAAACCAAGTCCAATGCACTATTGGCAACAGTACGCGCATAAATCACATGCGCGCCTGATGGGTCATCTTTATTAATCACCTTATCAAGTGCTGCATCGCCTTTTAGGTAATCAACAAGCGAACAGTCATTTGATTTGCGTAAGATACGGTGCAGGTTTGGACGACGAAGGTCACAGTCGATAACAATAACCCTTTCACCTGACTTTGCAGCTGCACGCGCCAACCATGCTGAGAGCGTTGTCTTACCTTCTGCAGGCAAAGATGATGTGATTGTCACAACCTTTGGACGTGCGTCTCTGTCCTTACCAGCGCGCAAGTTTAAGACCATACGCAATGTCCGAACCGATTCAGCCACCGCCGACGAGGGTTTGTTCAGAATGTAATCTGCAATACCGCCTTTGCTTCCACCTTCTGCGACAGGAATAAGTCCAAAACATGGGTAACCAGTACTGCCTTCGAGTTGTGATGCGCTACGGAAAGCGTTATCCAATTTTTCAAGAATAAGCACGAAAGTAATCCCAATGAAGAGAGCAATTGCTGCCGCCAATGAAATAATCAGAGGTTTGTTCGGATATGAAGGAGCTTCAGGAACAGATGCGTAAGATAAAACTTCTGCCTCAGCACTTTCAAGTTGCTCTTGCTGGTCGGACTTCTTGTAAGTATTTAAGAAATTGTCGTAAAGCACTCGTGTTGCTTCGGCTTCACGCTCAAGCTCACGCAAACTAATCATAGATTTGTTTTCGCCTTCGCGGACATTTTCAACTTCGCCTAATGCTCTTTGCATAGCTTGAACACGGGTTTCGGCAACCTCCAACTCATTCTTTACAGAAGATGCAATCTTAGCCGTTTCTTCACGAATTTTAGAGCGTTGGTTTCCTACCGCTTCATTAATATTGAGAATAGCAGGGTGTTTAGGCCCATAGCGTGATGAAAGTTCAGCTTTTTGTCTCAAGAGATCTGTTTCTGTTCTCTTTAAATCCTGAATAAAGCGCGCATTCATTACATCAATTGACTCTTCACCAAGAGTAGGATTATTCGCAAATGACTGCATATCTTTCAAGCGAGCTTCAGCTTCAGCTCTCTTCGACTTTGCTAAAACAAGCTGAGAATTCAATTCGGAGATTTGTTGCGCACTGATTTCGTATCTTGCGCCCTGAACTAAATCATTTTGTGCGCGATATTGTTCAACAGCTTCCTCTGACGCTCTCACTTGGTCGCGCAATGTTGTCAGTCTTCTATCTAGCCATTGTGTAACTTTTTGTGTTGCACGGAATTTATCTTCCAAACGCTGTTCGAAATAAACATCAACAACCGTGTTCGCAACTTTGGCCGCTAGCTTTGGATTTGTATCCATGTAAGAAATTTGAATGACATAAGAGCCAGGTATGGATTTTACAGCAAGGTTATTAAGGAACGCATTTACAGCGCGTGCCTTCTCCCTAGTCATATCGGGATTAATCTCACTTTCCATTTCACGTTTGTATACAGTCAGTGACTTAAAGCCTGCTGCTCCCGCACCCTCATTATCAGTTGCTGGAACAGGATTTTCGGTATCTATCATGCCGAGGCGGTCTATGACTGAACTCGCAACACGACGAGAACGTAGAACTTCAACCTCGCTGAGAACAAGAGCCGTATCAAGACGATTTTCAGAGAGGAAATTCTCTAAATTAATAGATGACTGATTGATGCCCTCACTTTGGATACGAATAAGCGCTTGCGCTGTATATTTCGTAGGTAGCGTAAATGTAATTAAAACAGCGAGGATAAGAGCAACAAGCACAAAGCTTAGGATTACCCACTTGCGCCGCCACAACAGCATAAGCAAACGGCGCAAATCGACGTCTAATTCGTCGAAATGGTGCGCTAGTTTTCCTGATTCTGTTTGTGCGTTCATATTCCTGTAGTTTCCTGTTGTGACTTTAACTTTATGTCAGAATTTTAAAAGAAGCGTTCTTTAATACGGATAATGTCGCCCGGCAGAACAAGATCACCTGTCTTCAACATAAAGGACTGATTCTCACCATTAACGGGGCGGATAACCTCAACTGCGCCTGTTTTTGCTCGGTAGGTAAACCCACCACCAACAGCAACAGCGTTTAAAACATTCATACCATCAATATAGTTGTAACTACCTGGACGGCGTATTTCACCGATAATGTAAAACGGTCTGTATTCAGAAATTTCAATAGCGATACTTGGGTCAACCAAATAGCCTTCTGAAAATCTTTCTTCCAAAAGCCTCTCGGTTTGCAAGGGTGTTAAATCAGCTACGCGAACATTTCCAATAAGTGGAACAGATATATAACCCTGTCCATCAACAAGATATGTCTTGGATAAATCATCTTCGCCGTAGACTGTGATTTCTAGTTTGTCGCTTGGGCCAATGCGGTAAGCATTTTTCACCGAAACAATTTGCGAAGGAAAGATAATTTCTTCCTCAACAATAACTGTCTCTGTTTTAATTAAATCTTTATCGCCGCCCTTCATGACTGTTTTCGTCTGAACGGTTGCGGGAGGCAACACTTCTGTTTTTACAATTGTTGTCTCAGTGGTCTTAACAGGAACTAGGTCTGTAGTTTCTTCAGTACTGATAATAACCAATGGGTCATCGTTCCCTGCAGCAAAAGCAACATGGACTGACACGGTCATAAAGACCGCAATCAAAATCAGGAAATATGTTCGTTTCAAATTTTTCATAGCCATGAGAACCATGGAGCGTGTAAGAATCATAGGAGAATCAAGCCCCTATCTATAGTAATATTGTTTATAGCATTCTGACAACACTCTATTTTCATTTTATTTTTTATGGTTAATTATTCGAGGATAACTCCGTTAAGTGGTTGAATTTACTTCTAATATTGTGCTGTAGCACGCACCAAAAATGCATTTTGATCAAATTCGTTACCAGGCGATGTACTATCTTGCGTTGTATGAATGTATTCGGCCCCCACATTAAAATATGGACTTGGGCGATAAAGAATACCCAGTCCAATTCTATAAAGATCATCTTCGCGTGTAATGCTCTCGAAGTCACGATTTAAGTAAGTGATATACCCATTTAAAAGAAGACTTCTTTGTAATTCATGATCAACCGATAAGGTTGCGCGTGTCTGCACGATACCCTGTACAATCTCATTATCCTGAATAATACTGCGCGTTGCGGCTAAGCCTAAGGTTGTAAGTTTGGTAATATTCCAATCTATATCTGCATCAACAGCAATGTTCTCAACATCGTCAATTTGATTTGAATCATAATCGACGGTTGCATAACCAACACCAATTTCGCTCAATAAAATACCTTTGTAATTTGTTATCAAGCCCGCAAGAACGCGACCGTTTGCGCTATCTCTAAACACACCCGTATAGGCTTGCGCGTTATCGTCAAATATACTTTCTTCATATTCGGTTTTACCAACGGTTCCCCTTAAGAAGACTGAGTGATTGGCATGAAAGTCGTAAGATGTCTGTAATTCAACTTCAGCAGTATTGAAGTCTGCATCGCTTCTAACGACTTGGAAATTTGGATCATTTATTGAAACACCATCTTGGAACCGTTTAGCAATAAAGCGTCCAATACCTTGAAAGCCCAAACGATTAGGTTTGTAGGCTAGACCTGCCTCTGTAGAAAACTCTTCGATTTCCAATGGCTCTGCAGTAAACACGCGTGCAATATTATCGCTTCTGTCCTGATGTCCGATTTGGTAGGTCACATTATAAGGAAGCAACAAATCATGTTTGATTTCAAAATGTCCGCCCCCACTCACAAGGAAGTTTTCTCTATCTTCAGAGTCTTCTTCTAGGTAACGAAAAATTTCTGCGCTTGCCTGAAGTCCGAAAAAGTGTCTGTCTTTAATCGTTCTGATACTAATGGCAGGCGCAAGCGTTGTGTATGTATCCGAGACAGCATCACTACCTCCTGTTTCACTACTTGCAAATATATTGTCATTATACGTTTCGGTTACTGTCAATTTTGGTAACACAATTAAATTGCCAATAATCATTCCCTTAGGAGAAAAATCAGGAAAATTTCTGTCGCCAACTGGAACGAAGGTTATTGATTCGGGTTCGCGATCTATGTTGCGAACATCATATGCACCGTCAAAACCAGCATCTTCTTCTATCGAATCCTCTACATTATCTTGCGCATGTACAACCGTGCTCGAAATCATGCCAAAAGCAATAATTACAAAGGATAGCGTCAAAATTTTGCAAACGGGCAAAAGCCCCCTCGTTGGACAAAAAAGCACGTTAAACCGCTCTATTTTTTACAAGTTAATCTAGGAAGGATGGCTCAGAATCGAACCAAACGAATCATATTTAGCATAACATGATGAAGTGATATTGCTAGAGTTTTCCACAGAATGTGGGTAAGTCGGTTTCTACTTAGATGGCGATTGTAACCTAAAGGTCTTTTCAATGTGGCAGACACCTGTCGGAATCTCTATCAAATGAAATGACAATTCGACTGGTGAAATTTCGCCCGATGTCATATCTGACATGCTCGAGAATGCCTCGATAAAACGTTGTGTCGCTTCTTCTGGTTCATCAATTTGGGAGGCACCTAAGAACATAATCACATATTCTGCATCATCCGTTTGTGCCAAAATATCACTTTGACGGCGTATCTTTGCCAACGTATGTGCCAAACGGGCGGTGACCTGCTTAACGGAGTCTTGGCTTTCCGACGCCAAAATTTCTTTGTAATTATTGACGCTAATAAACAAGCAATAGGTTTTGTCTCTGCGCCTATCTGCTAGCTCTATGGCTGATAAGAATAGTTCGTTAAAAGCAGATTTTGCAATAATGCCTCCACCTGATGGAAAATCAGTGTCTGGGTTGGCTAACTTGTTTTTTAGATTCATGAAATTACCAGCATGAAGTGTTGTGTGCTCAACTGTATCGCCACTTAGCGGTTTTTCTATAAAGATATTTGAACCCGAGGACAACCAGTCTTCCTTTGGGTCTTGTCCCATCATCACAATATAAGGATCACTTTGCGCTGCACTTCTGAGGGCTGAAATTGCCTGCCTTGGTTCAGATAAAGGTGCAGGATCAATAAAAACCAACGAGACAGACTCTTTTGCAAGTGTCTGTGCAGCCACATCCCTCTTGGATTCAACCAGAACCTCGTGCCCCATAGCCTCTAGTCTCTTAGACATTTGCTGAGTGTGGGCTTCATCGCGATCTATAATAAGTATCTTCATAACGGGCACATCATTCCATGAAGTTTATGATTTGAAAAGACAAAGTCACGCTCACGCCTAATTTCTCCAGACATGAGGCACAAACAACAGTAATATTGTCAAAATCTCCAAGCGCCCCGCTAACATACCAACGCTTAAAGTCCATTTTGCAAAATCAGATAAAGGTGCAAAATTTCCAGAAGGGCCAATAGTATCTCCGAGACCTGGCCCAACATTAGCGACAGCAGTCGCGGCACCACTTAGTGCTGTTAAAAAATCAACTCCTGTAAAGCTGAGTAAAATCGCAACAACGACATTAGTTAAAACATACAAGAAAAAGAATGCCATAATCGACATCACCTGATCAATTTTGACGTTTTTGTTGTTAAAACAAACACTGAAAACACCTTTTGGGTAAATCAACTTCTTTAGCTGCAAAGCAATCACACGGAATAAAATAAGAAGCCTAAATATTTTCAAACCCCCAGCTGTCGAACCCGCACAGCCGCCAAAATAGGTAAGAAAAAAGAAAATGCCCAGAGCCAACAAGCCCCAATTCTGGTAATCTACAACAACATAACCCGTCGTCGTCATAACCGACACAACACTAAAAATAATAGGAATTAAATGCGTGAATGAAAATTTCTCTGGCAAAAGAATAAGAGAGATACTGATAATTATTGATGCCCAGATTGCAATAAACAAAAAACCTTTAAATTGCTCGTCTTTGAAAAATTCGAAACGCCCCTTTTGCAGCAGATGGACATATAAAATAAACGGAATAGCGGCAGAAAACATAAATATGGTGGCCGTTGCTTCCAGAGCCAAATTATCAAAATGGCCAAAAGATGCATCATGAGTTGAATAGCCGCCCGTCGAGACTGTCGTAAATGCGTGGTTAAGTGCATCAAAAAAATTCATACCCAAAATGTTATAAGATAAGATACAGGCAGCGGTCAGAGACACATAAATAACAACAAGGAGATATAAATAATCAACAGTTAAGGGAACTGC